>JAEYWU010000021.1 GCA_023428785.1 Pseudomonadota bacterium
TTTTTTTTTTCATGGCGTGATACTTCGCAGAGAATTCGACGACACGGTTCCGGCGACTTCGACGACAGGAACGACGCCGACGACAGGCCGGGGAATGGTGGGCGGCGAGGGGATCGAACCCCCGACCCTCTCGGTGTAAACGAGACGCTCTACCGCTGAGCTAGCCGCCCGTCCGGGACCGGATCGGATGATCCAGGGCCCGAGATAGAGAAAGGGCGCGAGCCTTAGCCCGCGCCCTCCCCCAACTCAATGCCTGAGGGCGATTAGCCGTTCAGGGCGGTCTTCAGGCCTTCACCGACGCGGAAGCGAGCGGTCTTGGAGGCCGGACGGGCAACGGTCTCGCCGGTGCGCGGGTTGCGCGCCGTGCCAGCGGCACGGGTCACCGAAACGAAGGTGCCGAAGCCCACCAGACGCACGTCATTGCCGCTCTTGAGCGACGAGGTGACGCTGTCGGTGAAGGCGTCGAGGGCCTTCTTGGCTTGTTCCTTCGAGAGGCCGGCTGCGTCCGCCATGGCGGAGATGAGTTCGGCTTTGGTCATGTTTGGTCTCCCAACCCTTTTGGAGGCCTGTGTCGACTAGAACTGCGACTCACCAAGCCTCATGCCCGATCATTAGAGCAGGGAATCCTCTCGCGTCAAAAGAGAAACGCGGTCTCAGCACCGCTGAAACCGCGTTCCTGCAAGGGTTTGCGCCTACGCTTAGTGCGCGACGACACCGCCGGAGGGGTCTTCGGCGACCGGCCGGGGCAGCGGCTCGGCCTCAGGATCCCATTCCACCGGCGTGAGGGGCCGGGTCAGGGCGTGCTTGAGCACCTCATCGACATTGGAGACCGGGATGATCTCCAGGGCGTCCTTGACGTTGGCCGGTATGTCCTCGAGATCCTTGACGTTTTCCTGCGGGATCAGGACCGTCTTGATGCCGGATCGAAGGGCCGCCAGGAGCTTTTCCTTCAGCCCGCCAATGGCCGTCGCCCGTCCCCGCAGGGTGACTTCGCCGGTCATCGCGATGTCCTTGCGGATCGGATTGCCGGTCAGAACCGACACCATGGCCGTGACCATGGCGATGCCGGCCGACGGACCGTCCTTGGGCGTCGCGCCGTCGGGCACGTGGACGTGGACATCGGTCTGTTCAAACACCGGCGGCTTGATTCCGAACTCCAGCGAGCGCGCGCGCACATAGGAGGCGGCCGCCGAGATCGATTCCTTCATCACCTCCTTGAGGTTGCCGGTGACGGTCATGCGGCCCTTGCCGGGCATCTTGACCGCCTCGATCGTCAGGATGTCGCCGCCGAACTCGGTCCAGGCCAGGCCGGTGATAATGCCGACCTGATCGATCTCGTCCGTCTCGCCGTGGCGGTACTTGCGCACCCCGGCGTAGCGGGCCAGCCGCTCGGCGTCGACGTCGATGGAGACCACCTTCTCCTTGGACATTTCGCGCACGGCCTTGCGGGCCAGGCCGCCGAGTTCGCGCTCGAGGTTCCGCACGCCGGCTTCACGCGTGTAGTAGCGGATCAGGTCGCGGATCGAGCTCTCCGGCACCGTCCATTCGCCTTCCTTCAGCCCATGATCCTTGGCCAGCTTGGGCAGGATGTGGCGCTTGGCGATCTCGACCTTCTCGTCCTCGGTATAGCCCGAGATACGGATCACCTCCATGCGGTCCAGCAGCGGCTGGGGCATGTTCAGCGAGTTGGCCGTCGTCACGAACATGACCGGCGACAGGTCGTAGTCGACCTCGAGATAGTGGTCGCCGAAGGTGTTGTTCTGGGCCGGGTCCAGCACCTCGAGCAGAGCCGAGGACGGGTCGCCGCGCCAGTCGGCGCCCAGCTTGTCGATCTCGTCCAGCAGGATGAAGGCGTTGGTCGTCTTGGCCTTCTTCATGGACTGGATGATCTTGCCGGGCATCGATCCGATGTAGGTCCGGCGGTGACCGCGGATCTCGCTCTCGGCGCGTACGCCGCCCAGAGACCGGCGGACGTTTTCGCGGCCCGTCGCCTTGGCGATGGACTTGGCGTGCGAGGTCTTGCCGACGCCGGGCGGGCCGACGAGGCACAGGATCGGGCCCTTCAGGCTGCCGGTGCGGGCCTGGACGGCGAGGTACTCAAGGATGCGTTCCTTGACCTTCTCAAGCCCGTAGTGATCCTCCTCGAGGATGTCCTCGGCCTTGTTGAGGTCGATCGGCTTCTGGCGCGCCTTGCCCCACGGCACCGACAGCAGCCAGTCGAGGTAGTTGCGCACCACCGTCGATTCCGCCGACATCGGGCTCATGTTGCGCAGCTTCTTCAGCTCGCCTTCGGCCTTGGCGCGCGCTTCCTTGCTGAGCTTGGTCTTGCGGATGCGCTTTTCGAGCTCCATCAGCTCGTCGCGCTGGTCGTCCTGCTCACCCAGCTCACGCTGGATCGCCTTCATCTGTTCGTTCAGATAGTATTCGCGCTGGGTGCGCTCCATCTGGCGTTTGACGCGGCTGCGGATCTTCTTCTCGACCTGCAGGACCGAGATCTCGCCCTCCATCATACCGAACACCTTCTCCAGGCGCCGGGCGACGGAGATGGTTTCCAGCAGGCCCTGCTTGTCGGCGATCTTCACCGCCAGATGGGCCGCGACCGAATCCGCCAGGGCAGACGGGTCTGTAATGTTGGGGATGGCCGAAAGCGCCTCGGGCGGCACCTTCTTGTTGAGCTTCACATAGTTCTCGAAGTGCTCGACGACGGCGCGGCTCAGGGCCTCGACCTCCTCGGCCTCGGCGTCCTCATCCGGAAGGGCCCGGAACCTGGCCTCGAAATAGTCGGGCTGGTCCGTGAAGGCCTCGATGAACGCGCGCGACTTGCCCTCGACCAGGACCTTCACGGTGCCGTCGGGCAGCTTCAGAAGCTGGAGCACATTGGCCACCACGCCGATCGGATAGATCGCCTCAGGCGACGGATCGTCGTCGGTAGAGTTCTTCTGGGTCGCCAGCAGGATCTGCTTGCCGCCGCTCATCACCGCCTCGAGCGCGCGCACGGATTTGTCGCGGCCGACGAACAGCGGCACGACCATGTGCGGGAAGACGACGATGTCCCGGAGCGGCAGGACCGGCAGGACTTGGGTATCGGACATTTACTTCTCCTGGCCGCCGCCACGGATGGCGCCCGGCCGTCAGGACAACGCCCCAGTGCGGGGCCGAGGTCCCTGCCCCCGACTCTCGGCGGGCATTGTGAAGACTATGTGGCGCTTCGCACACGCGGTTCAAGCGTTGCGGGAAACGGTCCCCAGACGGTTGGCGTATCGATGTCGGGAAAGGCTCGCGGTGGCAGTCCCTAGGGGAATCGAACCCCTCTTTTCAGGTTGAAAACCTGACGTCCTAACCGATAGACGAAGGGACCACTCGGCCGCGAGAGCGGGCGATATAGCCGCGTCGATATGCCGACGCAAGCCCCTCAGATCGCTCTTCTTGGATCGCTGACGTCCTGGATTTCCAGTTGCACGCCCCGGCGGCCGTTCCAGTCATCCGGCTTGAGCACACCGACGACATCCAGCGAGCCGCCAGAAGTCAGAAGCGCTTGTCCCACCTCGGTTTCCGCCGCGCGCCAGGCGATGGCGCGGATCGAGGCGCCGTCCGGATCGGTCAGACGACAACTGACATGGCCGTTGTTCAGCACTCGCGCGTCCCGCACCAGAACGCCGGAAAGGGCGAAAACAGGCTCCGGATTCGCCGGGCCGAACGGGGCCAGGACCTGAAACGATTCGAACAGGGCCCGGTCCGCCGCGCGCGCCGTGGTCAGCATGTCGATTTCCAGCGCATCCTGGGCGATGGCCGCCTCGGCCTCCTGCGCGAGACGTTCATTCAGGAAGGCGCGCAGGTCCGGCAGCATCTCGGTCTTCACCGTCAGGCCCGCTGCCATCGCGTGGCCGCCGCCGGCCAGCAGCAGGCCCTCGTCAAAGGCCTCCTGCACCGCGCGGCCGAGATTCACGCCCGGGATCGACCGTCCCGAGCCCTTGCCGACGCCCGCGGCCTCATCCAGACCCACGACCACCACGGGCCTGCGCCAGCGGTCCTTCAGCCGCCCGGCCACGACCCCGATCACGCCGGGGTGCCAGCCCTCTCCGGCTGCCAGGATCACCGGGGCCTGGGGATCGAAGTTGGAGGCCCGCTCGACCTGATGGGCGGCGGCCTCGGTAATGTCCTTCTCGACCTCGCGGCGCTGGCCGTTCAGGACGTTCAGTTCGGCGGCCAATTCGGCGACCTCGGCCGCATCGTCGCTGGACAACAGCCGGGCCCCGAGATCCGACCGTCCGATCCGCCCGCCCGCATTGATGCGCGGCCCCAGGATGAAGCCGGCGTGGAAGGGACTGGCCTCCTTGAGTTCGCACTCCGCCACGCCCATCAGGGCGCGCAGGCCGGGGTTCTCCCAGCGCGACATGACCTTGAGGCCCAGCGCCGCCAGCGCCCGATTGAAGCCGGTCAGGCCCGTGACGTCACAGAAGGCCCCCATGGCCGCCAGATCCAGCCACTGGCGCAGGTCCGGCTCCGGGCGGTCCGCGAAAAGCCCCCGGGCGCGCGCTTCGCGGTTCAGGGCCGCCAGCAGGACGAAGACGACCCCGGCCGCCGCCAGATTGCCCTGGCCGGAGGTGTCATCCAGCCGGTTGGGATTGACCACGGCCCGCGCGCGCGGCGGATCCCCACGCATCAGATGATGATCGACCACCACCACCTCGATCCCCAGATCGGCCGCAGCCTCGAGCGCCAAATGGGCCGCCGCGCCACAGTCGACCGTGACGACCAGACCCGCGCTGGCGTCCTTCATCCGCTGGAAGGCCAGCGGATTGGGGCCGTAACCCTCCAGCAGGCGGTCGGGGACATAGATCTCGATCTCGTGGCCCATGGCCCGGAACCAGCGGACCAGCAGGGCCGCCGAGGAGCCGCCGTCCACATCATAGTCGGCCAGCACCCAGATCGCGGTCCGCGCTTCAAGCGCATCGACGAGCGCCCGCGCTGCCTCGTCCATGTCGGCGAAACTGGACGGATCGGGAAACAGGTTGCGTAGCGAAGGCCTGAGGTAGTCGGCCGCCGCCTCCGGGCTCACGCCCCGGGACGCGATCGCGCGGGCCAGGACCTCCGTCAGGCCCTCGGACCGCTGGATCGCCAGCACATCCTCGGGGTTGGCCGCGCGAGCGCGCCAGGCCCGGCCGGACACCGAACGCGAGACACCAAGAAAGGGCGCGGACAGGACGCTAGTCGTTGATCTGCGGCGGCGGATCAGAGCGCTCACGCAGCGCCTGGGCCCAGCGCAGGGCCTCGGCCACCTCACCGGGATCGACCGGCTGGGCCATCCGCGGGTCGATGCGGTTGCGAACGCGCTGCGCCCACGGGTCGCCATCGCCCTCGTTCAGCGTCCAGTCGATGGCCGCGACCTGCCGGTTCAGCTGGGCGTCGGCGGCCTCCAGAGCCAGCACCTGGTTGCGAATTTCCAGCGGAGTCGGAACGTTCTGCGGCGCAGCCGGAAAATCGGCCCAGCGCGGATAGCTGTCGTCGGCCCGTGCCAGCGCCTCGACGCGTTGGGCTGCGGCGGAGTTCGGATCGATGCCCTGGTTGAACGGGTCATAGGCCATGCAGCCCGTCAGGGCGCCCGCGAGCGCCGCTAGCGCGATAAACCGCGACAAGCTTCCGATTCGGACCAGATTTCCGTTCATTTCGTCGCTGGTCATATGCCATCCTGACGGCGTGAGGAAGCATGAGGAGCCTCAAATGGCCCGGCCGAAACGCCCGACGACGGCGAAGGCGACCAAAACCGACGCCCCCAAGGCCCCGGCGAAGCCGCGCGCTCCGAAGGCGGCCAGGGTCGAGGCAGCGCCTGAACCGGCGCCCAAGGCCCCGCCGCCGCCCCAGCCTGCCGCCTCGCCGTTCGGGGACGCCGAAATGCCGTCGCGCGAAGCGCTAGAGCAGCTGTCCATGAACCTGGCCCGCGCGGCCATGACGGCCCAGCAGGTCATCGCCGAGGCCGCTCTGAAACAGGCCGACCGTCCCGCCGCCCTGTCGCCGGATCCGTTCAATGTGGCCCCGGCGATGACCTCGGTCATGACGTCGCTGGCCGCGCGGCCCGAGAAGCTGTTCCAGGCCCAGGCCGAGCTCTTCAAGGGCTATATGGACCTGTGGACCGACGCGGCCCGCACCGCGACCGGCCAGCCAATGGAGCCCCTTGCCGCGCGCGACAAGCGGTTCGCCGCGCCGGAGTGGTCCGAGAATCCCGTCTTTGACGTTATGCGGCGGTCCTATCTGCTTTCGTCGAACTGGCTGAACAATCTGGTCGCCTCGGCCGAGGACGTAGACCCGCGCACGCGCCGCCGAGCCGAGTTCTTCACCAAGCTTCTGACCGACGCCTTCTCCCCATCGAACTTCCTCGCCTCCAACCCGGTCGCGCTGAAGGAGCTGATGGCCACCTCGGGCGAGAGCCTGGTCAAGGGGATGCAGAACTTCGCCGCCGACATGGAGCGGGGCGACGGCAATCTGAAGATCAGCCAGGCCGACTACGGCCAGTTCGAGGTCGGCAAGAACGTCGCCACCGCCCCCGGCCAGGTCGTCTGGCGAGACGAGCTGTTCGAACTGCTCCAGTTCGATGCGGCGACGGACAAGCAGCGGGCCATTCCGCTGCTGATCTTCCCCCCCTGGATCAACAAGTTCTACATCCTGGACCTCCAGCCCAAGAACTCGATGATCCGCTGGCTGACGGCTCAGGGGTTCACCGTCTTCGTCTGCTCCTGGGTCAATCCGGACAAGGACAAGGCCGACTTCGGCTTCGACGACTACCTGGAAAAGGGCATCTACCGCGCGACCCAGAAGGTCATGGAGCAGTGCGGGACCGATCGGCTGAACACCGTGGGCTACTGCATCGGCGGCACCCTGATGGGCGCGGCGCTGGCCCACATGGCCGCGACCGGCGACAAGCGAGTCAACGCCACCACCTTCTTTGCCGCCCAGCACGACTTCGCCGAGGCCGGCGACCTCTTACTCTTCACCGACGAGCACTGGCTGGATGAGATAGAGCAGAAGATGGACGCCGCCGGCGGCGTCCTGCCCGGCGCGGCCATGGCCGACACTTTCAATGCGCTTCGGGCCAACGACCTGATCTGGTCGTTCTTCGTGTCCAACTACCTGATGGGCAAGGCGCCGCCGGCCTTCGACCTGCTGTTCTGGAACGCCGACCAGACGCGCATGCCCAAGACCCTGCACCTCGACTATCTGCGCTCGATGTACGGCAAGAACGCCCTCACACAGGGTCAGATGACCATGGGCGGCGAACGGCTCGACCTGTCGAAGGTGACCATCCCGCTGTACTTCCAGGCCAGCCGGGAAGACCACATTGCGCCGATGAACTCGGTCTACCGCTCAGCCCGCGCCTTCTCGAACGCCGAGGTGACCCTGACGCTCGCGGGATCGGGCCATATCGCCGGCGTGGTCAATCCGCCGGTCGCCAACAAGTATCAGCACTGGATCAACGACCAACTCCCCGCCTCCCTCGCTGAATGGCAGGCGGGCGCCGTCGAACATCCCGGCTCGTGGTGGAATCACTGGGCCGCCTGGCTCCACGACAAGTCGGGCGAATGGGTGGACGCGCGGGATCCGAGCAAGGGACCGCTCAAGCCCATCGAGCCCGCGCCGGGGAGCTATGTGAAGGTGAAGAGCTAGCGCGCCCTCAGCCACACCGCCCGATCACGCCGTGGGCCCGGTCCATGGTCTGCGGGCCGCCCTCGGTGACGGCCAGAGTCCAGCCGTGGTGCGAGGCCAGAGTGCGGCGACGCCCCTGCCCTTCGCCGGCGTCGCCGCCGGCGGTGACTGAAAAAACACGGCCTTGGGCGAGGCTGGCGGGGTCCATGCGGCCGACGCAGAGCGCCACAGGCGTGCCGCGCGCGTCGTCCAGGCTCTCGAAGACCCACAGGTCGGGGTAGTCGCGCTCCAGATCCATCCACCAAGGGTGATCCGCCGACAGGTTCAGGACCGCCACCGTATTGCCGAGCCGCGCCGCATCCAGCGCCGCCTTGGGATTGGCGACGCCCATGTAGGTCACCTGCGAGCCGAAGCGCTGGCGGGCGCGGTCCCAGGTCCGGCCATCCTCGGCGCTGCGCCACAGGGCGACGCTGATCGTGCCCTGCTGGGCCAGACCCGCCGCGATGACCTCGCGCCAGATTGGGCCGACGGCCGGACGGGTCAGTTCGGTGGCCTTGCCCATCAGCCGGTCCAGAACCGCGGCCTCGCGGTCGGGCCGCAGGTTCAGGTGCGGGCCGTGCGGCGCATCCTTGGCCTTGCCGACGCGCCGTGCGATCTCAAGGCGGCGGTTCAGCAGGTCCAGCATCTGTTCGTCGATGCGGTCGATCTCGTGACGCAGCGCCTGCAGCGTCAGCTGCTCGGGGCTCAGGTCGTTGGCGGGGGCGGTATCTTGCGCCTCTTGCTGGGCGCGGGTGTTCGTAAGCATGGGAGGTCTCGGATTTCGAATTCGGGATACGGGTTCACGGCCGCTTTTCTGTTGAAGCGGTCGCCGGAGAGGTCAGGTTCTTAGAAAGACAGCCCTCAGCCGGCGTATCGAAACGCGAAGCCAAAATAATACGCGCGACCGAACCCAAAGGCGGGACGGGACAAGATGTCAGCGCGCGTAAGCATCGAGATAGCCTCGTCGGCGGGATGCCGACCCGGGCATTGGCGGGTCAAACCGCTCCCTTCGTCAAGTGATCAGCGTTCCAGAACGACGAAACGCGTCCGATTATCGGCTGAATCCTGCATGTCGTGGCGCAGAATCCTCAGATCGTAGATCTCCGCCGCGACCGCCGGGGCGATAGCGGCCCGGCTGGGATCGCCCGACTGGGCCACCAGTTCGGCCGCGCCGGCAGTGTCATAGGCCTCAATCGCCTCCAGCCCGAGTTCGTGGATCAGCACCTTGCACTGGCCCAGCGCCACCGGATGGCTCTCGACGGTCTTGATATCCTGAAGCCGGGCGCCCGGCAGCCCCATCAGCATCTGGCGGACCGGCCGCCAGGCCTCGCCGACGATCTTCAGGCCGTGTTCCTCGATCAGCCGATTGGGCTCGGGCAGCAGGCCGACTGTCGAGTTTTCAACCGGGATCAGGGCACAGTCGCACGCGCCCGACGCCACCGCTCCAATCGCCTCGGCGAAGGTGGCGTAGCCCCGGGGCTCGTCCCACGGCCGTAAGGCCAGACAGGCCTCATAGCTGAAGGAGCCGCGCGCTCCTTGAAAGGCGACCTTGCCCGCCGGGTTCACGCGGCCTCCGACCGCTTCGTCCGGGCCGCCTTGAGGCGCTCGGCAACGAGGAAGGCCAACTCCAGCGCCTGGTCCGCGTTCAGGCGCGGATCGCAGTGGGTGTGATAGCGGCTCGACAGGTCGTCCTCGGTCAGGGCCTGGGCCCCACCGATGCATTCGGTCACATCCTGACCGGTCATTTCCAGATGGACGCCGCCGGGGTGCACGCCCTCGGCCTCGGCCACATCGATGAAGCCGCGCACCTCGCCCAGGATCCGCTCGAACGGGCGGGTCTTGAAGCCGTTGTGCGCCTTCTGGGTGTTGCCGTGCATCGGGTCGATCGACCAGACAACCTTCTTGCCCTCGCGCTTGGTCGCCGCCATCAGCGCCGGCAGCCGCTCGCCGACCTTGTCGAAGCCGAAGCGGCCGATCAGCGTCAGCCGGCCCGGCTCATTGCCCGGGTTCAGGGCGTCGATCAGGCGCAGCAGGTCTTCCGGCTCCATCGTCGGCCCGCACTTCAGACCGATCGGGTTCCTGATCCCGCGCATGAACTCAATGTGGGCGCCGTCCAGCTGACGGGTCCGTTCGCCGATCCACAGCATGTGGGCCGAGGTGTCGAACCACTCGCCGGTCGACGGCTCGACCCGCGTCAGGGCCTCCTCGACATTCAGCAGCAGGGCCTCGTGGCTGGTGAAGAACTCCACGCGCGAGATGTCCGGATGCGATTCCGGGGTCACACCCACGGCCCGCATGAAGTCCAGGCTCTCGCCGATCTTGTCGGTCAGTTCGCGGTAGCGCGCCGAATAGCCCGCCTCGTGGGCGCGGTTCAGCGTCCAGCGGTGGATGTTGTGCAGGTCCGCAAAGCCGCCTTCCGCGAACGACCGCAGGAGGTTCAGGGTGGCGCTGGACTGGTGATAGGCCTTCAGCAGGCGGTTCGGGTCCGGGATGCGTTCCCGAGACTCAAAGGCCATGCCGTTGATGATGTCGCCGCGATAGCTGGGCAGCTCGACATCACCGATCTGCTCGACCGGCGACGAGCGCGGCTTGGCGAACTGACCCGCGATCCGGCCGACCTTCACCACCGGCTTGCCGCCCGCGAAAGTCAGCACGACCGCCATCTGCAGGATCAGGCGGAAGGTGTCGCGGATATTGTCGGTCGAGAACTCCTTGAAGCTCTCGGCGCAGTCGCCGCCCTGCAGCAGGAAGGCGCGGCCGGCCTCGACCTCGGCCAGACGGCTGGTCAGGCGGCGCGCCTCGCCCGCGAAAACCAGCGGCGGAAAGGCCCGCAGTTCGTCCTCGGCGGCCTGGAGCGCGGACGTGTCCGGATAGTCCGTCGGCATCTGGCTGACGGGCTTTTCTCTCCAGCTACGGGGCGTCCAACGCGTATTCATGTCCGCTATCTAGGCTCACTCAGGTTAAGCCTCAATCATCGTGTCGTATTTGGGCGCGAATCTGGCGTCCGAAATCATGACCCAGATGGCTGTCAGGGCCCCCAGACCCAGCCACCACTCCTGCCAGACCCCGAAACTGAGCGCGCCGATGGTGAAATAGGTGGCAGCTGCCGCCACGCCCTGAGGTCCGATACGGCTCGCGGCCCTGGTCACGGCGAACCAGGCCCCGGCGAACAGGACGGCGCCGGCCAGGCCCAGCTCCAGCCACACCTGCAACGGCGCGGAATGGGGGTGCAGCATGAAGGGCTGGAAGGCCCGGCTGGCGTCCAGGCCCCAGCCGAACAGCGGATGGCGCAGCGTCTGCTCCGCGGTAAAGGCCCAGATATCCAGCCGCGCGGCCCAGGAGGCGCCCAGCCGCCCGCCGGCCCATTCCATCACCGGCGCCGCGGCCAGGACCACCCACGGCGCCAGCAGGATCACGGCGGCCACAGCGGCGCCCAGCACCATCCCGGCCCGCTCGCCCAGCCGCCGCGCCAGCCACCAGACCACCCCGCCCATGAGAACCGCCGCCACGGGCGCCCAGGTATGGAGCAGGATCGGCGCTCCGATGACCGCCAGCGTCAGGACGACGATCGCACGCTTCCACCCGCGGTGAGCCATCATGGTGACGGCGGGCCAGTACATCAGGGCCAGAGAATACGTCCCCTGGGCCACATTCTTGCGTTCCAGATCCGGTCGCATGCCATCGCCGGAAGCCTGGGTGATCAGATGATACAGGCGCGTCCCCCACGCTCCTTCAAGCAGGAGGACCGCCCCCAGAGCCGTCGCCCCGACCATGAAGACCAGGCCCAGCCGTTTCATCGTCGCGACCGGAAGCCGGGCCGCGATCCCGACCAGCACGGCGTAGAGGCCGGCGTTCATGACCAGCTTGCCCCAGGTCTGGCTCTCAGCGTCGGCATAGTCCTGGACCGGACCATGCGAGGCGAAGACCGGGCTCCACAGGGTCGCGGCCAGGCCATAGAGCAGGAACAGCAGAAGCGCTGTCCAGGTCACGCTGGGCTTCGAGGAGCGGAACAGCGGGATCAGGATGATAGCCGCGATCGGCGTGAAGGCCGCCAGGCCGAAGGGCCAAAGATACGCCGTCAACGGCGTGATCGCGATCAGGGCCAGAAAGACCCAGCTGGCGTAAGGCGCGCCCCCCTCAGGCCGTGTCATTCGGCGGCCTGCAGCGTCGGGTCCTGATATTTCTCGCGCAATGTCACCAGCTCTTCGGCCGCCGTCGGATGCAGCGCGCAGGTCGCATCCCACTGGGCCTTGGTCAGGCCCGCCTTCACCGCGATCCCGGCCAGCTGGATCATCTCCGGCCCGTCCGGCCCGACGATGTGGACGCCCACGACCACATTGTTGTCGGCCCGCACGATCAGCTTCATCAACATGCGTTCCTCGCCACCCGCGAAGGCGTAGCGCATCGACCGGAAGCGGGTCATGTAGACGTCGACCTTGCCGTACTTCTGGCGAGCGTCATGCTCGCTCAGGCCGACCACGCCGACCGGCGGCTGCGAGAAGACGGCGGTCGGGATGTCCGCATAATCCATCTTCGTCGGATTGTTCTTGAAGGCGGTTTCGACAAAAGCCACGGCCTCGCGGATAGCGACCGGCGTCAGGTTGAACCGGTCGGTCACGTCGCCGACGGCCCAGATGTTGTCGGCCGTCGTGCGCGAATATTCGTCGACCTTGATGGCCCCCTGCTCGTTCAGCTCCACCCCGGCAGTCTCCAGGCCCAGGCCCTTCACATGGGGCTCGCGGCCGGTGGCGAACATCACCACGTCGGTCTCCAGCTCCATGCCGTTCTTCAGCTTGTTGATCAGCCCGCTTTCGCTCTGCTCGATCGCCTCGTGCTCGCAGCCCAGGATCACCTTGATGCCGCGCTTCTGAATCTGGTCGGCGAGATGGGCGCGGACGTCATCGTCGAAGCCACGCAGAATGTTGGGGCCGCGATAAATCAGGGTCGTCTCGACGCCCAGACCAGCGAAGATGCCTGCGAACTCCACCGCGATATAGCCGCCGCCCGCGATCAGAATCCTCTTCGGCAGTTCCGGCAGATGGAAGGCCTCTTCCGAGGTGATGGCGTGCTCGATACCCGGCAGATCGGCCGGAACCCACGGCCGGCCGCCCGTCGCGATCAGGATCTGGTCGGCCGTGATGGTCCGGTTTTCCTGGCCTTCCTTGGTCACCTCGACCGTATGGGCGTCCTTCAGGACCGCGCGGCCATGCACCAGATCTGCGCCCGCCTTGGCCAGATTGGCGGCATAGATGCCCGACAGCCGCGCGATCTCGACGTCCTTGGACTCGATGAACCTGGGCCAGTCGAAGCTCGCTTCGCCGACGGTCCAGCCGTACCCCTCCGCGATCTTGAATTCGTGCGCGAAGTCAGAGGCATAGACCATGAACTTCTTGGGCACGCAGCCCCGGATCACGCAGGTGCCGCCAACCCGGTACTCCTCGGCCACCGCGACCCGCTTGCCTTCCAGCGCCGCCAGCCGCGCGGCCCGCACTCCGCCGGAGCCCGCGCCGATGACGAAGAGGTCGTAGTCGTAGGTGGGCATGGGGGCGTCTCGTTTCGGCGGCGGGAGGACTTGGCCCTCTATCTAGGCGCGCTCTGGCGCGAAATCACCCACCTACCGTTCTTCCCAAAGATTGCCCGAGTGAGCGGAGGCAAGGGCTGATGAAATCGCCGTAACCCGCATCCGCAGGGCCCCCTCGCCGCCTCTCCCCTGAACAACTCAGGGGAACCCATGCCCAACGCCCTCGTCTCCGTCCTGGCCGTCGCCGGGATCATCCTCGCCGCCTGCGCGGTCGGCGCGGTCCTGCATCGCGGCCGCGTCTATTGGGGGTGGATCATCGCCGCGCTCGGCCTGGTGATCGTCCACGACGCCCTGCTGACCAACGGTTGGGGCCTGATCCCCATTCCGGGCGTCGGCGAGACCTGGAACTGGACGGGCAAGATGCTCGCCCTAGTCGGCTCGCTGGCCGTCGCGGCCCATCCGGCGTTAGGGCTGCGGCGATCGGGCGTCACCCTGGCCCAGGATCGGCGCGGCCTGACCGGCGCCCTGATCGTCTCGGGCCTGCTCGTCCTGATCTTCGGCGGGCTGGCGATCTGGATGGGCGGCGAAGGCGGCTCGACGGAGGACTTCGCCTTCCAGCTCACCATGCCGGGGCTGGAGGAAGAGCTCTTCTATCGCGGCGTCCTGCTTCTGATGCTCAACGAGGCCTTCGAGCGGCCCCTGCGCATCCTCGGTGCTCCGATGGGTTGGGCCGCGGTCGTGACCAGCCTCGCCTTCGGTATCGACCATGCTTTCGGTTACGGCGCGGAGGGCTTCAGCTTCGATCCCCTGACCCTCGCCCTCACCGGCGGCCCGGCCCTGATTCTCGTCTGGCTCCGCGAAAAGACCGGCAGCCTCCTGCTGCCCGTCCTGCTCCACAACTACGCCAATGTGATCTTCATGGCGGTGTGAGGGCGCTGCGCTCCCGTTCGTCGACGCGGCATTGCAGTAAGGTGGTTCAGATGAGAGCGTGAAGGAATGCGGCCCCTTCGCTTCCTCGTTGTGCTTGGCGCGGCCTTGGCTGTTGGCCTTGCTGCCTGCATTCCATTTTCTGGCTTCGTCTACGATCAGCGCCTCGGCGGCCCCTATCGCCTTGTTGCCGTCGATAGCATGGAAGACATGGGCGTCTGCCGCGACTTTCCGGGAGAGCGCGGCGGCGACTGCATTGGCGACGGGTTGCCCGGCCCAACGGTCTTTGCCGCCGGAATCGATGACCATCACCTCGTCATCGCAAGGGTTGTGCACGAGCCGTTCATGCGAGAGCCGTCGCCCAACGAAGGAGCGATCGAATACTACTACGTGATCCGAGCGCCCGACGAGGCTCAGCGCTTTGACGCTGACAACGTGATCGGCCCCTTGAGCCGAAGCGAATTTTTGTTAGCCAAGGATCGCCTCGGACTCCCCGAATTCTCGCACGAGTTCGACGAGCTGGGTCGGCATCCCTCCTAGGGCGCCAACACCTCCACCCCCGCGTCCGTCCCCACGATCGCCTCGTCGGCCAGGTCGAGAAACAGGCCGTGCTCGACCACGCCGGTGATCAGTTTCAGGTCGTCGGCCAGGCGCGCCGGTTCGTGGATGGCCTTGCAGGCGGCGTCATAGATCAGGTTGCCGCCGTCGGTGCGGACCAGTCCCCGATCCGCCGTGCGCACCCGCGCGGGCATCTGGATGTCGTGGTCCAGCAGCACGTCGGCGATCCGGTTGCCCGTCGTCTTGTGCCCGAAGGCCACCACCTCGATCGGCAGCGGAAAGGCGCCCAGCGTCTTCACCACCTTGCCCGCGTCGGCGATGACGATGCAGCGCTCCGACGCCTCCCAGACCAGCTTCTCGCGCAGCAGGGCCGCGCCGCCGCCCTTGATCAGCGCCAGCCCAGGCCCGATCTCGTCGGCGCCGTCGACCGTCAGGTCGATGCGCGACACGTCTTCCAGCGTGACCATCGTCAGGCCCAGCGACCGCGCCAGCTCCGCCGTCGCCTCCGATGTCGGCACGCATCGCAGGCCCTCCAGCCCCCGCGCCGCCAGCGCCTTCACGAACCACGCCGCCGTCGAGCCGGTGCCGAGGCCCACGATCATCCCCGGCTCGACCCGTTCGGCGGCCGCTTCGCCCGCGATGCGCTTCTGATCGTCCGGCGTCATTTTCGCGCCTTCCGCTCGGTCATCAGCGCGCGGAATTTCGTCGCCCAGCCGGCCTTGTTTTCCTGCTTGGCCCGGCCCAGCGCCAGGGCGCCGTCCGGAACATCCTCAGTCACGACCGAGCCCGAGCCCGTCATCGCTCCCGCCCCGATCGTCACCGGCGCGACCAGCGCGGAGTTGGAGCCCACGAAGGCCCCTTCGCCCACGACCGTCTTCGCCTTGTTGAACCCGTCGTAGTTACAGAAGATCGTGCCCGCGCCGATGTTGGCGCCCGCCCCGACCTCGCCGTCGCCCAGATAGGACAGGTGGTTGGCCTTGGCGCCCTCGCCCATCTTCACGGCCTTTACCTCCACGAAGTTGCCGACGCGCGCCTTCGGTCCGATCCCCGCGCCGGGCCGCAGCCGCGCGTAAGGCCCGACCTCGGCTCCGGCCTCGACCACCGCCCCCTCAAGATGGCTGAAGGCGCGGATGTTGGCGGGGCCGGCGATCCGCACGCCGGGACCGAAGACCACGTGCTGCTCGATCGAACTGCCCGCCGCGACCTCGGTGTCCCAGGCGAACCAGACCGTGTCCGGCGCGGGCATTCGCACGCCGTTGGTCAGGAAGTGGTCGCGCTGCACCGCCTGGAACTGCGCCTCGGCGGCAACCAGTTCGGCCTGGGAGTTCACCCCCTGCACCGCACCCTCGTCGGTGAAGGTCGCCCGGCAATGCAGCCCCCGCGCCCGCGCCAACTCGACGATGTCGGTCAGATAGTATTCGCCCTTGGCGTTCGCGTTCGTCACCTCGCTCAGCAGCGAGAACAGCAGGTCCCGCTCGCAGACCATGACGCCGGAGTTGCAGCGGTCGACCTTCAGCTCGTGCTCGGACGCCTCCTTGGCCTCCACGATCCGCATCAGCTCCTCGCCGTCGCCCATGACCAGCCGGCCATAGGCGCCCGGATCGGCCGCGCGGAAGCCCAGCACCGTTACCGCGGCCTCGCCACCGAACATCGGCTGCATCGACGGGGCCCGCAGGAGCGGACAGTCCGCGTAGGTGATGACCACGTCGCCCTTGAAGCCCTCAAGCGCCGCCTCGGCCGCTCTCACCGCGTGGCCAGTCCCCAGCGGCGGATCCTGAATGGCTACCGCGCCAGCGCCCAGCCGCTTTTCGACGTGCTTGCCGACCCCCGGCGAATGGGTTCCGACCACCACCACGATCTTCTCGCAACCCAGCGCCTCGGCCGCGTCGATGGCATGATCCAGCATGGCCCGTCCGGCCAGCGGATGCAGCACCTTGGGCAGCGGCGAACGCATCCGCGTCCCCTGCCCTGCGGCGAGAATGACGGCGGCGCGTGCGGACATGGCGATTCCCTTGGGTCGGCTTCATCGTGGGTCTAGCGCGGCGGCCGCCCATGGCCAATAAGCCGGGCATGAACCTGACCGGCTGGACTCTCGCCTTCGATCTCGACGGCACCCTCGTGGAGACCGCGCCTGACCTGATCGGCGTGCTCAATGTGCTTCTGGAAGAACGAGGCCTGCCGACCGTGCCGATATCATCGGCCCGGCGCCTCATCAGCGGCGGAGTGAAGGCCCTCCTCACC
>JAEYWU010000032.1 GCA_023428785.1 Pseudomonadota bacterium
GCGCCCCCTCCTCCCCCCCCGCCCCCCTTTCCAATTCTGGATCAGGGTATCGGGTGACGGAAACTTTACGGCGCTCGGCTAGACCTTGGACCGACCCGGAGGACCCTTGTGGATATTGTCGCTCTCCTGCTGCTCTGCATCCTTCCCGTGATGGTCATCGTCGCGGCCCTGACCGACGTCACCTCCATGACGATCCCGAACTGGATTTCGCTGGTCCTGATCGCCGCCTTCGCGCCGGCGGCCCTGGTCGCCGGGCTGGGACCGGTCGAGATCGGCCTTCATGTCGCGATCGGCCTGGGCGCGTTGATGCTGGGGGTCGCCCTGTTCGCTCTGAACCTGCTGGGCGGCGGCGACGCCAAGCTGATGGCCGCCGCCAGCCTGTGGCTGGGCCTGGATGCAACCCTGGTCTTCATCCTGGCGACGGCCGTCACCGGCGGACTCTTCAGCCTGGCCCTGTTGATCGTGCGGAACGCCGGCGCGCCCCTGGCCGCTGCCGGTCCCGCCTGGATGGGGCGCCTGCTCCAGCCCAAGGGCGACATCCCCTATGGCGTGGCGATCGCGATCGGCGTTCTGTTCGCCTATCCGCACAGCGCCATCATGGCTGCCTTCTCCGGCGCCTGAACCGCCTCCGCTTATAAAGTCAGCGTTAACTCGCGGGCCTCACTCTCGGCGGAACAACCGGACTCACGTGCGCAGAACCGCGCAGGGCCGGAGGGATCCTGACCGATGAAACCAGCTCGCATCATCGTCATCGCGGTCGCGGCCGTGTCCGCCATCGGGCTTGCGCTCGTGGTGCGGGCCATGGGCTCGGGCGACGGCGAGGCTGTCAACGCCGCAGCGGCCGCTCCGGCCGAGGCGCCCATGTCGCAAGTCCTTGTCGCCTCACGCGACCTCGAGATCGGCGACCGCATCGAACAGTCCGACATGCAATGGCGCGCCTTCCCCGCCGAAGCCGTCAATGCCGCCTGGATCGTGGAGGGCGCCGCCAGCGTGCCGACGCCGGCCCGCGGCGGTGAAGACGGCGAAGAAGAGGCCGGCGAAGAAGACCGGGCCTCGGGCTCCGGTGGCGCGACGGCCGAGGTGCAGCGGGCCGCCGAGCGCCTGACCGGCGGCGGCGTTCGCGAGCAGGTCGTGGGCGCCGTGGTGCGCGAACGCATTCTGGCCGGCGAGCCGATCGTGGCCTCCAAGCTGGTGCGCGCCGGACAGAGCGGATTTCTGGCCGTGGTCCTGACGCCGGGCATGCGCGCCATGTCCCTGCCCGTCTCGCAGGAAACGGGCGCGGGCGGTTTTATCCTGCCGGGCGACCGGGTGGATGTGATCATGAGCCGCCGTGCCGAGGAATCCATCGACGGCCGCGAGGGCTATGTCACCGCCACGGTGCTGCGCAACATCCGCGTCCTGGCCATCGGCGAGACCACCGAGGCCGGCGACAGCCAGAATGTCTCGGGCTCGAACGCCACGCTTGAGGTCGGACCCCGAGAGGCCGAGGTCCTGGCCTTCGCCCAGGCGCAGGGCGATCTCTATCTGGTCCTGCGTTCCTATGCTGACGCCCAGGAGGCGTCCGGCGCGGCCATCAGCCCGACAACCCGCGCCGAAAGCGGCGGCCCCCAGACGGTCCGCGTCTTCAGAAACGGCGAAGTCACCGAGGTTCCTGTCGCATGACCGCGTCCCGAAACCCCTTCGTGAGCCTGATGGCGGCGGCGGCCCTGAGCCTGGGCGCTGTCGTTTCGGCGTCTCCGGCCCTGTCCCAGCAGGTGGTCCGCGTTGGCGTCGGCTCTGACGCCGCACAGTCCCTCAGCCTGCCGCGCGGTGAGTCCGCCGTGATCGAACTGCCGGTCGATGTGCGCGACGTCATCGTCTCCAACCCGTCGGTCGCGGACGCCGTGCTGCAATCGCAGCGCCGGATCGTGCTGATGGGCCTGGCGCCCGGCGCCACTGACGCCTTGTTCTTTGACGCGGCGGGTCGCCAGATCCTGAGCCTGAACGTCCGCGTGGGCGCTCCGGTCGGCGCCTTGCACGACACGATCCGCCGCATCGCGCCCAACGCCAATGTGACGGCCGAAGCCATCAACGGCGCCATCATCCTGACCGGCACGGTCGACAGCGCCGGGGAATCCGAACGGATCCAGCGCGTCGCCGCCACCTTCGTGGAGCGGCCCGAACTGGTGCTGAACATGCTGTCGATCGCGGGATCGGACCAGGTCATGGTCCACGTCCGGGTGGTCGAGATGCAGCGCAACATCGTCGAACAGCTGGGTGTGTCCCTGAGCGGGTCTATCAACAGCGGCGGGGATCCGAACTGGGTCCTGGCCAATACGCCCGGCTTCGCGGTCAACGCCGGTCAGGTCGGCGGCGGCGCCTTCACCTTCAACTCGCCGGCCTCCATCGGCGGAAACGGCGTGTCGGCCACGCTTCGCGCCTTCGAGCGCGTCGGGATCGTGCGCATCCTGTCTGAGCCGCACGTAACCACCGTCTCGGGCGAGGAAGCCGATTTTCTGGCCGGCGGTGAGTTCCCGGTCCCGTCGGGTGTCGACGACAATGGCCGAGTGGTCATCGAGTACCGCCCCTATGGCGTGGGCCTGACGGTCACGCCGGTGGTGATGTCAGGCGGCCGGATTTCGCTGCGCATCTCCGCAGAGGTGTCGGACCTGTCGACCAACGGCGCCTTTTCGCTGGGCGCCGGCGACGGCAACACCCTGGTGATCCCGGCGCTGACGGTGCGCCGCATCTCGAACACGGTCGAGATTCCTTCGGGCCAGAGCCTGATGATCGGCGGCCTGATGCAGTCAGTCACACGCGAGAACATCGACGCCCTGCCGGGCATGACCGAACTACCGGTCCTGGGCGCGCTGTTCCGCTCGCGCGACTATCTGGCGGGCGAGACCGAGCTGGTGATCATCGTCACCCCCTATCTGGCCAATCCGACCGACCCCGCCCGGCTGCAGACGCCCGTCGATGGTCTGGAGATCGCCTCGGACGCCGAAACCATTTTCCTGGGCCGCATGAACCGCGCCTACCGCCCCGACCAGTCCGCTCCGGCCGCCGGCCAGTGGCAGGGCCCAGTCGGCTATGTGATCGAATAGGAGCCGCCGATGCGTCTCGCGCTTTCCCTGACCGGTCTGGCCATGGCGGCCGTGGCCCTGTCGGCCTGCGGAACCTCCGCCTCGGGCGGCGGACCCCAGCCGCTCACTCCGCTGTCGCGCTGGCAACTGCGGGTAGAGCCGCAGATGGACCGCATCGCCCTCGCCGTGCATGACGCGGGCCTGTCGACGCCGCAGCGCAGCGCCCTGGCCGATATCGCCCTGCGCGCCCGCGCCGAGGGCAGCCCCGAGATCGTGGTCGAGGCGCCGACGGGTGACGATCCGGCCGCCTTGCAGATGGCCTATTCGGCCGCCGAATCGCTGCGTGGCTCAGGCGTGCCGGTTCGGCTGGCCGCCTACAGCGCTCCTCACCCGCGCGCGCCCGTCGTGGTGGGCTACACCCGGCTTCAGGCCGTTACCTATGGCTGCTCCAGCCAGTGGGGCTCGCTGACACGCCACGCCGACAACGGCACGGCCATGGGTCTGGGCTGCGCGACCATCTCCAACATGGCGGCACAGATCGCCGACCCGCGTGACATCCTCGGCCAGCGGCCGATGGACCCTGCCGACGCGGGCCGCCGCACGGTGGTGATCGAGCGCTATCGCGCCGGTGAAGACACCCGCACCCGCATCGACGACGACACCGTCCAGCTGTCGAACGCGATCGACTGATGACCCAAAAGCCACGAGCCCGCCGATGAATCCCATCCGGAATTCCGCCTACGGCGCCGACGCCTTCGAGGACGAGTTTGACCTCGAGTTCCCGTCGGACGGCTCGGCCCTGTCCGGGCCGATGGGCGCGCGTCCCGACCCGCACGAACCGCAGGTTCCGACGCCGGCCGCCGCGTCCGAACCGCTACGCTTCGTCCCGACCACCCAGCCGGGCCAACCGGCGCCGTCGGGCGACGCATCGCTGCCGGCGCCCGGCGACTACGCCGGGCATGGCGGCGCGGAACCGCCGGGCCAGGCCCTGATGTCCGCCCCCCAGTCGGCGCCTGCGCCGTTCAATCCGGTCGGGGACCTCGTCGCCCAGGCGGATGCGGCCCTGTCGACCGTGTCGATCCCCCGTATCACCATCCACATTTTCGGCGACCGCGCCGACACCCTGGCCGCGGCCGAACGGGCCGGTCAGGACCGTCGCATGGCGCGCGCCACGACCCAGATCCGCGTCGGCGGCCTGATCGCGGCCATCGAAACCTATCGCAGCGAGCCGACGCCGGCCCTTGTCATGGTCGAGAGCGACCTGATGGGACACGCGCTGCTCAACGCCCTGGACGCCCTGGCCGAGGTCTGCGACGCCGGCACCAAGGTGGTGGTCATCGGCGCGACCAACGACATCATGCTCTATCGCGAGCTGATCCGGCGCGGTGTCAGCGAATATCTGGTGGCCCCGCTTCAGCCGCTGCAACTGATCTCGACGATCGGCAGCCTGTTCTCGGACCCGGCGCGGCCCTTCATCGGACGCTCGATCGCCTTCGTCGGCGCGCGCGGCGGCTCCGGCGCCTCGACCATCGCCCACAACACCGCCTACGCCCTGGCCGAGCGGGTCGGGGCCAATACGGTGATCGTGGACTACGACCTGCCCTTCGGCACCGCAGGCCTGGACTTCAATCAGGATCCGCTTGGCGGCGTCGCCGACGCCCTGGGCCAGCCCGAGCGGCTGGACGCCACCCTGCTGGACCGCCTGACCGCGCGCTGCACCGACCGGCTGAGCCTGTTCGCCGCGCCCGCGACCCTGGACGCCGACTGGGACCTCTCCCACGAGGCCTTCGAGGAAGTCACCCAGAAGATCCGCTCCACCGCGCCCTTCGTGATCCTCGATCTGCCGCACAGCTGGTCCAAATGGATGCGCCAGACTCTGGTGACGTCCGACGAGGTGGTGATCGTGGCCGCGCCCGACCTCGCCTCGCTGCGCAACGCCAAGAACATCATCGATCTGGTGCGTCAGGCCCGTCCCAATGACGCGCCGCCCAGGCTGGTGCTGAACCAGGTCGGGCTGCCGGGCCGGCCCGAGATCCCCCTCAAGGAGTTCGCCGCCGCCCTGGGCGTGCACCCTTCGATGATCATCCCCTTCGACGCCAAGGTGTTCGGCGAGGCGGCCAACAACGGCCAGATGATCCTGGAGGCCGGACCCAAGTCCAAGGCCGCGGAATCCTTCCTGGCCCTGGCCCAGATCGTGTCCCAGCGGGAGATCGCCGCCCTGCCCGCTCCGGGCAAGAAGTCCGGCGGCGGCCTGTTCTCCAACCTGTTCCGCAAGAAGGGCTAGGTCCGGGTGTTCGGCAAGCGCTCCGCAACTGGTCCGGCCGGCCCCGCCCCTGCGGGGGCCCAGGCGGCTCCGGCCTACAAGCC
>JAEYWU010000092.1 GCA_023428785.1 Pseudomonadota bacterium
CCAAGCTTTCCCGCTCGACCGATCCCCGCCGCCGCTTCGGTGTCTGGATCCGAGACGCCTCTCCATGCGGTGGAGACCTGTGAAGGATAGGGCCGGCATGGAGCGCCGGGGACAAAGGCCCACGAAAATCTTTCCCGCGCCCGCACCCTTTCCGTCCTCCCGGCTGGAGCTCGGCGGAGAGCCGGGACCTAAACTCGCTGGCGCCGCCTACATTCAGGCCGGGAATTTTCGCCGCTACGCGGCCTGTCCCGTGTGACGGAGAAGGGTGAGTTTTCCCCGCTTCATTACGGGGACCACGCCGCATGGTTAGCCAGCGCTAACATTGCTTGTGAACGGAGCATTGAGGGCGCGCGTCAGAAACTGACCTTTCTGGGACGGGGTCCGACATGCTTCAGCGGCTTCGACAATTTGGTGCGCATGCAAGGGGCAATGTGGCGATGGTCTTCGCCCTGGCCCTTCCGGTCGTCGTGGGCGGCGCCGGCTTCGGCGTAGAGACAACCTACTGGTACTACCGCAGCGTCGAACTCCAGGCGGCGGCGGACGCCGCGGCCCACGCCGGCGCGATTGAAAAGCGTTCCGGGTCTAGCGAGGATGAGATCGCCGACGTCGCCATCATGGCGGCCGAAGAGAACGGATTCCTCATCGCCAGCGGCTCGGCCGAGGTCAACGCGCCCCCGCTGTCAGGGCCATCGGCCGGCGGCCAGGCTGTGGAAGTGATCCTGACCAGCGAGGCCGAACGCTTCTTCACCCAGTTCTTCAGCGATGGCGACGTCGACCTGACCGCTCGTGCCGTCGCCACCTACAGGACCGCATCAAACGCCTGCATCCTCGCCCTGGATCCGACCGCGTCGCGGGCCGCCGAGTTTGCGGGCAATACGTCGGTGACCCTGAACGGGTGCAGCGTCATGGCCAACTCGCGCGCGGCGGACGCCGTGAACCTGAGGGGGTCGGCCACCCTGAGCGTCAACTGCGTCATCTCGGGCGGCGGGGCTGAACTGGGCACCGGAACGACCATGACGGAGTGCCGCAGCCCGATCCTGAATGCGCCGCCGGTCGCGGACCCCTATGCCTATATTCCGGAGCCCTCGGCGACGGGCAGCTGCCTGAACGGCAACGGTTCGACCCTTTCGCCGGGCCGTTATTGCGGAGGGCTGCGCCTGTCCGGCACGGTCACCCTGCAGCCGGGCGTCTACTACATTTCGGGCGGCGATTTCCGGGTGAACGCCAACGCCAATATCACCGGACACGGGGTGACCATCTATCTGGATGGCTCGTCGGCAGTGAACATCAACGGCAATGCGACCCTGAACCTGTCCGCGCCGACGACGGGCGATACAGCAGGCATCCTGTTCTTCGGCGACCGCAACGGCAGCGGCTCTTCAACTTTGAACGGCACGGCCGCGTCCAGCATGACCGGCGCCGTCTACATGCCGCGTCAGGCGGTCTCCTATCTGGGCAACTATTCAGGCTCGGGCGGGTGCGTCCGGATCGTCGCGCGCACGGTCGAATGGTCCGGCAGCACCCAGCTGTCAGCCGACTGCACCGCCCATGGGATCCCGGCCGTCCCGGTCCTGCATCTCGTTCAGCTGACGGAGTAGGGGATGCGGCGACTGTCCTTCTTCCTGCAGAACCGGCACGGCGGCGCGGCCGTCGAGATGGCGATCGTCGCCCCGGTGGTCGCCGGCCTGGCGCTGGTGTCCGCCGAGGTCTGGATGATGGCCATGGACAAGCAGCGCGCGGCCACCGCCCTGGAGGCGGCCGTCGACTACTATATGGGCGGCGGGATTTCGGACCCCGAGGCGGCCGAGGTGGCGATGGACGCCTGGGACGATCCGCCCAGCGGCGCCAACGTCAGCTATGCCCGATCGGGCCGGTGCGGGGTCGATGAGGCCGATCTGGCCCTGCTCTGCGCCGACGGTGATGCGCCGGCTGCTTATGTGACCCTGACCGCGAGTGGGGAAAGCCAGGGGCTGTTCGACCAGCGCCCCGTCGAGGCTTCGAGGATGGTCCGTGTCCGCTAACGCCCTCCTGCCGCGCTTTGGACGGTCGCGCAGCGGCGCCAGCGCGACGGAGTTCGCGCTGGTCCTGCCGCTTCTGGCGACGCTGATGATGGGCGTGTTCGAGTTCGGCTGGACCCAGCACTGCATGTCGAGCGTGCGCTTCAGCCTGGAGAAGGCGGGGCGGCATCTGACGCTGCATCCCGACTCGACCGAGGAGGAACTGACCCAGATCGTCTCGGACAATCTGGAGGACCTGGCCGAGGACCTGGTCGAGGTCTCCCTGCTGCGCGAGGCCCGAGGGCCGACCGGCGAAACCGGCGTCCTGACCGCCACCTATGAGCGCGATGTCGGCCTGCCGGGCGTCGCGACCTTCCCCGTGACCTTCAACGCAACGATCGAAACCCCGATTTCTCAGTTCGCCGAGTCTTAACCCGACCCGTGCAAGCTGCTGCTCCAAGGAGAGAGCCTGATGGACAATCTGATCACCCTGATGAAGGCGGCGGCCATCGCCGGGTCGGCGTTCTGTTTCGGCGCCTATATCTACGCCTATGTGTTCAAGCCGCGGGGCAACCGCCGGCTTCACGTGGCGAGTCTGCTGTTCTCGGGCGTGGCCCTGGCCAGCGTGATTGGCATCATCCCGCAGGTGGTGACGCCGGGTACGGCCGTGGCCGGCGTGACGCTCGTCACCTTCCTGCTGCTGTCGGTCCTGTTCCAGGCCATGACGGCCTTCCGCGGCCGCTCTGGCGATCGTCGCGGCGCGCGCGCTCCGGAAGGAGCCGCTGCCGCGGCCGGAGCTCCGGTCGAGCGCCGCTCACGCGCCAGCGATGTCGCGGCGCCCAAGGCGGCCTGAGGCCTGAGCCTGATGTCCCGAGCGCCGGTCAGGTTTCGGGATTGACGGCCAGGAGCTCGACGCGGAACAGCAGCACCGAGTTCGGCGGGATGAGATGGCCGCCGACCCAGCGGTTTCCATAGGCGAGGGCGCCCGGGATGGCGAACTCATAGGTCTCGCCCTCGCGCATCAGCTGAAGGCCTTCCGTCCAGCCGGCGATGACGCGGTTGAGCGGAAACTCGATGGGATCTCCGCCGACCGAACTGTCGAACTCACGCCCGTCGATGAAGGTCCCGGTATAGTGGACGCGGACGGTGTCGGTCGGGCCGGGGCGGACGCCCGAGGCATTGGCCGAACCGACGCGGCGATACTGCAGGCCGCTGTCGGTTACCGCCCAGCCGCGCCGCGCGGCGTTCCAGTCGAGATAGGCCTGCTGGCCGGCTTCCCAGTTAGCCTGTGAGGGCTCGACGGGCGCCGGGGCGGGCGTCGGCGCTGCAGTCGAGCAGGCGGCCAGGGTCAGGGCGATCAGGGCGGGGAAAAGGGCGCGCATCATGCGCTCTTCCTACCGCGCGAATGCCGGGTTCGGAAATCGTGGATCAGGCCTTTCCTTGGCCCGAATTCGCGCTATATAGGCTCCTTCGCACGAATTCCAATTCCTGCGCGTAATGCGCCGAGGCCCGGCTCGCCCTTAGCCGGACGAAGGCGCTGCTCCTCCCCGGGAGCCCTTCAAAATCCAGCGTCCTGAGACGTTTACGTCTCGAGGGTGGACGCAAGAGACGGCGCAAACCGACCCTGCGAGAGGGACGGCGTGCGTCTTTTTGACGTGGCGCGGGAAGAACAGCCCTGCGTCGTAACAGGGACACCAGATGGCGCACTCCTTCACCGGCAAGAAGCGGATCCGCAAGTCGTTCGGCCGTATTCCGGAAGCCGTGACGATGCCGAACCTCATCGAGGTTCAGCGGTCTTCGTATGAGCAATTCCTGCAGCGCGAGACGCGCCAGCCGGACCGTATCGACGAAGGCGTCCAGGCGGTCTTCAAGTCGGTCTTCCCGATCAAGGACTTCAACGAGCGCGCGACGCTCGAGTACGTCTCGTACGAGTTCGAGGATCCGAAGTACGACGTCGAGGAATGCATCCAGCGCGACATGACCTATGCCGCGCCGCTGAAGGTCAAGCTGCGCCTCATCGTCTTCGAACTGGAAGAAGAGACAGGTGCCCGCTCGGTCAAGGACATCAAGGAGCAGGACGTCTACATGGGCGACATCCCGCTCATGACGGACAAGGGCACCTTCATCGTCAACGGCACCGAACGCGTCATCGTCTCGCAGATGCACCGTTCGCCGGGCGTGTTCTTCGATCACGACAAGGGCAAGACCCACTCGTCGGGCAAGCTGCTGTTCGCGGCCCGCGTGATCCCGTACCGCGGCTCGTGGCTCGACTTCGAATTCGACGCCAAGGACATCGTCTACGTCCGTATCGACCGCCGCCGTAAGCTTCCGGCGTCTTCGTTCCTGCTGGCTCTCGGCATGGACGGCGAGGAAATCCTGTCGACCTTCTACGACACCGTTCCCTACGAGAAGCGCGGTGAAGGCTGGGTCACGCCCTACAAGCCGGAACGCTGGCGCGGCGTGAAGCCGGAGTTCGACCTGATCGACGCCGACACCGGCGAAGTGGTCGCCCAGGCCGGCCAGAAGATCTCAGCCCGCTCGGCCAAGAAGCTGGGTGAGACGGTCAAGTCGCTGTCGCTGGCGCAGGACGCCTTGATCGGCCGCTACATGGCCGCCGACGCCGTCAACATGCAGACCGGCGAAATCTACGCCGAGGCCGGCGACGAGCTGGACGCGACGATCATCGCCGCCCTGGAAGAGCAGGGCTTCACCACCATCGACGTGCTGGACATCGACCACGTCACGGTCGGCGCCTACATGCGCAACACCCTGCGGGTGGACAAGAACGCCAACCGCGAGGAAGCGCTGTTCGACATCTACCGCGTCATGCGTCCGGGCGAGCCGCCGACCATCGAGGCGGCCGAGGCGATGTTCCAGTCGCTGTTCTTCGATTCCGAGCGCTACGACCTCTCGGCCGTGGGCCGCGTGAAGATGAACATGCGCCTGGAGCAGGACGTCGAGGACACCGTGCGCGTGCTGCGCAAGGAAGACATCCTTGAAGTCCTCAAGATCCTGGTCGGCCTGAAGGACGGCCGTGGCGAGATCGACGACATCGACAACCTGGGCAACCGCCGGGTCCGTTCGGTCGGCGAGCTGCTGGAAAACCAGTACCGCGTCGGTCTGCTGCGCATGGAGCGCGCGATCAAGGAGCGCATGTCGTCGGTCGATATCGACACGGTCATGCCGCACGACCTGATCAACGCCAAGCCTGCGGCCGCGGCCGTCCGCGAGTTCTTCGGCTCGTCGCAGCTGTCGCAGTTCATGGACCAGACCAACCCGCTGTCGGAAATCACCCACAAGCGCCGCCTCTCGGCGCTTGGCCCGGGCGGTCTGACGCGTGAGCGCGCCGGCTTCGAGGTCCGCGACGTGCACCCGACCCACTACGGCCGGATCTGCCCGATTGAGACGCCGGAAGGCCCGAACATCGGCCTGATCAACTCGCTGGCCACCCACGCCCGCGTGAACAAGTACGGCTTCATCGAGAGCCCGTACCGTCGCGTGAAGGACGGCAAGGCCCAGGACGAGGTGGTCTACATCTCGGCCATGGAAGAGGCGAAGTACACCATCGCCCAGGCCAACATCGAGCTGAACAAGGGCGAGATCGTTGACGATCTGGTCCCCGGCCGGATCAACGGAGAATCCCAGCTTCTGAGCAAGGAAGCCGTGGACATGATGGACGTGTCGCCGAAGCAGGTCGTTTCGGTCGCCGCCGCCCTGATCCCGTTCCTGGAAAACGACGACGCCAACCGCGCCCTGATGGGCTCGAACATGCAGCGTCAGGCCGTGCCGCTGGTGCAGGCTGATGCGCCGCTGGTCGGCACGGGCATGGAAGACGTGGTCGCCATCGACTCCGGCGCCGTGGTCATCGCCCGCCGCGCCGGCGTGGTGGAGCAGATCGACGGCACCCGTATCGTCGTGCGCGCCACCGAAGAGACCGACGCCTCCAAGTCGGGCGTCGACATCTACCGCCTGTCGAAGTTCCAGCGCTCGAACCAGTCGACCTGCATCAACCAGCGCCCGATTGTGCGCGTGGGTGACGAAGTGAAGGCCGGTGACGTCATCGCCGACGGCCCGTCCACGGACCTGGGTGAACTGGCGCTGGGCCGCAACGCCCTCGTCGCCTTCATGCCCTGGAACGGCTACAACTTCGAAGACTCGATCCTGATCTCCGAGCGCATCGTGCGCGACGACGTCTTCACCTCGATCCACATCGAGGAGTTCGAGGTCATGGCCCGCGACACCAAGCT
>JAEYWU010000078.1 GCA_023428785.1 Pseudomonadota bacterium
TCGGACGACTTCATGGACAAGCCGATGGTCAACGCCGTTGAAGACGGCGCGACGGTCGATGGGCCGGACATCTTCGATGCGCCGATGGTCACTTCTGTCGATGAGAGCCGTGCGACGTTCGACGAGACGCCGCTGATCTCGCCCGCCCCGCGGCGTGAACCGGAGTCGTCGGCTGTCGTGCCCGCCGCCGCCATTTCGCCGTCGCGCGGAGCGCGCGTCAGCCGCGCCAGCTGGATGATGGGCGCCGCCGCTGTCGCCGTGGTCGCCACCGCGGGGGTCGGCTGGATGGTGCTCTCCGGCGGAGAAGCCGGTGACCTGCCGGCGGCCGAACCGACCCAGCCGCTCGAGATCGCGGCCGCGACGCCGGCCAGCGAGACCGACGAGGCGCTGATCAACATGCCGGTTTCCGAGACGGCCCTGCCGACTGGGGCGGCGCCGACCCCGGCGCCCGCCGTTCGTGAAGCGGCTCCCGCCCGCGTCACGAGGGCAGCGGCCCCGACGTCGGCTACGACGCCAACCCCGGCTCCGGCTGCTGCGGAAGCCGCGATGCCGACGCCCACGCCTGCCGAAGCCGAGCCGATCGTGACAACGCCTGAACCGACACCCACGATTTCCAGCGAGCCGGCGGCGCCGCTCATCGCGACCCAGCCGCTGACGCCGCAGTAAGGTCGGCAACAGCACCTTAAAGGGCGGCCGCTTCCCTCGAAGCGGTCGCCTTTTTCGTGAGGGCTCGTCAGCCCGGGCCCGCAGGGTTCAAATCAATCCATGATTCGATCCGCTCCCCGACTTGAGACCGCCCGGCTTGTCCTTTCCGCGCATGAGCTGGCTGACTTCGATGCAGTGGCGCGACTCTGGGCCGACCCCGGAGTGACCCGCTTTATCGGCGGCCGCGCGTCCACGACCGAGGAGAGCTGGGCGCGCCTGCTGCGGTATGCGGGCGCCTGGGCCCTGATGGGCTACGGGTTCTGGGCCTTGCGCGATCGATCCGACGGAACCTTTCTGGGCGAGGCGGGTCTCCTGAATGCGCGCCGGTCGCTGGAGCCCGCGTTCGGGGACACCCCCGAGGTCGGCTGGGCTCTTGCGCCCGCAGCCCACGGCAAGGGTTTGGCCCTGGAGGCGTTAGGCGCCATCCTCGGCTGGGCCGACCAGCAGGGGCATGCGCGCACGGTCTGCATGATCGAGCCGGCGAACCTGCCCTCGATCCGGCTGGCGGAGAAGCTGGGTTATCGCGAGCAGTCCCGCGCGACCTATCACGGCGCGCAGGTCAATCTGTACGAACGGCTGAAGCCCTAGAACCAGCGCCAGAGAATCAGGCCGGACCCTGTCAGAAGGGTGAGGAAGGTCGCCACCATGCCGACGGCGCGCGGGGGCAGGGTGTCGCCCAGAAGGCCCCAAGCGTGAAGGGCGCGTCCGACCGCCAGCAGGCCGCCGAGGGACCAGACGATCCACGCCGCATAGCCGCCGGCCTCGACCGCGGCGATCACCAGCAGGCCCATCGGCACATATTCGGTGAAATTGCCTTGGGCGCGGATGCGGCGCTGAAGCAGGGAATCGCCCCCGTCACCCAGCGAGGTGCGCGCGCGCTTGCGATGAAGCGCGATGGGCAGGCTCAGGACAAAAAGGGCGGTCGCCGCGACGGCGATCCAGAAGGCGGTCACTGGCAGGAACGGCATGGCTTCTCCCCCACGTAGCGGGATCAGCCTAACCGCGTTCGGCTCCGGCGGGTAGCCGGATCAGATGCGCTTCAGTTCCTTGCGGAGCCGGGCTTCTTCCTTGGCCTGGGCCTTGCGTTCTTTGCGCTCGTTCCGCTTGGCCTCGAGAGCGGCCTGGACATCGGCGAGGGCGGACGCCGCGCGCTGAGTCTGTTGGGAGCGGCGTTCTTCTTCCTGGCGGGCCTTCTCTTCGGCGCGAGCCTGGCGCGCGGCTTCGCGCTCCTGGGCCTTGATCTGGTCGCGGGTGAGCGCGCCTTCAGGGGCGGTGACCGCGGCCTTGGGCTTGAACTTGGCGAGAAGGGCCTTCTTGGCCTCGGCTTGGGTGGTGAGGCGGTCGGCGAAGCCGGGAGAGATCTTAGACTGCATGAATCCTTTGGGGGAGGGCCGTTTCGGCGGCCCCCTAAAACCCTAACGGGGCCGAAAAATCAAGACTCGGCGGGTGGCTGATTTGGAAACTCGAGGCGATCGATGGGGTAGCCGAGCGCCTGAGCGCGCTGAACAAGCGCCTGGAGCTCGGCCGGTGTCGGGGCCTCGCGGGTGTAGATGTAGAGGTCCCGGAATGAGGGATCGACGGTGATGAACCACCGATAGTCCGGGTCGAGGGCGATGATCCGGTAGGTGCGGGAGATCAGGGGCAGATACTGGACCCGCAGCACTGCGTTCACCCCGGGATCGAGCAGTTCACCTTCGCCGGTGATGTCACGCACCTCCCCATCGCGCGCGCCGACGCGGCAGGTGTCGTACTGGGTGATCGAACCGTCGGCCATGCGGGTGTAGTCGGTGGCGCCGGCTACGCAGTTGTCGGTGATCAGCATCGGTCGGCGCGCCACTTCGAGCCAGCGGCCGGTGTAGAGCCGTTCCGCATCGACATAGGAGACGCTGGCTGGCGCGCGGTCGCCTGCAAGCGTGGCGCAGCCGCCCAGCGCGACGAGGCTGGCGGCGCAGGCGAGGATGAGGGTTCGCACGTGTTGGCTCCGGGGGTGACCCCGAAAACAACCCTATGCGGGCTCTTCGGTTCCGGCTTCGTCGCCCGACTGGAAGAAGGGTTCGACCTTGCCCTTGAGCTTGATCGTCATCGGATTGCCCTGACGGTCGAGCGCCTTGCCGGCGACCAGGCGGACCCAGCCTTCCGAGACGCAATACTCGTCGACGTTGGTCTTTTCCTGGCCGTTGAACATGATGCCCACGCCGCGCATCAGGACGGACTCATCGTAATGCGGGCTCTTGGGGTTGGACGACAGGCGATCGGGCGGGGTCTCGGACATGGCGCTGCGATAGCCTCAGCTGTCGGCCGGCGCAACGGCTTCGTCGACGGCGGGATCGGCGCCCCGGTTCAGGATCGCGGTCACGGCCAGATCGGCGGACACATTGCCGACGGTGCGGAAGATGTCCGGGATCACCTCGACGGCCAGTAGGAGCGGCAGCAGTTCGACCGGCGCGCCCATGGCCAGACAGATCGGCGCGATCGAGACGAAGAAGCTGACCTGGCCGGGAAGGCCGACAGACGAAATCGACACCGCGAAGGCCACGACGCCTGCAGCGATGAACTGGGCCAGCGTCGGCTCGACGCCGGACACGTGGCAGATGAACAGGACCACCGCCAGGTTGGCCACGGGGCTGGTGAGCCGGAAGATGGCGACCGCCAGCGGCAGGACGAGGCCCGCGACGTGTTCGGGCACGCCCAGGTGATCGCGGGCGCGCTCGACCATCACGGGCAGGGTGCCGAGCGACGACTGGGTCGAGAAGGCCACCACCTGGGCCGGCGCGATGGCGCGAGCGAACCGTCCGACCGGGACCCGGCCGAGAACGGCGGCGAGCGGATAGGCGGCCAGAGCCACCAGGATGCAGCCGCCCGAGGTCAGGATCACATAGTGCAGGATGGCGCCGGTCGAGCCGAGGCCGCCGCGCAGCCCCAGGGTCAAGGCCAAGGCGAAGACCCCAACCGGTGCAGCCCACAGCACCCAGTTCACGATCACGATCATGGCGTCGGCCACCGCGTCGAAGATGTCCACCAGCAGGGTCTTCTGATGCGCGGGCAGACGGGTGATCGCGAAGGCGAAGAACAGGGCGAAAATCACCAGAGGCAGGATGGCGTTCTCGGCTGCGGCGGCCACCGGATTGGAGGGGGCGAGGGAGCGAAGCCATGCGCCGAACTCCACGGCCTGCGGCGGCGGAGGCGCTTCTGCGCCGGTGGCGCCGGCGATCAGGGCCCGTGCGCTGTCGGCGTCCACGGGCCAGACCGCGAAGGCGGCCTGAACGCCGACCAGGGTCAGGACGATGGCGACGACGAGCAGGGCCGTGAACAGGCCGATGGCCCGCGCAGTCAGTCGACCCGCCGACATCGCGTCCGCGACCTTGCCGACCCCGACCACCAGAAGGGCCAGGACCAGCGGAATGACGGTCATCTGCAGGCCGCCGAGCCAGATCGATCCCACGGCCTCGGCCGTCGAGACAAGCCAGGAGGGCATCGCGCCACCCGCCTGGGCCAAGGCTCCGAGCACCAGACCCAGAAGCAGGGCGATAAGCACCCGCCCGCTGAGTGAGCCGATGAAGGATCGGATCGGCCGGAGAAGGGACATGGCGCGCTGACTCGTTTGAAACGGAAGGCGCAAGATCAGGACCGCGCGGCCGTTTGGCAATCCCGCCGCATTCGGAGCGCTTGCCATGGCGGTCCCCCGCAGGCTCAATAGGGGCGATTCCGACGGAGCCGCACATGCCCGACGCCGCCGAAAGCAGCGCCCTGATCACCAACGACGCCGTCGTTCTCGGCCTTCTCGCCCTGATCCTGGGGGCCGTCTTCTGGGCCTCCAGCCTGAAGAACGGGCTGGTTCAGCGGTTCTTCTCGATCATCCCGGCCTTGCTGCTCTGCTATTTCCTGCCTTCGCTGCTGACGACGTTCGGCGTGGTCGATCCGGAGCAGTCGCGGCTCTATTTCGTGGCGTCGCGGTATCTGCTGCCAGCGGCCCTGGTGTTGCTGACCCTGTCGGCGGACCTGCCAGCCACCATGAAGCTGGGGCCCAAGGCCCTAATCATGTTCCTGACTGGAACCCTGGGCGTGATGATCGGCGGTCCGGTCGCGATCTGGCTGACCAGCCTGATGGCCCCGGAACTGCTGGGAACGGGCCCCGAGGCCATCTGGCGCGGCATGGCGACCGTCGCTGGGAGCTGGACCGGCGGCTCGGCCAACCAGACGGCCCTCTACGAGATTTTCGGAGCCGGCCCGGACGTGTTCTCGATCTGGATCGCGGTGGACGTCATCGTGGCCAACATCTGGATGGCGATCGTCCTCTGGATCGCGGCGAACCAGACGCGCGTCGACGCCTGGCTGAAAGCCGACGCCAGCGCTGTCGAGGCGGTCCGCGCCAAGGCCGAGGCCTATGAGCTGGCCAATGCCCGGATCCCGGTGCTGAAGGACCTGATCTTTATCCTGGCCGTGGGCTTCGGCGCCGTGGGCGTGTCGCACGCCGTGGCCGATCCGCTGGCGACTTGGTTCGGCGAGAACTATCCGCAGCTGGACCGGCTGTCCTTCGATTCGAGCTTCTTCTGGCTGGTGCTGGTGGCGACGGTCATCGGCGTGGTCCTGTCGCTCACACCGGCGCGGCGACTGCAGGGGCCGGGTGCGGCCAAGGTGGGATCGGTCTTCGTCTACATCCTCGTGGCGACGGTGGGCCTGAACATGAACATCGCCGCCATCATCGAGGCGCCGGTCTACTTCTTGATCGGCGGCGTCTGGATGGCTGTGCACGTGGCCCTGATGTTCCTGGTCGCGCGTCTGATCCGGGCGCCAAGCTTCTTTCTGGGCGTCGGCTCGATGGCCAATATCGGCGGCGCCGCGAGCGCGCCGGTGGCTGCGGCGGCCTTCCATCCGTCGCTTGCGCCGATCGGCGTTCTGCTGGCGGTGCTTGGCTATATCGTGGGCACAGCGGCCGGCTGGGCGACCGGCCTGATGATGGCGCAGATCGGCGGCGGCTAAGACCCTAGTTCGCCGAGGGTTGAGTCCGGCCCCGTGCCGCCCTAACTGCGCAGCATGGATCCGATCCTTTCAATACGCGGCCTGTCCAAGACCTATGCGACAGGCGTCGAGGCGCTGAAGCCCACCGACCTGGAAATCCGCAAGGGCGAGATTTTCGCACTGTTGGGCCCGAACGGCGCCGGCAAGACCACGCTGATTTCCATCGTGTGCGGCATCGTCAACGCATCGGGCGGCGAGGTGATCGCCGATGGCCATGACATCTGGAAGGACTATCGCCAGGCTCGCTCCAAGATCGGCCTGGTGCCGCAGGAGCTGACCACAGACGCCTTCGAGAGCGTCTGGGCGACGGTCAGCCTGTCGCGCGGCCTTTTCGGGAAGGCGCCGAACCCGGCGCACATCGAGCGGGTGCTCAAGTCCCTGTCGCTCTGGGACAAGCGAAAGGACAAGATCATGACGCTCTCGGGCGGCATGAAGCGGCGGGTCCTGATCGCCAAGGCGCTGAGCCACGAGCCGGCCATCCTGTTCCTCGACGAACCCACCGCCGGCGTCGACGTCGAACTTCGGCGCGACATGTGGAACCTGGTGCGCGAACTGCGCGAGCAGGGCGTCACCATCATCCTCACCACCCACTACATCGAGGAGGCCGAGGAGATGGCTGACCGGGTGGGCGTGATTTCGAAGGGCCAGCTGATCCTTGTCGAGGACAAGGACGTGCTGATGAAGAAGCTGGGCAAAAAGACCCTGACGCTGGTTCTGCAGGAGCCGCTCGAGGCGCTGCCGGACGGTCTGTCCGAATGGCCTCTTCAGTTGAAGGGCGAGGGGATGGAGATCGAGTACGTCTTCGACTCCACTGCCGAGAGGACCGGGGTGCCGTCGCTGCTGCGCCGATTGTCGGACCTGGGGATCGGCTTCAAGGACCTGAACACCCGCCAGAGCTCGCTGGAGGACATCTTCGTCGGCCTTGTGCATTCAAAGGACGGGGAGGCGGCCCAATGACCTTCAACGGACACGCCGTCTGGGCGCTCTATCAGTTCGAGATGAACCGGGCCCGCCGCACACTGTGGCAAAGCCTCGTGACGCCGGTGGTGACGACCTCGCTGTATTTCGTCGTCTTCGGCTCGGCTATCGGAAGCCGGATGAACTCGATCGAGGGCGTGGACTACGGCGCCTTTATCGTGCCGGGCCTGATCATGCTGAGCCTGTTCACCCAGAGCCTCTTCAACGCCAGCTTTGCGATTTATTTTCCGAAGTTTACCGGCACGATCTACGAGCTGTTATCAGCGCCGGTGTCGCCTTTCGAGGCCGTGCTGGCCTATGTCGGGGCGGCGGCCAGCAAGTCGGTGATCCTGGGTCTGGTCATCCTGGGGACGGCGGCGCTGTTCGTGCCGATTCGAATCGACCATCCGCTTCTGATGCTGGCGTTCCTGTTGCTGACGGCGGTCAGCTTCGCCCTGTTCGGCTTCATTCTGGGCGTCTGGGCCAAGGGGTTCGAGGAGCTGAACGCGGTGCCGATGCTGATCGTGACGCCGCTGACGTTCCTGGGCGGCGCTTTCTATTCAATCCACATGCTGCCGGAGTTCTGGCGCAACATCAGCCTGTTCAACCCGATCGTCTATCTGATCTCGGGCTTCCGCTGGACCTTCTATGGTCAGGGCGATGTGGCGATCGGCGTCAGCCTGGCGGCGATCGGCCTGTTCCTGACGATCTGCCTTGCGGCGGTGGCCTGGATCTTCAAAACCGGCTACCGGCTGAAGAACTGACCGGTCGCGAAAACGGCGGCTCCCGCAAGAGCCGCCGTCATCGACGTCAGTTGAGGATCGCGCCTCAGGCCTTCTTGCGGACGATGGCGTCCAGACTCCACGGGCCTGCGCCGGCGAAGGCCAGATAGAGGAAGACGAAGCAGTAGAGGGCGATCGTCTCCCCACCATTGAGGATCGGGAAGAAGCCCTGCGCCGCGTGGGCGTAGAAGTAGCCGACCGCACAGAAGCCGGCGGCCAGGAAGGCCACGGGCCGGGTGAACAGGCCCAGGACCAGCAGGACGCCGAAGATCAGCTCCAGCGGGCCCGACAGGCCAGCGATGGAGAAGCCCGGCGGCGGAACGCCGTCGACGGCGGGAAATCCGAGAACCTTGGCCGTGCCGTGCTGGAGGAACAGCAGGCCGGAGACGATGCGAAGCAGGCTGAGAACCTGCGGCGTGCGTTGGGTGAGGCCGGTGATGGCCATGGGTAGCCCCCTTGGATTACGACCGCCCATCGCGGCCTACTGTAACAGTGGTGGTTACGGGTAAGCTTTGCAAGGGCTGGACGGATCAGGCCGCCTTGGTCTCCAGGTCCGCCATCTTCTGCAGGGTGACATAGTCGGTCTTGCCGGTGCCCAGAACCGGGACCTCGGCGACACGCATGATCTTCTTGGGCACCGCCAGTTCAGGCGCGCCGTGCGAGCGGGCCCATTCGCTGAGACGCGTGACGTCGGCTTCGCGGCTGTCGGTGATGAGCACCAGGCGTTCGCCCTTGCGGGAATCCGGCACTGCCACGACGGCGTGATGGTTGTTAGGCCAGACGGCGGAGGCGAGGCCCTCGACGGCGGTGAGGCTGACCATCTCGCCGCCGATCTTGGCGAAGCGCTTCACCCGGCCGAGGATGGTGCAATAGCCCTCGGCGTCGATGCTGACGATATCGCCGGTGTCGTGCCAGCCGCCTTCGAGCGGCTCGATCGTCTCGGGATCCTCCGGAGAGAGGTAGCCGTCCATCACATTGGGACCGCGCAGGAACAGGCGGCCGCCTTCCTCGATGCCGGGGACGGGCTCCACGCGCCATTCCATGCCGGGCAGCATCTGGCCGACGGTGCCCGGGTGGTTGCGGTCGGGGTGGTTCACGGCGACCACCGGCGCGGCCTCGGTGGCGCCGTAGCCCTCCAGAAGCTTCAGCCCGTGGAATCGGGTGTTGAACAGGTGATGGGTCTCGTCGCGCACGCGCTCGGCGCCGGCGACCACAAACTGCAGGCTCTCAAAGTCGTCAGGCCCGGCAAGGCGCGCCCACTGGTTCAGGAAGGTGTCCGTCGCAAACAGGATAGCGGGACGGACATCGGGCAGCAGTTCGACGATCTGCTTGGCGTGTAGCGGGGAGGGGTACTGGAAGGCCCGCATGCCCTCCAGCAGCGGCAACAGGACCCCACCGGTCAGGCCCAGGCAGTGGAAGGTCGGCATCGGGTTGAACATCACCCAGTCCGGGTCCAGGGCGATGTGCTGGGCGACCTGCCGGCAGTTGGCGATCAGGTTGGACTGGGAGAGGACGACACCCTTGGGCGCGCCGAAGCTGCCCGAGGTGAACAGGATCACGCCCGGCGACGACGGATCGCTCTTGGCGCGGAACTGCTTGGGGAACATGCCGGCCATCAGGCCATAGACCTTGTCGGCCAGGCCGATGGTCTTGCGCACGTCGTCCAGCCAGATGACCTCGGCCTCAGTCTCGATGGCGTCGATCAGATCCTCCAGCTTGGCCTGGTTCACGAACCGCTTGGCCGACAGGACCTTGCTGACGCCGGCCGCCTTGAGGGCCGCCTTCACATTGCGGACGCCGGAGGTGAAGTTGAGCATGACCGGCACCCGGCCATGGCCGAGCAGGCCGTAGTAGGTGACCACAACGCCGGAACTGGTCGGCAGCAGAACGCCCACGCGTTCGCCGGGCGCGGTCATGGCGGCGATCTTGGCCCCAAGGACGAGCGATGCGCGGATGACGCCGGTGTAGGTGAGGGGATTGCGGTCCTGATCCTCAAGGATGACCTTGTCGCCGTACTTCTCGCGGGCCGCGATCAGGGCGTCGAAGATGGTCTCGCTACCGGCGGCGTAGTTCAGCGGTTCGCGCAAGCAGTCCTCCAGAGACGGCTCAGGCCGCCTTCGTTCTTGGGTCCGAGAAACTAGGGCCGACGAAGGCGGTTGAAAAGATGGCTTACGTAGCGTGAGCGATCCGCAATCGTCGAAGTTCCACTGCCGTCAGCAGGGAAAGCGCTCGGCCATCCACTCGCGCATGGCCTGGGTGACGCTGATGTGGCGGCGCGACGGCGGGATGCTGTTGAGGCGGGCCATGAGGTCGTCGGCCGACATCGACATCCGCTGGCCCTCGGGCGGACAGAAGGCCGGTGTACGCCCGGCGGCGAGCGCGGCCTGGCGTTCGTCGCGCAGGGTTTCGAATGATCCGCGGACCTCGCCCATCAGGCGGCGGGTATCGGACCTCAGGAGCGCCGTCGGATTGCGCGGAATGTCCTCGGCCTCGGCCAGGAACTCGGACACCGGCATGGCCTGGGCCACGGCGGGCGCCAGGGCGAGGCAGACAGCGAGCAGAACGCGTTTCATGGACTTCCCTCCGACACCTCGATGTGGCGGGGCGATGATGGCGCATCCGTGGCGAGTAGAAACGAAAAAAGGGCGCGCCCGGAGGACGCGCCCTTTTCGATCAGGCGTCGGTGGTGAGGGATCAGCCCTCTTCGCCGACAAACTCCTGCTGGCCTGCGCCGCCCTCGATGAGGTCGGCTTGCTGTTCGGCGGCAGCTTCACGCTCCTCGGCGAACTGGCTGGCGATGACGTCTTCGCCGCGGGCCTGACGCTCGGCTTCGTCTTGCGAACGAGCGACGTTGATCTTGACCGTGATGGCCACTTCGGCGTGCAGGCGGACCTGCACGTCGTGGACGCCGAGGGTCTTGATCGGGTTGTTGAGCACGACCTGCGAGCGCTCGACCTTACCGCCTTCAGCCTGTATGGCGTCAGAGACGTCGCGAGCGGTGACCGAACCGTACAGCTGACCGGATTCACCGGCCTGACGGATCAGGACGTAGGACTGACCGTCCAGCTTGTCGCCGGAGCTGGCCGCCTCGGCGCGGGCCTTTTCGTTACGGGCCTCGATCTGGGCGCGCTGGGCTTCGAACACCTTCAGGTTGGAGGTGGTCGCACGCAGGGCTTTTTCTCGCGGCAGGAGGAAGTTGCGGGCGAAGCCGTCCTTGACAGTGACGACGTCGCCGATGGCGCCGAGGTTTTCGACGCGTTCGAGCAGAACGACCTTCATCTTACTTCACCACGTAAGGCAGGAGGGCCAGGAAGCGGGCGCGCTTGATGGCCTGGGCCAGTTCGCGTTGCTTCTTCTGGCTGACGGCCGTGATCCGCGAGGGGACGATCTTGCCGCGCTCGGAGATGTAGCGCTGCAGGAGCTTGACGTCCTTGTAGTCGATCTTCGGAGCTTCAGCGCCGGAGAACGGGCAGACCTTGCGGCGGCGGTTGAACGGACGGCGAGCCGGCGAATTGCCGACCGGGGCGCCCGGAGTGGGGGTCACATCAGTCATCTGTTCCTGCCTTAAGCCAGTTCGTCGTAGCCGGTGCGCGGACCGCGTTCACGCTCGCGTTCACGCTCGCGCTCGCGACGGGCCAGGATCGGGGAGAGTTCGAGGTCGAGCTCTTCCACGCGGATGGTCATGTAGCGCAGCACGTCTTCGTTGAGGGACAGCTGGCGCTCCATTTCCTTGACCGCATCCGCCGGGGCGTCGATGGCCAAGAGAGAGTAGTGACCCTTGCGGTTCTTCTTGATCCGGTAGGTCAGGTTGCGAAGACCCCAGTACTCGATCTTGGCGACGGAGCCGCCGCGTTCTTCGATGAGGGCCTTGAGTTGGTCATTCAGGGCTTCAGCCTGTTGCGCCGAGATATCCTGGCGCGAAATGACCACGTGCTCGTAAAGAGCCATGGGCGGTTGCTCCCGATGCGGACGACGGCGTCAGGGGCGGCGGAAGACCGCGATCCCAACGATGGCTCCCGAGGCGGCGGCGAGGGACGATTTCCCCAACCCTTTTGAACTCCGCTCCGGGACCGGCGTCCTGGAAAGGCGCGGGCTATAAGGGAAAAGGGATTGGAAGGCAAGGCGCGGGCAGCCTCAGGGCGCCGCGAGCGTCTCATCAAAAAAGGCGACGGCGGCCTCGATGGCCTGGCGGTGCGCATCCGGGCGGGTTTCGTCGGCGCAGAGGGGTGCGTAGCGAGTGCGGGCGGCGTCTCCGCAAAGCCCCAGGAAGGCGTTGTGATCCATGCCCGCCAACCGGGCCAAGCGCGCGGAGGGCAGGCGTTCCAGGAACAGGTCTGCGTTCTCGCTGGCTGGCGTGGTCTCGTCGGCTGAGCCTTGCAGGATCAGGACCGGCTCGTCCACCGAGCGCAGGCTGTCGTTGGCGAGCAGGATGCCGAGCGCCGGCGCGATCAGGAGGGCGGCGTCGATCCGTTCGTCGTCGCGATCCGCTGTCTGGGTTCGGACCGAGCGGCGGACGGCGTCGGAGCTGTTCATGACCTCGCGGCGGTTCACCGTCCCGAAATCGCCATCCGAGATCGTGTCGTCGCACAGCAAATTTCGCAGCGCGCGGGCGCAGAAGGCCGCCACGCCGGAGAGATCCGGCCGGGCTCCGAGTTCCATCAGGACCGAGGCTCCCCCCAAGGAATAGCCGACCGCGCCGATCCGTTCAGGGTCGATGCGAGGCCCCCACTCGGGATCGCCAAGCACAGCGTCGATGGCATGGCGCAGGTCGTCGGCACGCTCCCAGTAGAGCAGGGCGCCCAGCGGCGTGCGGTTGCCGTTGCCGTTGTTGCCGGGGTGATCGACGGCGACGACGACATAGCCCTGGCGGGCCAGGGCGGTGCCCAGCCAGGCCATCTGGCGGGCTGATCCGCCGAAGCCATGGGACATGACGATGAGCGGCAGAGGCTCGCGCGCCGCGAAAGGCGCGCCGTCGGCCGCCTGTCCGCTGATGAAGAAGGGCTGGTCCGCCGGCCCGATGACGCGGGGCGTCTCGGGTGCATCCGGCGCGGTTGGGTACCAGATCGCGACCATTTGCTGGTCGCGCCCGAGCGCGTCGCGAAGGGCTGCGCCGGGGCGGGGATAGGCCTGCACGACCTCGCCGGCGGCGTAGTCGATGTCCGGGGTGGGCGCCGGCGCGGGCGCGCAGGCCTGCACCCCAAGAAAAAGGGCCGTCAGCAGGATGGTGACGGCCCTCATGATCCCTAGTCCTTCTTGGGCTCTTCCGGAGCCGGGGTCGTCAGGTCGCCCTCTCGGCGCTCGTAGACGTGGTCGATAAGACCGAAGGCCTTGGCCTCTTCCGCGCTCATGAAATAGTCGCGGTCCAGGGTGCGCTCGATGACCTCGATCGGCTGGCCGGTGTGTTTTGAATAGAGCTCGTTCAGCTGGCGCTTGGTCTTGATGATGTCCTCGGCGTGGCGCTCGATGTCCGAAGCCGTACCGCGGAAGCCGCCCGACGGCTGGTGCACCATGATGCGCGCGTTGGGCAGGGCGATGCGGTGCCCGGCTTCACCCGCCGTCAGGATCAGCGAGCCGGCCGAGGCGGCCATGCCCATGACCACGGTCGAGACCGGCGACTTGATGTATTGCATGGTGTCGTAGATCGCGAGCGCCGAGGTCACCTGACCGCCCGGGCTGTTG
>JAEYWU010000079.1 GCA_023428785.1 Pseudomonadota bacterium
CCTGCCCCGGAAATCGGGGCCGCGGGCGGGGCGGCGGGCGGCGCCACGGGCGCCGCCGGGGCCACGCGACGGGCGCGAGATCTCGGGGGTGGCCGGAGCGTTCTCGGGGGTTCCGCGGAAGCCGCCCTGGCCGCCGCGCGGACCCGAAGGACGCGGGGCGTTGACCGAATAGCGAACCGTGTCGCCGCCGCCGGCGGGACGCGGACCGCGCGGCCGGTCACCCTGGGGACGATCGCCTTGCGGGCGGTCGCCACGCGGACGGTCGCCGCCGGGACGGTCGCCTTGCGGACGGCCGGCAAGGTTGCCGCCGTCAGTGCGCATGGCGTGGCTCGGACGCTCACGGTCCGGACGCGGGGCGCGCTGGCCGAAGTTCGGAGACGGCTCACGCGGTGCGCGCTGGCCGAAGTTGGATTGCGGACGCGGCGCGCGCTCGGCCGGACGTTCCGACCGCTCGGGCGCGGGGGCCGGACGCGGCGCTTCAGCGGCCGGAGCCGGCGCAGGAGCCGGACGCGCTTCGGCCACAGGGGCCTCGGCGGTCTTGGGCGCTTCAGGCGCGGGCTTGGGGGCCGGGGCCGGTTCGGCGGGCTTGGGCGCCGGAGCGGCGCGCGCCTGGGCCTGTTCGGCGGCGCGGGCGGCGGCTTCACGTTGAGCCAGCTCGATGGCGCGGCGACGGGCTTCCTGCTCCTCACGCGACAGGCCGCCGTGATCGGCGGCAGCCGGGGTCGGTTCAACCGGACGCGGCGCGGCGGCAGCCGGGGTCGAGGGGCGCGGTCGCGCGACATCGAAGCCCTGTGGACGCGGACGTCCACCGGCGGGAGCGCCCGGGGCGGCTCCGGCGCGGCGCTTGGTCTCCACCACGACGGTCTTGGACCGGCCATGGCTGAAGCTCTGGCGAACCACGCCGCTGGAAACGGAGCCCTCCTGGCGCGGACGCAGGCTCAGCGGCGCACGGGGTCCCGTGGCGCTGGGCGTCTGGCCGTCGGTCTTGGGCTTGTCGTCGTTCGTATCGCTCATTCGGTCGCTTCTGCAGCCCGGAAGGAACCCGGGTTTACTTCAACAAAAAAACCGGCCGGGACATCACAGTCCCGCCCGCTACTCGGCTTGCCCGCGCCAACTCTCAGGAAGGAGCGGGCGAAATCCAGCCAGTCGCCGGACCTCTTCGGACCAGCGTTCGGCGCGTCGCCCCGCAGGGAGGACGTGGTGTATCGCATTTTCGAGGCCCAAGGCCAAACCCAAATCGCTGCTTGGGAAAAGCCCGCAAACCTCGACACTGCGAGACGACTTCTCGACGGCGACCATCAGCTTGGCCCGGCCGTCTGCGGATCCGTCCGACGCCTCGATCAGCCAGGCGGCCTGGCCGGCCTTCAGCGCCGCATGGCACTTCTCGAACCCGGAGATAAGAACGCCTTCTCGCCGCGCCAAGCCCAACTGGTCAAGACAACGCCGCACTAGCAGGCGTTCGACCATGTCCGACAGACCCTCGGGCGCCTTGACGTTTGCCTTGGCGGCGCGGGCGAACAGCCCCTTCTTGGCGACCAGGTCGATGGCGTCGCGCGAAGCCTCGACCCACAGGCCGCGCCCCGGAAGCTTGCGGCCCAGGTCCGGCGTGACCGTCCCGTCCGGCGCGGGAACGAAGCGGATCAGGCGCGCCTCATCCATCACCTGGCCGGAGGCCAGGTCCTTGCGTTCCCGTTCGTCTGCCTGCGTCTTGGACCTCAAGACGGGCTAACGAAGAGGCCTTAGGCCCCTTCGTCCTCCTCGGTCGTTTCGACGGCCTCGGCCGACGGCTCTTCGGAGAAGTCACCCTCTTCTTCGGCGTATTCGCCCTCGGCGTATTCGCCTTCCTCGTATTCAGGTTCCGGCTGCGGCAGTTCCGAAGCGTCGATCCAGCCGGCGGCCACGCGGGCCTGGAGGATCAGCATCTCGGCGTCTTCCGTCGACAGGGCGGCCTGCTCCAGAACGCCCGGAACGCGAACGCGCTCGCCGTCCTTGAACTCGAAGCCGCCGCGCAGCTCGTCGGTCGCCAGATCGGCCAGGTCCTCGACGGTCTTCACACCGCCCTCGCCCAGCCACACGGCCATCTGCAGGGTCACGCCCGGCACTTCCAGCACGCCGTCCTCGACGCCCAGTTCCTTGCGCTTGGCGTCCATCTCGGCGGCCTTGCGCTCCAGCCAGTCCTGAGCGCGGGCCTGGATCTCGGCGCCGGTTTCCTCACCGAAGCCTTCGATCTCGGCGACCTCATAGGCCTCGACATACGCAACATCTTCAACGGAGGCGAAGCCTTCGGTGACCAGCAGCTGGGCGATGACCTCGTGCACGTCCAGGGCTTCCTGGAACAGGGCGGAGCGCTCGGCGAACTCGCGCTGGCGACGCTCGCTGTCCTGGGCCTCGGTGATGATGTCGATCTGCCAGCCGGTCAGCTGGGAGGCGAGGCGGACGTTCTGGCCGCGACGGCCGATGGCCAGCGACAGCTGCTCATCGGGAACCACGACTTCGACGCGACCCTCTTCCTCGTCCATGACGACCTTGGACACTTCCGCGGGGGCCAGGGCGTTGACGATGAAGGTCGCCTCGTCCGGATTCCACTGGATGATGTCGATCTTCTCGCCCTGCAGCTCGGCCACAACAGCCTGCACGCGCGAACCGCGCATACCGACGCAGGCGCCGACCGGATCGATCGAGCTGTCGTTGGACAGCACGGCCATCTTGGCGCGCGAGCCAGGGTCACGGGCGGCGGCGCGGATCTCGATCACGCCGTCGTAGACCTCCGGCACTTCCTGGGCGAACAGCTTGGCCATGAAGCCCGGATGCGCCCGGCTCAGCATGATCTGCGGGCCCTTGGTCTCGCGACGGACGTCATAGATGTACGAGCGGATGCGGTCGCCGATGTTGAACAGCTCGCGCGGGATCGACTGGTCGCGGCGCATCACGCCTTCGCCACGGCCCAGGTCGACGATGACATTGCCGTATTCGACCCGCTTGACCGTGCCGTTTACGATCTCGGTGACGCGGTCCTTGAACTCTTCGTACTGACGCTCGCGCTCGGCCTCGCGGACCTTATGCATGACGACCTGACGGGCCATCTGCGTCTGGACGCGGCCGAACTCGAACGGCGGCAGGTCCTCGACGTATTCCTTGCCGACTTCGGCCTGCGGGTCGGTCTTGGCGGCGACGGCCAGGCGGACCATGGCGTCGTCGTTGAACTCGGGGCCCACACCCTCCTCGTCGACCTCGGGCTCCCAGTCGTCGGCCACGACGGTGACGTGACGGGTCAGGGTCAGTTCGCCGGTCTTCGGATCGATCCGGGCGCGGATGTCGTGGTCGGCGCCGTAACGGGCCTTGGCGCCCTTCACGATCGCGTCCTCGATGGCCTCGATGACGATCTCCTTCTCGATCGACTTCTCGCGCGCGACAGCGTCGGCGATCTGGAGCAGTTCGAGGCGGTTAGCGGAAACGCCGGTCAGGCTCATGGCCGTCAGTCCTCTTCGTTCAGGTCTTGGGCGGGGCGCTTGGAGGCCCCGAGTTTCAGAAGTTCGTCGTTCAGCACTAGCTTGGCGTCGGCCAGCCAGGCGAAAGGAATGAGTGCGGTCTCGTCCTCGTCATCGAGGTCGATCAGGATGTCCTGATCCTCGACGCCGGCCAGACGGCCCTTGAAGCGCTTGCGTCCCTCGACCAGCCGGTCGGTCTCGATGCGGGCTTCCAGGCCGGAAAAAGTCTCGAAATCCGCCAGACGGGTAAGAGGCCGGTCGATGCCGGGCGAGGAGACCTCCAGCATATATTCACCGGAGATCGGGTCGGCGGCGTCCATCACCTCGGACACCGCACGCGACAGGGCCGCGCATTCCTCGACATTGATTTCGTGGTCGGACGGGCGCTCGGCCATGATCTGCAGGCGACGCCGCTGCGTTCCGCCCATCAGGCGGATGCGCACGATCTCCAGCCCCAGCCCCTCGGCCACGGGCTCGAGCAGCTCGAGCAGCTTGCGGTCTTCGCCAGTCTTGGCCTTCACGGTCTCTTCAGCCCAACAAAAAAGCGGCCGGCCCGGTGTCGGACCGCCGCTCTCAGGAGCGCCGTCCGACGCCCGCCGATAACGATGTGGGACGGCATATAGCGACGAACGGAACGCTTGTCAGCCCCGTTCGTCGCCAGCGGGGATCAGATCAGGTCCAGCCGCCCCAAGAAGTCTCGCTTGCCCAGCGCCACGCCCCGGTTCCGCAGGATCGCGTAGGCGGTGGTGACGTGGAAATAGAAGTTCGGGATCGCGAAGCTGGTCAGATAGCCCTGTCCATGGAAGTCTAGCTCCACGCCGGGGAAACGCAGCTCCACCTTGCGGTCGGCCGCGCCCTCGAAGGCCTCGCGCGGAATCGAGCTTACGAAGTCGCGCGTCAGGGCGACGGTCGCCTTCAGATCGACGAGGGTTGTTTCGCTGTCCGGGGTGCGCGGCCACTCGTGGCCCGTCAGCCGACCGACCGCGCTACGTGCGCCATAGGTCGCCATGCGGATCTGATCGGGGAAGGGGCGCATGTCTTCATACAGACGGGCCTCGAAGACCTCGGCCTCCGAAAGGCTGGACGCCGCCGCCTGGTCGATCAGATGATCCAGCACATCAAGGCCGCGCAGATAGAGCGGCGTCGAGGCGTCGTAGAGACCGAAGGTCATGGCGCTCCTCCCAAGCGTTGTTTTTAAGGACGGACCTTCTCTAGGCGCGTCCGGCCGGCAAATCCAGCCTCAATCGACCATCGCGAACGCCCGGACCGGAAAGGTCCCGAACGCCTTGATGCGCGGCGGCGCGGCGTGAAACCGGAATGGTCCGTGCGGCAGGCGATCCAGCGCGCACATATGCTCCACGATCAGGAGGCCCGCACCCAGAAGCCGCGAATGCACCGGCCGCGTCCGGCCGCGCGTGTCGTCGATATTGTGGGAGTCGATGCCGACCAGCACCGCCCCGCCCTCGACCAGCCGGTCGGCCGCGCCTTCGGTCAGGAACGGGTGGTTCTCGTAATAGGCCGGCGTCCGCCAGTGCCGGCTCCAGCCGGTGTGGACCAGCACCGCCTTGCCCCGGACATCCAGTCCGTCGAACGCCTCGGCCCCGACCGCCCCGTCCGTCGGCGCCCGCACCACCACGCCCGGCAGATCGACCAGCCGCTCCAGCCCCACATCGGACAGGTCCTCGCCCTCGGCGTAGCGATGGAAGGGCGTGTCCAGATAGGTGCCGGTGTTCCCCACCATCGTGATCTGCCCGATCTGGAACTCCGTCCCCGCCTCATAGCTGGCCCGCGAGTTCTCCCGGCTCAGCCAGTCACACACATGGGGCGCCGGCAGACCCTTGTAGGTCACCATCCCGTCCTCGATGACATGGCTCAGCTCGATCAGGGGCATGGCGTCTTTCCGGCTTCGAACCAGACTAGGCGCGCCGCGCCATGCCGTCATCTGGGCAATATCGCCTTCTCCCGCGAAGGGAGCGGGATTCCGACAGTGTATTCCACCACCAATCCTCCCGCCCTTCGCCCGTGTAATCCCGCTACTGTCGCCCCGCAGCCGGCCCGGATCGCGGCCTTCATCCCCGTCGATGACCCTCCGACTATGATCTTGGAGACTACGGACTGAACATTCCGTCCGCCGTTGCGGTCTTTGACATTCCAGCTTTCCGCGCGCCGCGCCTCAGCTGCCCGCTCCTCCGGGGCGGACGTCTTCCAACGCCCGCATCCCCGCCGGGACACCCGCGGCATTTTCGTCCACGGTGGATTCTCGCCCCCGCAGCGCTCCGACTTACAGGTTCAGCAGCGCCGGATCGCCGCCCTGGGCCGCGATATTGTCCGTGATCGCCTTCTCGGCCGCATAGCGGATCAGGCTGTTGGGACCGCCCGCCTTGGGTCCGGTGCCTGACAGGCCCTCGCCGCCGAACGGCTGCACGCCCACGACCGCGCCGATGATCGAGCGGTTCACATAGACGTTGCCCGCCGGGACCAGACGCATGACGTCTTCGGCAAACGCCTTGATCCGCGAATGGACCCCCAGCGTCAGGCCATACCCCCGCGCCGCCAGCTTCTCGGCCACTTCGCCCAGCTTCGCCGGATCATAGCGATAGATGTGAAGGACTGGCCCGAAGACCTCCTTTTCCAGGAAGTCCGGCGTCGGGATCTCGGCGATGGTCGGGGCGAAGAAGTCGCCCTTGCCGGCCACGGCCGACGTATCGGCCCGGGCGATGATCTTCGCCTCCTTCTCGAGGCGGGCGATATGGGTCTCCAGGGCCTCGCGCGCTTCCGCATCGATGACCGGCCCGATGTCGGTGGTAGGCTCCGACGGCTCGGCCACGACCTGGGCCGCCAGCGCGCCCTTCAGCCCCTCAATCAGGCTGTCGGCCGACTCCTTGGGCGCAAACAGGATACGCAGCGCCGAGCAGCGCTGACCCGCCGAACCGAACGACGACAGGATCACGTCGTCGATGACCTGTTCGCGCAGGGCCGTGGTGTCCACGAACATGGCGTTCAGGCCGCCGGTCTCGGCGATGAAGGGAATGATCGCCCCCGGCCGCGCCGCCAGCGAGCGGTTGATGGCCCAGGCCGTGTCGGTGCCGCCCGTGAAGGCCACGCCGTCGATCCCCGGATGGCTGACCAGCGCCGCGCCCACGCGCGAGCCCGGTCCCGGGGCCAGCGCCAAGAGGTCCGGGTTCAGCCCCGCCTTGTGGAACAACCGCGCGGCCTCCGCCGCGATCAGCGGGGTCTGTTCCGCCGGCTTGGCCACCACCGCATTGCCCGCCGCCAGCGCCGCCGCGATCTGGCCGGTGAAGATGGCCAGCGGGAAGTTCCACGGCGAGATACAGGCGAAGACGCCCCGCCCATGCAGGACCAGCTCATTGGTCTCGCCGACCGGGCCCTTCAGGGTCTCGCGGCCGCCGAACTGCTTCTCGGCCAGCATTGCGTAATAGCGGCAGAAGTCCGCCGCCTCGCGCACCTCGGCCACGCCATCGTTCAGCGTCTTGCCGGCCTCTCTGGAGAGCAGGGCGACCAGCCGGTCCATCTCGGCTTCCAGCGCATCGCCCATGGCCCGCAGGACAGGCGCCCGGCCCGCGCCGCGCAGGCGGTCCCAGGCGATCTGGGCTTCGGCCGCCTTCTCGACGGCCCGATCCAGTTCCTTCTCGGTGATCTCCGACACCTGACCAAGAACGCGCGAACGGTCCGACGGACTGGTCGCCTCATGAGCGTTCTGGCCGGCCATCTGCGAGCCGCCGACGATCGGACCTGCGGTCAGCCGTTCGCGGTCCAGCTTCTCAAGGGCCTTGGCGTGGGCTTCACGGTCCTGGCCTTGCGAATAGTCGCGGCCGAGCGAGTTCTGACGATCGCCGTACATGTCGATGGGTCTCGGAATGCGGGGATGAGGGCCGGGGTTGGCCTCCACCTGGTCGAAGGGATCGGCCGCGACCATGGCGGCCGGCACGCGCTCGTCGAGCAGCGCGTGGACGAAGGAGGAGTTGGCGCCGTTCTCCAGCAGGCGACGCACCAGATAGGGCAGCAGGTCCTCGTGCCCACCGACCGGCGCATAGGTCCGCACCGTCAGTGGTCCATTGTCGAACCGGTCATCCGCCGCCTGATAGAGCGCCTCGCCCATGCCATGCAGGCGCTGGTATTCGATGGTGACGCCCGCCTCCCTGGCCATTTCGTGCACGGCGGCCAGCGAGTGGGCGTTGTGGGTCGCGAACTGGGCGTAGAGGTCCGGCGCGGCGGCGATCAGCTTCCTGGCGCAGGCCAGATAGTTCACATCGGTCGCGGGCTTGGTCGTGAAGACTGGATAGTCGGTCCGGCCCGCGACCTGTGCCCGCTTGATCTCGGTGTCCCAGTAGGCGCCCTTGACCAGACGGCACATCAGGCGACGGCCGCGCTGCTTGGCGATCGTATGCACAGCGTCGATCACCTGCGGGCAACGCTTCTGATAGGCCTGGATCGCCAGACCCAGCCCGGTCCAGGCCCCAAGGCTCTCCTCGCCGGCCAGCCGGTCCAGCAGCTTGAGCGACAGGACCAGGCGGTCGGCCTCTTCGGCGTCGATGGTGAAGTTCAGGTCGTGGCGCGCCGCGATCTCGGCCAGCCGCAGGATGCGCGGATAAAGCTCGTCCCAGACGCGAGCCTCCTGCGTCGCCTCATAGCGGGGCGACAGGGCCGACAGCTTGACCGAGACGCCGTGTCCGCGCTCGGGACCCCCGCGCTCGTTGGACTGGGCCCGGTGTTTGCCCACCGCCTCGATGGCCTGGGCGTAGAGCCTTTCATAGCGCTCTGCGTCGGCGGCGGTCCGGGCTCCTTCGCCCAGCATGTCGAACGAGCAGAGGAAACCTTCCCGGCCCGCCCGCTTCAGCGCCGCCTCGATGGTGCGGCCCAGCACGAACTGCTCGCCCATGATGCGCACGGCCTGGGCGACGGCCTGACGGATGACCGGTTCGCCGATACGTCCGGCGATCCGCTTGAGGAAGCCCGGCAGGTCGCGCTGCGCCTCGTCGTCGGCCTCGACCAGCTTGCCGGTCAGCATCAGGCCCCAGGTCGAGGCGTTGACGAACAGGCTGTCGGATTGACCCAGGTGGCTGGCCCAGTCGGCCGAGCCGATCTTCTCGGCGATCAGCTTGTCGCGCGTGTCCTCATCCGGCGTACGCAGCAGGGCCTCGGCCAGGCACATCAGGGCCAGACCCTCGCGGGTGCCCAGCGAGAACTCCTGCAGGAAGCTCTCGACCACGCCCTGGCGTTCGTTGGACGCGCGGGCGCCCTCGACCAGTTGGATCGCTTCGGTCAGGACGCGCGCCCGCGCCTCGCCCTTCAGCGGCGGATGGGTCAGCAGGTCGGTGATCGTCTCGCGTTCGTCGCGGAACTTGATCGCGTCGAGAGCGTCGAGCGGAGGGCGGGTCGGGGCCATGGCGCGCTCTCTAGTCCGTCCGTTTGCGCCCCGCTAGAGGCCCGCCCGCGACTAACCGGCGTTCATGTCCTGGATCTTGATGATCGCCGGTCCGAGGATGACCACGAACAGCACGGGCAGGAAGAAGACGATCATCGGAACCGTCAGCTTGGCGGGCAGGGCGGCGGCCTTCTTTTCGGCGGCCGACAGGCGCAGCTCACGGTTCTCCTTTGCCATGACCCGCAGGGCCTGCCCCAGCGGCGTGCCGTATTTCTCGGCCTGGATCATGGCGGTGGCGACCGACTTGATGCCCGGATGGTTCGTCCGCTTGGCGAAGCCCTCATAGGCCATGCGCCGCTCGGGCAGATAGCTGAGCTCGGCCGACAGCAGGGTGAACTCCTCGGCCAGCTCTATCGACTGTCCGCCGATCTCGCCGCCCACCTTGGTGATGGCGGCCTCGATCGACATGCCCGATTCCACACAGATCAGCAGCAGGTCCAGTGAGTCCGGGAAGGCCTGGACAATCGATTGCTTTCGCTTGGCGGCGATGTTGGAGATGTAGAGGTTCGGCAGATAGAAGCCGAGCACGAAGCCGCCCACGGTGGCGGCGATCCGGCTCATGCCGGGCAGGCCGAAATCGTTGATAAAGAAGAGATAGATGGCGACGAAAATCCCCATCACGAACGGCATGGCGAAGCGGAAAAAGTAGAAGGTCGTCACGGGCTTGGGCCCGCGATAGCCGGCCTGGGCCAGATTATCGACGACCTTGGGGTCTTCCAGCATCTGCGCCAGGTTCAGCCGGTCCACGATGCGCTTCTTGAAGCCGTCGTCCTGATGCCGCAGCGCCGAGCCTTGCGGGCCCTGCTGGGCGATTTGCTGACGCGAGCGGCGCTTGAGCTCTTCCTTGCGGTCGGCGACCGCCTTCATCCGTCCTTCCAGCTTGGCCCCGCCGGTCATCGAGCCGAGCAGGGTGAACAGGGTCGCGAAGGTCAGGATCGCGATCAGGGCGGTCAGAAGATTGCGGGGATCGACGAGGGCTTCCATCCGATCCTCCTAGAACTTGAAGTTGATCATGCGCTTCATGGTGAAGATGCCCGCGGCCATCCACAGGGCGCTTCCCAGAAGCATGATCTGTCCACGCACGTCGGTGAACATGAGCATCATGTACGAAGGCGTGGTCACGGTGACCATGATCATGACGCCCGGCGGCAGACAGCCGATGATCGCCGCCGAGGCCGTGGCCTCCGAAGACAGGGCCTTGATCTTCTCGGCCATCAGCTTTCTGGAGCGCAGCACCGTCGACAGGTTGCCCAGGGCCTCGGCCAGGTTGCCGCCGGTCTTGGCCTGGATCGAGATGACGATGGTCAGAAAGCGCAGCTCGGACGTCGGCATGCGCTCGTACATCTTCTCGAGGGCCTGTTCGAGCGGCAGGCCGACGGCGATGTTCTCGACCAGACGCTGAAACTCGGGTCCCAGCGGCGCGGGCATTTCTCGTGCGATGACCTTCAGACAGTCGTGCACGGGCAGGCCCGATTTGATGCCGCGCACGATGATGTCGATGGCGTCGGCGAAGTGGGCGGTGAACTTCTTCATCCGGCCCTTGGCCAGGAAACCCACGACCCAGCGCGGCAGCCCCAGGCCGAACAGGATCGGCAGCGCCGGCAGGATAAACCAGGGCAGGCCAAACAGCAGGCCGAACAGAAGCGAGACCACCGCCAGCACGCCCGAGATGATCCAGAAGGTCTGAACCTTCATCGACAGGCCGGCCTGTCGCATCTTGGCCGCCATAGTGACGCGGGCCTTGCGCTCCTTGCGGTCGGCCTCCTTGAGCTGGAGCATGATCTGCTTGCGCCGCTGCTCTTGGGTCTGAGGTCCGCTGGCGGCGCGTTTGGAGCCGGCCTGCGGCGAACGCTGGCCGAAGCCCTGGGCCCGCTTGACCGCCCGCGCGGAGGAATCGTCCCCGCCCACGAAGGCGAAGCCGAGCCCGGCGATGGTGATGAATCCCAGGACGGCGGCCAGGATCATAAGCATGGCATTTACTCCGCCGCGTCCAGGGCCTCGGCCAGTTCGCGCTCCAGCCCGTAGTAACGGGCCCGATCCCAGAAGCGGGGGCGGGCGATGCCGGTGGAACGGTGGCGGCCGATGACGCGGCCGTGCTCATCCTCGCCGGTGATCTCGTAGACGAAGAGATCTTGGGTCACGATCACATCGCCTTCCAGGCCCACGACCTCGGTGATGTGGGTAATGCGGCGCGAGCCGTCGCGCAGGCGCGCGGCCTGGACGATGACATCGACCGAGCCGACGATCATCTCGCGGATGGTCTTGGACGGCAGGCCGTAGCCGCCCATGGTGATCATCGATTCCATCCGGCTGATGGCTTCACGCGGCGAGTTGGCGTGCAGCGTACCCATCGAGCCGTCGTGGCCGGTGTTCATGGCCTGCAGCAGGTCGAAGGCCTCGGGTCCGCGCACCTCGCCGACGATGATCCGCTCGGGACGCATCCGCAGACAGTTCTTCACCAGATCGCGCATGGTGATGGCGCCCTGGCCCTCCAGGTTCGGCGGCCGGGTCTCTAGACGCACGACGTGCGGCTGCTGCAGCTGCAGTTCGGCGGCGTCTTCACAGGTTATGACGCGTTCGGTCGGGTCGATGAAGGCCGTCAGGGTGTTCAGCAGGGTCGTCTTGCCCGAGCCCGTACCGCCCGAGATGACCGTATTGCATCGGCAGGCGCCGATGACGCCGAGCACGCGCGCCCCTTCCGGGCTGATGGAGGCGTACTCCACCAGGTTGCGCATGGTCAGCTTGTCTTTCTTGAACTTCCGGATCGTCAGGGTCGGGCCGTCGATGGCCAGCGGCGGGGCGATGACGTTGACGCGTGAGCCGTCCGGCAGGCGGGCGTCGCAGATCGGCGAGCTTTCGTCGACGCGGCGGCCGACCTGGGACACGATCCGTTGACAGATGTTCATCAGCTGGGCGTTGTCGCGGAAGCGCACATTGGTCAGCTGGACCTTGCCGCCGACCTCGATGAACACCCGGTTCGCACCATTGACCATGATGTCGGCGATGTCATCGCGCGCCAGCAGGGGCTCCAGCGGCCCGTAGCCCAGCACGTCGTTGACGATGTCCTGGACCAAGTGCTCCTGCTCGGCCACCGACATGGAGACGTTCTTGATCGCCACCAGCTCGGCGACGATGTCACGGATCTCTTCCGCCGCCGCCTTCGGATCGAGCTGGGCCAGCTGGCTCAGGTCGATCGTATTCAGCAGGGCGTTGAGGATCGTCGTCTTGGTCGCGTGATAATAGTCCGACTGCTCGCGGACGATCTCGGTGACCGGCTGGGCCTTCTTCAGCTGCTCGAAGCCCGGCGTGGCGCGGGGTGCGGCCGAGGGCTTGGGCTGGGGCGCGGCGTCCTCGCCCTTGCCGGCTAGGGCGTCGGTGACGCCGAAATAGGTGTAGTTGCCGACCAGCCCGAGCGCGGCGAGACCGGCGATGATGACCGCCGACAGCACCAGAC
>JAEYWU010000080.1 GCA_023428785.1 Pseudomonadota bacterium
GCCCTACTCGCTCACGCGCACCTGGCATACACAGCTGGCCGTGTTGTGGATCGCCACCGCCTGGCTGGGCATGGGCCTGTACATCGGACCGGCGATCTCCGGCCATGAACCGCGCTTCCAGCGACTCGGTGTCAATGTGCTGTGGGTCTGTCTGCTCATCATCGTCGTCGGCGCCTTCGCCGGCCAATGGTTCGCGGTGATGCAGAAGCTCGGCCTCGCCAACAACTTCTGGTTCGGCCACCAGGGCTGGGAATACGTCGACCTCGGCCGCTTCTGGCAGATGCTGCTGTTCGTCGGCCTGGTGCTCTGGCTGGTGCTCGTGACCCGCGCCCTGTGGCCGGCGCTGCGCTCGCCGTCCGACAGCAAGCCGGTGCTGGCGGTGCTGTTCATGTCCACCATCGCCATCGCCCTGTTCTACGCGGCCGGCTTCATGTGGGGCAAACACACCCACATCTCGATGGTGGAGTACTGGCGCTGGTGGATCGTCCACCTGTGGGTCGAGGGCTTCTTCGAGGTCTTCGCCACGGCGGTCATCGCCCTGCTCCTCGTCAAGCTGGGCCTGGTGCGCGCGCAGACGGCCAACATGGCGGTCCTGTTCGGCACCATCATCTTCCTGACGGGCGGCGTGCTCGGCACCGCGCACCACTGGTACTTCGCCGGCACCCCCGTCTCGGTGATCGCCATCGGCTCGGTCTTCTCCGCGCTCGAGGTGGTCCCGCTGGCGCTGGTCGGCTTCGAGGCCTTCGAAACCTGGCGGCACACCAAGGCCGCGCCCTGGGTACAGACCTACAAGTGGCCGATCCTGTTCTTCGTGGCGGTCAGCTTCTGGAACCTGCTCGGCGCCGGGATCTTCGGCTTCATGATCAACCCGCCGCTCAGCCTCTACTACCTGCAGGGCCTGAACACGACGGCCACCCACGGCCACGCCGCGCTCTTCGGGGTCTACGGCATGCTCGGGATCGGCCTGATGCTGTTCTGCCTGCGCGGCCTGGCCCGGCGTGAAGCCTGGAACGACAAGTTCCTGGCCGGGACCTTCTGGTGCCTCAACATCGGCCTGGGGATGATGGTCTTCCTGTCGCTCCTGCCTATGGGCGTGGTCCAGGCCTTCGCCAGCATCGAGCACGGCATGTGGTTCGCCCGTTCGCCCGAGGTGATCCATTCGCCCCTGGTCGAGCTGCTGGTCTGGATGCGGGTCCCCGGTGACGTGCTCTTCAGCGTCGGCGCGGTGCTGCTGGCCATCTTCGCAGGACGGCTGGTGATCGCGGCCCGCAAGCCGCGCATCATAGCCGAGCCCACCATACTGCCGGCCGAGTAATCGGCAGGCTTGCGTAAACGGGGCGGGAAGGGCCTGTCTCTTCCCGCCCCGTCTTTTTTCTGGAGTTGAGTTCATGGGCGCGACCCGCGATGCGATCAGGGCCTACCAGGGCCCCCCGATCTTCAGCTGGGGTTTCCGCCCCTTTTTCCTGCTCTCGGCGATCTGGGCGGCCCTGGCCGTGCCGATCTGGCTGGCCGTCTTCTTCCACGGAGGCCGCGTCGGCGGGAGCGACGGCCTCCAGTGGCATATCCACGAGATGCTGTTCGGATATGTCGGCGGCGTGGTCGCCGGCTTTCTCCTGACCGCCGTGCCCAACTGGACCGGCCGTCTGCCTGTGACGGGCGGGGCGCTCATCGGCCTGGTCGCGCTCTGGGTCGCCGGCCGCGCATCGGGATTCCTCCCGTCCGCGGTCTGGCCCTTCGCCATCGTGCTCGATGCGGCCTTCCTTGTCGTTTTCGCGGGCGTGGTCTGGCGCGAGGTGCTCGCGGCCAACAACCGCCGCAACCTTCCGGTGGCGGCCATGGTGACGGCCCTGGCGCTGGCCAATCTCCTGTTTCATGCGCGCGGGTTGTGGCCGGACGCCGTGGCGATTTCAGAACGCGCCGCCGTGGCCACGCTCACGCTCCTTATCGCGCTGATCGGCGGCAGGATCGTGCCCAGCTTCACCCATAACTGGACGATGGCCAAAGGACTGGCCGCACGCCCGACACCCTTCAACAGGTTCGACAAGGCGGCCCTGGCCGTCACCGTGGTCGCGCTCCTGCTCTGGGTGGCCGATCCCTGGAGCCCCATCGCAGGTGCGCCGCTGGTGATCGCGGGCCTGCTGAACCTCGCTCGCCTGGTGCGCTGGCGGGGTTGGCTGGCGTGGCGCGAGTCCATGGTCTGGAGCCTGCACGCAGGCTACGTCTGGGTCCCGGTCGGCCTTCTCATCCTCGGCGGCGCCGCACTCGCGCCTGGGCTGATTCCGTTCAGCGCCGGGGTCCACGCCCTGACCGCCGGCGCCATGGGCGTGATGACTTTGGCTGTCATGACACGGGCCAGCCGAGGTCACACCGGCCGGCCTCGGGCCTCCGACATCGGGACCACGACGATCTACAGCCTGGCGTTTCTGGCCGCGGCATTCCGTGTCGTCGCCCCCTTCGTCCCCGGTGTCGGTTCGACGCTTCTGATGGTGTCCGCCGTCCTCTGGGTCCTCGCATTCCTCGGCTTCGCCCTGGTCTACGGGCCAATGCTCCTGCGGAAATCCCTCTGACCCTGTTGCGGTCACGCAAGGCGGGCGGCCGACGGGGAGGGCAGGGTGGCCCCATGGACCCGACCGCCATGCCCTGCGACCTCGCGATTTTCGGTGAGGCTCACGCGACCTGCGGAGCAAGCAGGACGACGTGGTTGAGGATCCTCGGCGTCGCCGCGACCGGTCTTGCGCTGGCCGGGGTCGCCCTGCCGCTCGTGCCGACCGTCCCCTTCGCCCTGCTGGCGGCCTGGGCCTTCGCACGTTCCTCGCCGGAACTGGAGGCCCGGCTGCTTGCGCACCCGAGGCTGGGGCCCTCGATCCGGGCCTGGCGTGAGCGTCGCGCGATACCGCGACGGGCGAAGGCGCTGGCCGGCCTGAGCGTGGCCGCCAGCGGAACCGCCATCTGGGCCACGGGCCCGAGCATTTCTGTCGCCGCAGCGGCGACCCTGGTTCTGGCCGCGGTGGCGGCGTGGATCGGGACTCGTCCCATCGCCTAGCTTGTCCGGCGCAAGGACACGCTGTCGATCGTGTCACTAGTCGCGGAAGGAGGAATACGTGTCGTCATCAGTCGCCCAGTCCATAGCATCGTCCTATTTCCCGGGCCTGGGCCGAGGGAACGACGCCTGGGTGCGCGCCCAGGTCCAGGGGCTGTTCGATCACTGGTTCGACTGGCGCGCTGACCTGTTCCCTCAGGACCGACCGTCGGCTCCGCTTGGTGTGGACGTGCAGGCCTCGACGCAGCTGTCGGAACGCCTGGGCGAGCTTGCTCGGGCGCTGACCGCGGAAACGCCCACTCACACCCCGCGCTACATCGGGCACATGAAGGCCGAGGTGTCGCTGCCGGCCCTGTTCGGCTGGCTGGCCGCGATGCTGCACAATCCCAACAACACGTCGCGCGAGTCCAGCCGCGTCGGCACCGTCATCGAGGCGGAGGCGATCGCCATGCTGGCCGAACTGCTGGGGTACGACCCGGCGGCGGCCGAGGGGCATTTCACTTCGGGGGGGACGATCGCCAATTTCGAGGCCGTGTGGCGGGCGCGATACCGCTTGGATCACTGGCTGAGCCTGGGGCTTCACCTGGCGGAGGCGACGGGCGAGCGGCTCGACGTGTTCGCTGCGGCCCACATGGGTTGGGACCGCTTCCGCCGGCTGTGGCGGGAACACGCGCTCGACGATGCCGTGTTGCGGCGTTCCAGCGCCTCGGCCGGAAACCCGGCGCAGGTCTGGAGACGGATCGGCCAGGCCTCAGGGCGCGAGTACTTGGGTCCGGTGATGTTGGCTCCCGGCAACAAGCACTATTCGTGGATGAAGGGGGCGAACCTCTTCGGCCTCGGCGAGGGGTGCTGTCAGTCTAACGCTAAAGTGTCTCCACTGAGGGCTGCTTGAGAGCCCTGCGTGGCAGGGGTTTCATGCGTCCGATCTCGTTCAAGCGTCACCGGTTCCCGCCTGACATCATCCGCCACGCTGTCTGGCTCTATTTCCGGTTCACGCTTAGCTTTCGCGACGTCGAGGAGATGCTCGCCCAGCGCGGCATCGACGTGAGCTACGAAACCATCCGCTGCTGGACGATCAAGTTCGGCCCCCTCATCGCCAAGAACCTGAAGCGGAAGCGCCCGGCCCCCTCCCCTCGCTGGCACTTGGACGAGGTCGTCTGCTCCATTGGCGGCAAACGCATGTACCTCTGGCGCGCAGTCGACGATGAGGGCGAGGTGCTAGATGTCGTGGTGCAGAAACGCAGGGATCACGACGCGGCGCTCAGATTACTGAAGCGCCTCCTGAGCAACCAGCCGGTCGAGCCCGAGGTGATCGTCACCGACGGACTAGCGTCGTACGGCTCAGCGCTGCGGGAGCTGGGCCTGGACGGCATTCACCGGCCAGGCCGGCTTCGAGAGAACAACAGGGCTGAGAACTCTCATCTCCCGATCCGAAGGCGGGAACGGAAGATGCAGCTCTTCAAATCCCAGAGCTCAGCCCAGCGCTTTCTCACCACTCACGCCAGCGTCTACAACACCTTCTACACCCAGCGTCATCTGATCAGCCGAGACACCCTCCGGATCTTCCGAAGCGCGGCGAACGATGCGTGGACCGAGGCGACCGCGACAGCCTGAGACGGGCTCGACCTGACCTCGCTGTAGGCCCGCGAGTTAAGCTGACAGCGCTACCCGGCCGGTCAGGCCTCCTCGGGTGCGTCAGCATTTCCCTCCACCCTGTCCCGGTAGACCGCCGCCCTGGCCAGGAGGATGAACGTCACGGGCGTCGTCAGGGTGATGAACACGACAATCAACAGATCGCGCGGGACGAACCGCCCTTCGGAGGCGAGGGGAAGCGCGATCGAACCGACGACGATCAGGAACCCGCCCAAGGTTGCGCCCAGCGTTGGCGCGTGCACCCGATCATAAAACGTCTTCAGACTGATCAGGCCGGTGGCGCCCAGAAAGGACAGGGCCGCACCCGCAACGACGGGGGTGACGATGGCCCAGGCCAGCCAGACAGGTATCTCGGCGCCGGTCATTCGATCACTTCTCCGCGCATCAGGAATTTGGCCAGCGCCACCGTGGCCGCAAAGCCGAGCAGGCCGATGATCAGCGCCGCCTCGAAATATATCGAGCTACCGCTTCTCATCCCGAAGACCACGACGAACAGCATGGCGTTCAGATAGAGGGTGTCCATGCCTAGCACCCGATCCTGGGCGCGAGGGCCCCGCAGGATGCGCCAGGCGGCCAAAACCATGGCGAGGACCAGGAGCAGTTGGGCCAGTCCCAGTCCTCCATCCAGCACGGCGGCGGCAGTCATTCGAAAATCTCCCTCAACCGGCGCTCGTACCGCTCCTTCACGAGCCGCCGCCATTCTTCCTCGTCGAGCAGATCGAAGACATGAAGCAGCAAGGTCCCGGTCGCGGCGTCGTACTGGACCCAAAGCGTGCCCGGGGTCGCGGTCAGGATGATGGCGAGGGCCGCCAGGCCGTAGCGATCGCGCAGTTCGAGCTTGATCCGGACAAAGCCGGAGACGCGTTCGCGGCCCCGACGACCTAAAAGGATCGACGCCACCGCATAGTTCGACCGGACGACATCCTTCAGCACTACTCCAGCCAACTCAGCGATCCGCAGCGGGGAGCCCACCTTGGGACGCTCCGGTTCCAGGGCGCGCATTGCGAAAGGCGTGAGCACGGCAAGGATCAAGCCCATCACGACCGTGGCCGGGGCGAGGGATGACTGCAGCGCCAGCCACATCGCCAGGATGCCCAACGACAGGAGCGGGTGCGGAAGGAGGCGACGCATCATCGGATTTCCGCCCCCAGAACCGCAGAGACGTACTCTCCGGGCCGACCCAAGCCGGCCACTGTCTGGTCCATGTAGCCCATCACCGTTCCACCGAAGAGCGTGAGGAGGAGAACGGCGCCGATCAGGCCGGCGAGCGCGGCGAACTCCACGGGCCGAACCATGGGCGAGGGCTCCTCGGCCGGGACCCAGAGCTCCGCCACCCCGAACCGGGCAAGGCAGATGAGGACGCCGAGACTGGATAGGGTCAGGAGCGCCACCGTGGTCCAGCCGGACCATCCGGCGACGCCGCCGTCAGGAGACAGGGCTCCGATGAAGATGGCGAGCTTGCCGATGAAGCCCGCAAGGGGCGGCAAGCCGGCGAGGGTCAGGGTGCAGGCCAGGAAGGCGCCGCCGAGTACCGCGACGGTCAGCGGGATGGCGATGGCGTCTTCTCGCGTCTCCTGATCGAAGGGGTCTTGATATTCGTCTGCAAAGACCTGTTCGGACGGGTCCTCGGAGACCTCCAGATCATCACGGGCGAGCGTCTCGGCCAGCAGATAGAGTGCGCCGGCGGCGAGCGTCGAGCCCGCCATGTAGAACAGCGCCCCGGCGAGTGCGCGGTCGTCACCGAGACCGAGCGCGGCAAGAACAGTTCCCGAGGAAATCATGATCGAAAATCCGACCGCCCGGGTCAGCTCCCGGGCGCCGAGGGCGCCCACGGTTCCGAAGGCGATTGTCGCCAGCCCAGCCGCCAGCAGCCAGTCGTCGCCGAACCCGGCCGAAGCTCCGGCGGCTGGTCCGAAGAGTAGCAATGAAAGGCGCACCAAGGCGTAGACCCCGACCTTGCTCATGATCGCCAGCACGGCCGCCACGGGCGCGCTGGCCGCCGCATAGGTGCGGGGCAGCCAGAAGCCGAGCGGCCAGGTGCTCGCCTTGATCAGGAAGGCCATGGCGAGGACAGCGCACCCCAGTTCGAACAGCGGTCGCACCTCGTCGGACAGGTCGGGAATCCGGCCGGCGAGGTCCGCCATGTTCAGGGTGCCGGCCGTGCCGTAGATCAGGCTCACGCCGATCAGGAACAGCATCGAGGCGCCGAGGTTGATGGCGATATAGTGCAGCCCGGCACGAACCCGTCCCTCCCCGGAGCCATGGAGTACAAGGCCGTACGAGGCCGCTAGCATCAGTTCGAAGAAGACGAACAGATTGAACAGGTCGCCGGTCAGCACGGCCCCGTTGACGCCCATGAGGAGCAGAAGGAACAGGGCGTGGAACCGCGGTCCCGCCCCGTCCCAGCGCGCCAGGGCGAACAACAGGGCTCCCGCGCCGAGGGTGCTGGAGAGCACCAGCATCAGAGCCGAGAGTTGATCCGCGACCAGAACGATCCCGAACGGAGCGGCCCAGTTCCCCAAGGCATAGACCTGCGGGGCCTCGCCGTCTCCCGTCGCCGCGCCGTGAAGGAGGGCGACGGACGCCGCCAGGATGCCGGCCAGGGTCAGGAGGCTGAGCCCCGCCTTGAGCCTCCGCCGGCGCTCGTCGAACAGCAGCATCACCGCCGCCGCGACAAGCGGCAGGATGATCGGCACGATGACCAGATGATCCGCAAATCCGCTCATTCAGGCGGCTCCCGCCCGTCGACGTGGTCGGTTCCGGTGAGACCCCGCGCGGCGAGAAGCACCACCAGGAACAGGGCCGTCAGGGCGAAGCTGATCACGATCGCGGTCAGGACAAGCGCTTGCGGCACCGGGTCTGTGTACTGCGCCGCATCGATCGCCTCGGTGCTCGTCAAAGCGGGGGGCGCGCCCACACGCAGCCGACCCATCGCAAAGATGAACAGGTTCACTGCATAGGCGATCAGGGACAGGCCGATGATCACCTGGAAGGTCCGCGGGCGCAGGATTAGCCAGACGCCCGACGCGACTAGGACGCCGATCCCGACGGCAAGGATGAGTTCCATCAGGGAGCCTCCTCGATGACGGGAGCGGGAGGGGGCTGTGTCCCCTTGCTCAGCCGGGGCCGCCGCAGCGACTGGTGGGCGAGCGCGATGAGGATCAGCAGGGTCGCGCCGAGAACCAGAACGACCACGCCAAGATCGAACAGTACCGCTGTCGCCATAGGCAGTCGGCCGATAACCGGAAGATCCACATACTGGAAATAGGACGTCAGGAACGGATAGCCGAACAGCCAGGAGCCTGCCCCTGTAAGGCAGGCGATCAGCAAGCCAAGTCCGACCCATGAGAGAGGACGAACCCGTAGGCGGTCCTCAACCCAGCGCGCGCCCGAGCCCATGTAGAGGAGGATGAAGGCGATCGAGAGGGCCACGCCGGCGGCGAATCCGCCCCCCGGCAGATCGTGGCCACGAAGGAAGAGGTGGGCCGACAGGACCAGAATGAATGGAAACAGCCCGTTCATGACAACGCGGGGAATTAGCATGGCGTCCGACAGGGTCGTGCCTGCCGAATGGTTGTCGCGAAGATCGTCGTTGGCGTTCTGGCGCAGCTGCTGGTCCGGCTGGGGCAGGCTGTCGGGGGCCGGCCGAAACCGCCGCAGCAAGGCGAAGATCGTCAGGCCCACGATGCCGAGCACGGTGATCTCTCCGAACGTGTCGAACGCCCTGAAATCCACCAGCAAGACATTGACGATGTTGCGACCGCCGCCCTGCTCATACGAGTGCTCGATGAAGAAGGTAGAGATGGAGGTCAGGTCCCGGGGAATCGTCATCACGGCGAACGCCGTCAGCGCTATCCCCGCGCCGGCGAGGGTCGCGATCACCAGGTCCAGCCGACGCCGCCGTCTGCTCTGAGCCCGGTTGGCGCTCGAGGGCGGCAGGAAGTCGAGGCGTTTCGGCAACCACCGCAGTCCCAACAGCAACAGCACGGTGGTGACGATCTCGACCAGCAACTGTGTCACGGCCAGGTCCGGCGCCGACAGCCAGACGAAGGTTAAGCAGCTCACCAGCCCCGCGGCGCCCATGAGAATGACCGCCGCGAGCCGGTGATATTTCGCCTGCCACGCGGCGCCGACGGCGCAGGCGCAACCAATGAGCCACAACAGGGCGAAGCCCGGATCGATCTGTCCGAACGCCGCGCCCGCCTCGGCCGGGATCATCCGCCGGCCGCCCACCGCCAGCACCGCCGCGACGATAGCGACCACCACCAGGGCGCGGAGTTGGGCCTGCAGCCGCACCGCTCCGAAAATCGTTTCCAGACGCCTGGCCCCATGGCGAGCCGAGGTCATGACCGCGTCGAACATCAGTCCGCCGTTGAAGCGGCTGAACACCTTGGGGCCGCCGCGGGGGTTGGTGTTGATCACTTGGCGGAACCGAAGATACAGCACCACGCCGCCGACCAGGGCCGTCAGGCTCATCAGCAGGGGCGGATTGAACCCGTGCCAGACCTTGAGGCTGTAGTAGGGCGTCTGGTCCCCAAGCACCGCATGCACCGCCGTGGCCAGATAGGGGCCGATGGTGAGCCCAGGGATCACCCCGATGACGACGCAGGCCAGGACCAGCAGCTCGATCGGAAAGCGCATCCATCGGGGCGGCTCATGCGGCGTCCGGTCCAGTCCCACCGGCGCGGGTCCAAAGAAGGTCTGGTGGATGAACCGGAGCGAATAGAGCACGCTGAACGCGCTTGCCACCGTGGCCATAACCGGGAGGGCGTAGCTCAGATAGCTGCCGCCGCTGTTTTCCAGCGCCTCGGCCAGGAACATCTCCTTGGACAGGAAGCCGTTCAGCAGGGGCACCCCGGCCATGGCGCCGGCCGCGACCGTGGCGAGCGTGGCCGTGATGGGCATGAACCGGTAGAGGCCGCTCAACCGGCGCAGGTCTCGCGTTCCGGTCTCGTGATCAATGATCCCCGCGGCCATGAACAGCGAGGCCTTGAAGGGGGCGTGGTTGACCGTGTGGAAGATGGCGGCGACCAGGGCCAGCGGCGTTCCAAGGCCCAGGAGGACCATAATCAGGCCCAGATGGCTGATGGTCGAATAGGCCAGCAGACCCTTGAGGTCGTGCTGGAAGATGGCGCTGTAGGCGCCCACCAGCAGGGTCGCCATGCCGGCGGTGCCGACGATCATGTACCAGGCCGGCGTCCCGGCGAGCGCCGGCCACAGCAGGATCAGCAGGAACACCCCGGCCTTCACCATGGTTGCCGAGTGGAGGTAGGCGCTAACCGGCGTCGGCGCCGACATGGCCCGCGGCAGCCAGAAATGGAACGGAAACTGCGCGCTCTTGGTCAGGGCACCGGCCAGCACCAGCAGAAGGGCTGGCAGGTAGAGGGGGCTGGACTTGATGAGATCGCCCGAGGCCAGCACGACGTCCAGATCGAAGCTGCCGGCGATCTGGCCCAGAAGCACCATCCCGACCAGCAGGCAGAGCCCGCCGGTCGCCGTGACCGTCAGCGCCATCCGGGCCCCTTCGCGGGCCGCCGTGCTGTGATGCCAGTAGCCGATCAGCAGGAAGGAGAAGAGGCTGGTCAACTCCCAGAAAACCACCAGCTGGATGATGTTCCCCGAGATCACCACCCCGAGCATCGCCCCCATGAAGGCCAGCAGGAAGGAGAAGAAGCGGGGAACCGGATCGGTCGCGGCCATGTAGTAGCGCGCGTAAAGGATCACCAGGACGCCGATGCCCAGCACCAGCATCGAGAACAGCCACGCCAGGCCGTCGAGCCGGAGGACGATGTTTAGCCCCAGCGAGGGCAGCCAGCTGAGCTCGTAGCGGACGATCCCGCCGTCAGCGACGGCCGGATAGAGCAGGATGGCGCAGACCAGCCCGGCCAGGGCCACGGTCCACGACAACCCCGCCGCCGCGTTCCTCGCGCGCGTCGGCAGAAAGCCGGCCAGAATCGCCCCCAGAAAGGGCGCCGCAGCCATGATGGTCAGAAGGTCACGCTCGGGGATGACGGGACGTCTCCGAATAGGGGCTTGCCGATTCCGGCGGGGGTCCGTTTAACGTACCGGCGCGTTGGAGGATCACAATATCGGCGAAGTGGCGCAACGCGACCGCTATCTCTCTACAATCCGGCGCCGGAGACGACGCCACCGACAGCAAGGCAACGCCTCCCATGCCCCGCGCCACCATCCAGCTCTATGATCGGCCAGGTGATGCGCGTCGCGCGGTCGAGGATTTGCATGCCGTGGGGTTGGGCGACGTGAATGTCGGCTCGCTCATCATGGGTGCGAACGGTTCTTCAGGCGTCGATGAGGAAGCCGCCTCGGTCGACGATAGCCCCCGCCAGGGGCGGGTTCTGATCCCTGACCTCGGACCCGCCCTCATCACCGGCTGGTTGGCCGACCCATTTCCATCCGCTCCCGGCTCCGACCTCGGAGCGTGGTTGGGTCAGCTTCTGGAAGTCGCTCGCCCCTCCGCCGCCAAGATCGAACTGATCATCACTACGCTACGCAGGGGCGGAGGGGTCGTGACGGTGCGGTCGGACGACCGCGTGGGGTCGCCGCCGACGGTCGAAGAGGTCCTTGAAGGGCGGAGTTCGTGACGACTAGCCGGCGTCTCGTTCCCGCTCCGGCCTGACCACCAGTACGTCTCCGGGAACGGCTTGGACAATCCGGGGGCCCTTGCCCTTCACGACCGCATGAAAGAGTCGGCCGCGCTCGTAGGCGCCTATTACAGTCAGGTCGGCCGCCTTCTCACGAACGTAGCTGCTGAGCATGACTTCGGGAGCGCCGTGCTCGATCAGGGTGTCGATGCGGCCGCGAATGTCGTCCGGAATGGCCGCACCGGCGAGGGACTCGCGAAGGTGCTGTCAGGCTAACGCTATCAAGTCTCCGGTGAGAAGCTCAGCAAGAGCCTTCTGGAGTTGGGTTTGATGAAGCCGATCTCGTTCAAGCGCCACCGTTTCCCACCGGATGTGATCCGCCACGCGGTCTGGCTGTATTTTCGGTTCAGCCTCAGCCTTCGTGATGTCGAGGAAATGCTGGCACAACGCGGGATCGAGGCAAGCTACGAAACGATCCGCTGCTGGACAATCAAGTTTGGACCGCTGATCGCCCGGCGACTGCGGAAGGGACGGCCGGCGCCCTCCCCTCGATGGCACCTGGATGAGATGGTCTCCTGGATCGGCGGCCGGCGGATGTATCTCTGGCGCGCGGTCGATGACGAAGGCGAAGTGCTCGACCTGGTCGTTCAACGACGGCGGGACAACGAAGCTGCGCTGAAGCTTCTGAACCGTCTGCTGCGCAACCAGCCCGTAGAGCCAGAGCGGATAACCACGGATGGCTTGGCGTCGTATGGGTCGGCGCTTAGGGAACTCGGCCTCGATCAGATCCATCGGCCGGGCCGGCTCCGGGAGAACAATCGGATCGAGAACTCCCACCTACCGATCCGACGACGAGAGCGACAGCAGCAGCTGTTCAAGAGCCAGCCGTCCGCCCAACGGTTCCTCACCACCCACGCCGCGATCTACAACACCTTCAACGTCCAAAGACATCTGATCAGCCGCCCCACCCTCCGGCGCTTCCGCACCGAGGCGGATGCGGCATGGGCAGCAGCTACCGCCTAAAATGGTCGAGGTGGGATGAGTCTCGCCCCGAGGCGGTTAACCTGACAGGACCCTCGGCGCAACCGTGGGCCGGATTGAAATAGGCGGGGGCGACGCGATCGACGGCTTTGCTGGCGCCCAGCGATCATGCGACGGGGTGCGAGATGGTGCGCTAGAGTTTTGGACAACCGGCGCTGGCGAACTGGCCGATGCCTTTAGCCCGAGCTTCTCGACAAGTGGGGGCGGAATGTCGATCACCTGGCGAGCCCGCGTGATGGCCACGTAAAACAAGCGCAGCTCTGCGCCGTACTCATTCTCAGCCTTCAGCAGATCCTCATGAGATTGCGACCGTGGCGGTCGGCTCGCTAGGAAGTCATCCGTGAGCTGGACGTTGTTCCATTCGCGTCCCTTGGCCTTATGCGCCGTCGACAAGACCAGATCCGATTTGTCCTCATCGACAGTGCGATTCAGCGCCCAGATGAGCTGTTTCTCGCCCCTAGCCTCGACCAAGTTGACGAAGGTCATGAGGTGCTGGCCTTCCTGCGTTTCGGCAAACTCCACCACTTCACGCCAGTCCTGGAAGCCGAAGAAGTCAGGCACAATGCTCGGCTGCCCTGCTTTCAAGTCCTGAACCCCGCGAAGCATCGTCATAAGTTCTGACGTGCCGCCTACCAGGTGTGGAAGCCGTCCCTCATCCAGCGCCGCAATCAGCGAAGACATCACGTTCGCGTTCGTCCTCGAGAGGATGGTGTCGGGTCGACAGGAGCCTACTCGACTGTCTAATCGGTCATTGCCAATCAAACGGCTCCGCTCGCCCAGCATGGCAAGTACCTTTGAAGCGGCTTCTGCGATCTGAGGGCCAAACCGGAAGGATTGGCTGAGGGTGACCGCATGCTCCGTTTCCATTAGCGCCATCGCATTTACAGCGCCGCGCCACTCGTAGATCTGCTGGTGCCTATCACCGACATATACGAGTTGTGCGTCTTGCTTCTTTAGCACCTCCAACACGACGGGATTTGTGTCCTGCGCCTCATCAAGCAGGATGAAATCCGCCACGATCTCCGGATTGGAAAGGGCCCAGAGCTTGAGATAGCCGTCGTGGCCCAGCGGCAGATCGTCATCCGGATTGCACATGCGGTCCCACACATGATCGGCGCCGCGTCGAGCGAACTCGTTGACCCGATCGATCACATCGGGCTTCGCAGACAGCAGCGAGCCATGCCGGGGAACGTGGAGGTCGGAGATGGTCTCGTCCCCGCTCTGAGCAAACCGGCGGACCGTATCCAGAATGAGAAAGGCTTGGGATCGCGGCTGCAGAACGTGCTGATGATCGACGCGCCAGGCCTTTTTGAGCTCGAGCGCCTCAGCGAGCTTCTGCGCGCTGACCTTCGACGTCATCTTGCTGAGATTTCCACGCAATGAAGCGGGGGTAGCTCGGAACGCCAGGCTATGGGTCGTTGAACAATCGACCGTAGGCGGGAATTTCTCTTTGGCCTCGGTCACGATCGCCTTGTTGAACGCGATATATTGCCCGCGCCGCGAGGTGCTGTGCGACAGCATTTCCAGCGTTGAGGTTTTTCCCGAGCCGGCGAAGGCATTTATACGAAGCGATTGCCCGGTCGAGAATGCCTTTAGAGCCTGTTCCTGTTCAGGCGTGGGCTTGTGGCGCGTCGATCTCTTTCCGGCCCTAGGGGGCTGACGCCCCCCCCTTGGCGGAGGCGACGTCCTTCCCATGGTTTCGCGCACGCGATCCGCGAGATCCTTGGCTCGAGGCACCCGACGGAATGTCAGCTCATGCCCGATCGCACGCACGACCGACTGGTCGTTGTGCGCAATGGCCGCCTCAAGGACATCCTCGAGCTGGTCTATCGAAGAAGATAGATAAGGTCGTCTCATGGCTAGCTAGCTGCCGCCCCAATCAGCCGAACACAAGCGACTGTGGTCATTCCCGAATAGAATGAACAGATAGCCGGTGAAGCTGTTGGGTTGTCAAACCAGTGAGCGTCCTTCGCCAATCAGCGCCGTCTTTCACACGGCGCACAGATCGACGAAGCGATACCCGATGATCCCATTCCGAAGTCGCATAAGGCAGCTTATGCGAAATCCTGAGGGCCGCTTTGCGCCAGAAGCGGTCATTCGGGCATGTGCGAAAAGCGGACCCAATCCGCTGTTCTCAGTCTTGGCGACAGATCTCCCTGACGCATGTCCTCAGCCAACGATGAGCTGGGTCGGCGTCCATACGCGGATGCCAAAGCATCGAAACCGTGAACTCCCCAGCCGGCACGGGCAGCGGGAAGCTCAACAGCCCCTCGCGAAGGCCGCGAGTGTGGAGATCCGGAACAGTGGCGACCAGGTCGGAGGCTCTCACGAGCGACAGGGCGGCAGAGAACCCGCTGACCAGGCTCGTCACCTTCCGTTGGGCTCCCGCTAGGAGGAAAGGCCCATCGACCGCGTCCTCCTCCAGGCCCGTCCGTGACACAAGCACATGCTCGGCCTCGGAGTAGAGGACCGTGGTGACCTCTCCCCGGAGCAGAGGGTGTCCGGCGCGGACGACGCCGACGAGCTGGTCCTTGAACAGCGCCTGGCTGCGCACTTCCGGCCCGGTCGTTGCCTCTATCACTCCGGTCTCCAAATCCACCCGACCGCTGCGCAGCGGCTCGCTGGTCTTGTCGGGCTTCTGCAGAAAAAACAGCCGGACCCCGGGCGCTTCTTGGGAGAGGCGAGCGATGAGTCGAGCTCCGAACGTCTCTACGAATCCATCGCTGGTGCGCAGGGTGAAGTTACGGGCGAGCCTCGTCAGGTCGATTTCCTGGTCCGGACGCAGAATGGCTCCGGCGTCTTCGACCACCTGGCGCACCTTGTCCCGCAGTTCGATGGCGCGCGGCGTGGGAACCAGACCGCGACCGGCGCGGGCGAGTAGGGGATCCCCGGTCGTTTCACGCAGGCGGGCGAGCGCCCGGCTCATGGCTGAAGGGCTCAATCGGAGACGGCGGGCAGCGCCGGCCACGCTGCCTTCAGCGAGCAGGGCGTCGAGGGTGACCAGGAGGTTCAGATCGGGATGCGACATGGTCCGCCCCGGGAAGCATCGTTGCGTCGGGTGCACTAATAACATGAGAATGACGCGACTTCCGCAATCATCCACGAGCCGACACTTTCTCTTCGACAAAAACTCGGAGCGAGAGACATGGCGCCGACGAGCCTCCAGACATTCATCCACGGTGTGCAAAAGCACTGGGGACCGCTAACGACGGACCTGGCGAGCGACTGTCAGAGTCGGATGGAGACGCTGCTCACCGCGTCCGACCGTGAAGCCTGGCTTGCCGCCCTGCATCGAGACGCCCCGGCTTCAACGGAACTTCATCGAGACCCCCTGCATGGCTTCATGCTCCTCGCCCACGCGGAGCAAGCGGGACTTTACAGGCCGCCGCACGACCATGGGCGAAGCTGGGTCCTTTACGGGCTCCAAAAGGGCGAGATGGAGATGGGAACCTACGCCCGTGTGGAGGGCGGAGACGGCCGGGTTCGCCTCGTGAGGCGTAACGTGACCCGCGTCCGCGCCGGCGAAGCCCAGCTCTACCTGCCCGGCGACATTCACGATACGCGCTGCGTCAGCGACTCGGCCCTCCTGTTCCGCTTCACCGAGCGCGATCTGAGGGCGGAGGATCGCGAACACCACCGCCTCATTCGCTATGTCGAGCGCGATGGCGAATGGACCGTCCCGCAGCTGGCGGCATGACGCCCCACGAACCTGACCTGCCGGCAGCCGGGGGGACGCATGGGTCAAGCTCGGCCGTTCCAGTCGCGGCCGTGCTGACAGCGATGGCCATGGTCGTCCTCGACGCTGGTATGACGAACGTGGCGTTGCCGACGATCGCGACGGACCTCGGCATCTCCCCTGCCGAGGCGGTTCTGGTGGTCACGGCCTACCAGACCGCCCTGCTTGCCGCGCTGCTGCCCTGCGCCGCTCTGGGCGAACGTCTGGGCTATCGTCGCGTCTTCGTCGCCGGAGCAGCCCTGTTCGCCGGGGCTGCGCTGCTGGCGGCCCTCGCGCCTTCGGCGCCTTGGCTGTTGGCGGCGCGAGCCGTTCAGGGCTTAGGCGGAGCTGCGATCATGGCTTTGGGCGTGCCACTGTTGAGGTTCGTTGTCCCGGCGGAAAGGTTGGGAGCGGCGATCGGGTGGAATGCGCTCACTGTGGCCCTGGCCTCGTCTGCCGGACCGGCGCTCGGTGCAGCTGTCCTTTCCCAGGTGGACTGGCCCTGGCTCTACGCCGTCCAGATGCCGCTCGCGATGGCGGTGCTCTGGTCCGCCCGACAGCTCCCGCGGACCGCGGCCAGTGCGCAGCGGCTCGACATCGCAAGCCTGGCGCTCTGCGCCGGCTTCTTCGCCGCCTTCGCTATTGCCGCCCAGCTCATGCTGGTTCGACCATGGCTGGCCGGCAGCCTGGCGATCGCCGGCGTCGTGTTTCTTGGCTTGGTCGTGCGACGGGAGTCGCCTAAAGCCGCCCCTCTGATCCCGCTCGATCTCCTGCGTGCCCCCGCATTCCGGATCTCCGTGATCGCTTCGGTGCTGTGCTTCGCCGGCCAGACCGCGTCCCTCGTCGCCCTGCCGTTTTACTTGCAAGGCCCTCTTGGTCAGACCCCGGCGGCGACGGGTTTTTTCATGACCGTCTGGCCGGTCAGCGTCGCCCTGACGGCGGTCATGGTCGGCCGGCTCGCCGACCGCTTCTCGACAGCCTGGCTATGCGCCGCTGGGGGAACGTGTCTCGCTGCAGGGCTGCTCGGCACGGCCCTTTGGTCGTTCGGGGGAGACCTGCGGCCGTTTGTGTTCTTCACTAGCTTGTGCGGAGTTGGATTCGGTCTGTTCCAGACCCCTAACAATCGCAACCTGTTCCTGTCGGCCCCGCTGGAACGAAGCGCGGCATCCGGCGGCGCCCAGGGTGCCGCTCGACTGACCGGGCAGACCGCTGGAGCCGTGCTGATCGCGCTGCTCTTCAGCCTCGGTCCGACCGCGCTCGCTTCGCGACTTGCGATTGGGATCGGCGCGGGGCTCGCTTTGCTAGCGGCGCTCGTTAGCCTGGCGAGGGCGGGGACCCATCACACCGTCCAAGGCGCAACACCCGCCTGATTATGGTAAAGCTTGTCAGCCAACCTGCGGGCAGGATCGGTCCTTGCACCAGGTTCTCCCCCGTACCCCGAGGTCACGAAATGCCCCCCCAGAACACCTTTGGCCCGCTGCTGCGTCTGCTGGCGTTCACCGTTTGGCTGGTCGGCGCTCAGCCGGCGCTGGCCCAAGCCCCGGAGATGATCCGTTTCCCGGGCCCGTCGGGCGAGATGATCGAGGCTGCGGTGTGGAGCCCCTCCGACCGAGCGCGCGGCCCGTTCGCGCTCGTGGTCATCTCCCACGGAAACGGCGGCGGCGCTCTCGGCCATCAGGATACGGCTGAAGCCCTGGCTGGCGCAGGTTTCGTGGTCGCCGCCCTGACCCATCCGGGCGACAATTTCCGCGACATGAGCCGCTCTCTGGCCCTCACCGACCGGCCGCCGCAGGTCAGCGCCCTGATCAGCTACATGACCGGCGACTGGCCGGACGCAGCCAGCATCGACTCGTCCCGGATCGGCGCGTTCGGCTTTTCGGCCGGCGGCTTCACCGTCGCCACGCTGGCAGGAGGCGAGTCCGACCCTCGGGCGATCCTCGACCACTGCGCCGCCCACCCCGAGTTCCTGGTCTGTACGATCATCGCCGCCCAAGGAGGGCTCGACTTCGAGACGTGGCGACCCTCCGCTCGCGATACGCGGATCACGGCCGCGGTCATGGCTGCCCCCGGGTTCGGCTTCGCCTTCTCCGACGAAAGCCTGAGGACCATCTCCATTCCGGTCCAGCTCTGGCAGGCTGGCGAAGACCAGATCCTCGCTTCACCCTGGCACGTCGAGCCCATCCGTGATCGTCTGGTCGGCGATCCGGACTATCACCTGGTACCTGGAGCCTTGCACCACGACTTCCTCGTCCCCTGCGGAGCCGAGATGCGTATGATGGTCCCCGAACTCTGCCAGTCCAGTCCCGGTTTCGATCGGGCCGTGTTCAAGCAGTCGTTCAACAGCGAGGTCGTCGCCTTCTTCGTGCGCGAACTTGGCCCATCCAGCGCCACCCCCTGAAGCCAACTGCCTCTCAACTTCCTCCGCCGAAGCGCGAGCCTTCAGACCCGTCCGTTTCGGCCGGACACGAACGAAAGAAGACCAATGCCGTCGCTCATCGACCGGGCATTTCGGGGCCGCGACCGCCGACTTCGCAACGGGTGGTGGATGGTCGTCTTCCTCGGGCTGCTCACCGCGCTATTGGCGCCCTGTGTCGTTATCTCCGCGCACCTGGGACGCGACGTCACGATCCTCGAACAGGTCGCCATGCTGGCGATCGCGACGGCGGTCGTCCAGGCGCTGCGCCGCAAGTCGATCTTCGAGGTGACCGGCCGGCCGGATGTTCGATGGCTGGCCGAGTTCGGATCAGGCGCTGCTCTCGGCTTTCTGTTAATGGCGGCGCCGGCGCTGGTCCTCGGCGTCGGCGGCTGGGTCCGTTGGGAGGTCGGGGTCATCCAGCCGGCCGCGATCGGAGCCACGGTCATGCTCATGGCAGGGGTCGTGGTCGCTGAGGAACTCCTGTTTCGCGGCGTGTTGTTCCAACGGATGATTGGGGGTCTGGGGTTTTGGCCGGCGCAGATCGTTGTCGGCCTGTTCTTCGTCCTTACCCACCTGAACAATCCCGGCATGGAGGGCGCTACCCGGGTCTGGGCTGGCGTGAACATCTTTGCGGCGTCGATCCTGTTCGGGCTGGCCTTCGTTCGCACTCGGAGCCTGGCCCTGCCGATCGGTTTGCATTTCATGGCCAATGTCACCCAGGGCCTCATCCTCGGGTTCGGCGTGAGCGGAACTAGCGAACCTGGCCTTCTGCGCCCCATGCTGGCTCCAAGGCTCGACTGGCTGACCGGAGGAGCCTTCGGCCTCGAAGCCAGCCTGCCGGGCCTGATCGCCGTACTACTCGCGGTCGGCATCTTCACGACGCGAGTGGGGATCCACCATACCCAGAAGATGGGTTCGGAATAGCAGTCGGCTAAGCGCCAGGAGCGGACATTCATTCCCTTCCCAACAGCAGACATACTAGGGACGGCGCCAAGTCAGCCTGAGTACAGGCAAGCGCCTGCCTTGGTCGTCTTGGTCACTACGGTCCGCCTGGACGAAGCCCATGCGCGCGTAAAACGCTCGGGCTGAGTGGTTCTGCTCGTAGACGCTGAGTTGGAGGGACGCGCTTCGAGCCTGCACATGCTTGATCAAGCGCCGCCCCACGCCGGCGTGCTGGGCATCGGGCTCAACGAAGAGCGCGCCAATCCAGTCGCCGAACGTGGCGATGAAGCCGACAACAACCCCGTGTCGCTCGGCCACGGTGATGTCGGCGCGCGGCAGGTGTTCCCTCCGAGTAAGGCGCTCCTGAGCATCCAGATCATCCTCCGTGAGAAAGGGGTGACCGACGCGAGACGCCTCCCGCCAAATTCTCATGATCTCTTCCACCTCTCCGGCGGGGGGGGCGGAGCAGAATAGAGTCAGACATGTGCTGGGCTCTGCGGCGCGAAGGCGCTGACGATCGGGCAAGGTGCTCCGCGCGACCTGTGGCAGCTGGAGACGAGGCGCTCGAGCCCTTGGCGGGCGGCGTCCAACTGCTCCTGTTGGAGCTTAAGGGCTTCAAGCCGCGCACTCGCAAGCTTGAGTACGCGCGAACGGTCGCGTAGCGGATCGGCAGTCAGAAGCTCGCGTATCTCTTCTAGTTTGAAGCCTGCTGCTTGCGCGCGTCGGATAGTGCGCAAGCGCTCCAAATGCGTGGTGTCGTAGCTCCGATATGGCCCCGTGCTGGCAGGTTTTGGGACGGGCATCAGCCCACGACGTTGATAGAACCGCACTGTCTCGACTCCGACGCCAGCTGCCTTTGCCAGTCTTGCTATAGTCATCTCATATTTCATGCTTGACTCCGTACTATAGTCCGCACCGTAGAAGGGGTTCGTCACCAACCGGAGCCAAGGAGGCCCACATGACGAACCACGAAGACTTGCTCACTGTCAGCACTTGCAGCTGCGCTTCTTGCACCTGCGAGCCGTGCACCTGTGAGAACCAACGCGCTTCAGCCTGCGGCTGCGTGGGCTGCAACTGCCAGCTTTGCGGTTGCCAGGTCTGATAGGTAGCGACGGCCCCCGGTTCTGCCGGGGGCCGAACCTGTCAGCTCACGCGCCGATGACCTCGAGGAGCGCTTCGAAATCGCCGACGATGTGATCCGGTGCTGCGTCATTCAGCGCTTCCGGAGCGGCATATCCCCACGTCACGGCAGCGCTGCAGAAGCCAGCGGCGCGCGCTGCGTCGACATCTCGGCTTTCGTCGCCGACGCACAAGACCCGATCCTGAGGTGTCGCGAGGCTCCTCTGTACTCGCTTAAACACCGGCGCCTTGCCGAAGAGGCTGGCGCCGCAATCAAATCGGGCGATCCTCTCAGCATTGGCAGGGCCGAGGATTGTGCGCACGGTTCCCTCGGAGTTGGAGCTCACGATAGCAGCCACCACCCCGGCCTCCCGCAGCCGCCCGAGGAAGGCGGGCACTCCGGGGAAGAGACTAATCTCTGAGGCGTCGGCTGCCATGCGCGCTCTCATGTCTCGGGCGATCGCCGGCAGCTTCCAGAAGGGCGCGCGTAGTTCCCCTAGTATTTGGCGGTTCGAAAGGGCCCTGAGGCGATCGATCGTCGCCGGGTCCGGCCGCCGCAATCCGTGCCGTTCGCAAACGCCGTCAAGGTTGCGGAGCATCCACGATGCGCTGTCAGCCAGCACGCCATCGAAGTCGAGGATAACGAGATCAAAGCGACGCCGCGACGCATCTACAGAGCGGACTTTCCGCATGCGCCAGACGTCAGTTTCAATGCCGTGGAACAGGATCTGGGACGCGGCCTCCACGCAGTAGCCCAGGCGCTCATAGAAGCGCCTCGCCCGCGGGTTGATTGTGAAGACGGAGAGTGTGAGGTCACCGGGCGCTGTCCTTTCAGCCGATGTCATCAGAGCCCGGCCGACGCCCTTTCCCTGATGGCGCGGATCCACGAACACGTTCGAAATATGCGCCCCGACAAGCTCTAGAAATCCGACCGGCGTTTCGCTGATGGTCGCGACCAAGCGCACGTCGGCTGGCTCCAACTCAGCAGACCCGCTGAATGCAGGCCGAAGTTCAGGCATTTGGGCGCCATACGAACTTAGAGCTGCCGCGGCGGCGATCTGTTGGCAGGCCTTCCGGTCAGACTCCTGGAATGCGCGGACCATGACTGTCTCTAGCGGTGGTGCGAAAGCAAGACCGCTCATCACAGTACGCCCAGGTTCGCAGCCTCAGTCACAAAGGGCGCCAGCGAACTCGACAGGAGTTCTGCGATCTCTGGTCGCGCGGTCTCGAGAGAGCCCCCAGAGATGGGAGGCTCTGGATCGTATTCCGCCATTAGAACGGCGGTCTCCGCCATTGGCCGGCCGCGGATTTCGGCGACGAGAGCGGAACCGAAGTCCAGACCGGCCGATACCCCGGCTCCGGTGATGAGATTGCCGTCTCGAACAATCCGACTTCTCTCAGGCACGGCGCCGAATTGATCGAGCAGGTGCACGACCGACCAGTGGGAGGTTGCTCGGCGGCCCCGAAGCAGACCGGCGGCGCCGAGGATGAGCGAGCCGGTGCAGACGCTCGTCACGTAGGTTGCGCGCGCCGCACGACTGCGGACGAACTCGATCGTGGGCAGGTCCCGAGCCGCAGCGATCGTGCCGGACGTTCCGCCCGGCGTGAATAGAACCGTGAGCTCTTCCGGGCACCCGGCCATGGTGACGGTTGGCTGAACCGCCAATCCCGTATCGCTCGTAACCGGCCGGAGATCAGGCTGGTTCGTGACCAGGTGGACTGTGCCGCCGAATAGTCCTGCGAAGAAATGATGGGGGCCGACGAAATCGAGAGCCGTGAAGCCGGGGTACAGCAGCATTGCGATCTGTTCGTCGCCGGTCAGATTGACCCCCAGCTGAGCCGCCAGAACCCGTGGATCTCGGGGTAGGGCCCGTTGAGCCGCTGCTGGTGAAACGCTTGCTGTGGCGGCGGCAGCTGCGGCGACCATCAGGGTCCGTCGGGTCATCATCATTCTCTCCAGAGGCTGGTCTCGGACAATAGCTTTCCAGCTTGACTAGAGCCGCCCGGTGACGTCCTGAAGGTCATAGTTCCCTCATTTTAGGACGCGACATGCACCGCGTGATTCTGCTCGTCTTCGATGGGTTTCAGATCCTTGACGCGACAGGACCGGCTGCGGTTTTCGAGGTGGCTGGCGAGTTCGGAGCTGACTACGTTCTTGCCACGGCTTCATCCGCCGGCGGTCTGGTCCGAAGTTCCTCCGGCATCGTTGTCGAGACGATTCCCGTATCTTCGGTCGGTCCTGGTGACACGCTTCTTGTGCCAGGTGCGGAGAACCTTCGCCCAGCGGTCAACGACTCACCCTTGCTGGAGACGCTGACTATGGCTGCGAAAGACGGCCGAAGGGTCGCGAGCGTCTGCTCTGGGGCGTTCATCCTCGCGGCAGCCGGCCTGCTGAACGGACGGCGAGCGGCCACGCACTGGGCTGGAGCGGCCGAACTCCGGCGAAGGCACCCGACCGTATTAGTCGACGCCGAGAGCATATTCGTCGAGGATCGAGGCATCTGGACGTCGGCCGGGGTGACCGCAGGCATCGACCTAGCGCTGGCTATGGTGGCCCGGGACTTCGGCGACGATATGGCGAGAAAGGTGGCTCGCAAGCTGGTGGTCTACCACCGGCGGCCCGGTTCTCAGTCGCAGCACTCCGAGCTCCTTGAGATGGTCACTCCAGATAATAGGTTCGCGCCGCTCCTCGCCTGGGCTCGCGTTCATCTGTCCGAGCCGCTGACGGTCGAACGCCTCGCCGACCGATCAGCACTCAGCGTGCGACAGTTCACCCGAGCCTTCACCAAGGCTACGGGAATAGCCCCGGCCAAGGCCGTCGAGCGCCTCAGAGTGGAGGCCGCCAGAGCCGCTATCGAGGCCGGCGACGCTTCCCTGGAGACAATTGCGCTGAAGACAGGCTTCGGCGGCGGCGACCGCATGCGGCGCGCATTCATCAAGCAGACTGGCCAGCCACCGAGCGCGTATCGCGCGATGGCTCGGCCGCATTGGCCATAGGAGCAGACTGAGCCAGCATTCGCTCAGTTTCCCCATACTCCTCATCCTTGGGGGTCCTGTCCCGTTCGACGGATCGCCTGCAGAGACAGGATCAGGAGAAGAGTGACGCACGGCCAGGCGAAGGCCTCGCCGATGATCACTTGGGGCGCCCAGCTTCTGGCGGTCGGCATATCTGCGACGAGGTCCTCCCCAAAGGCTCGGGAGGCGGGAAGAGACGAGATTACGCGCCCGCGTCCATCCACTGCGAGCCCTAGGCCGCCGTTCACCGCCCGGAACAGACCCGCGCCGGTCTCAATCGCTCGCATCGCCGCCATCTCCGAGTGCAACGGCGCCATCCCGGCATGCTCCCAAGAGGGGTCGATCAGGATGTCTGCACCGGCTCGCCCGGCCTGACGGATAAGTGCGGGGTAGTCGAAGTCGTAGCAGATGGCCCACGCAAGGCGACCGTAAGGCGTGTCTAACGTGCGCACCCGACCGTCTCCGCGAACTGACATCTCGCCCGGAGTTGGGTGCGATTTCAGGTATCGGTCTACGACCCGGCCTCGGTCGTCGATGACGATGATCACGTTCTCCGCGAGCGGCTCTCCGGGTGTCATCACGGCAGCAGCCATGAACAGGTACACGCCGCGGCGTCGTGCAAAGCGCTGGCCGAGGCGGAGCATGTCGGCTTCGTCGGATGCGAAGATCAGGGCGTTGGCCTCGCTCCACACGATGATCTTGGCTCCGCGATCGGCGGCCTGTTCTGAGCGCTCAAAGAGAGTCTGAACCAGAGCCCTGGCAGAGGGCTGCACCCGCTCCGCCGCCTCGCGGTCGAGAGTCTCACCGTAGCTGAGCGGCCCCCATGTGTTGCGGAAGACCGCCATGTTGTCGACGACGATTCCAGCGACCTGAACCGTATTTCTAGGCTCAGGAGAACGCACCAGACTCCAGCCTCCGACGAGAAGAAGCGCCACAGCTGCAGCGAAGGCGGCGGCTAGCGGCCAACCGCGACCCGGGCTCTGCCAGACCTCATTCGAAATCGATCCGAATGCTCCGATCAGAAACGCGGGCCCAGCCAAGCCTACGACCGCGACCGTCTGAAGGAGTGGAAGCAGGTCCACCTGCGAGTAGGCGACGGCACCCCAAGTGCCGTAGCCCAGATGGGAGAAGCCAAGCTCAACCGCAACCCACGCTGTCGGCAGCACCAGCCAACGGACGGAATGTCCCAGACGCGGCGATAGAAGACGATCTGCGATAAACGGAGAGAAGGCAGCGAAGCCGGCCGCCGCCGGTACTGCGTAGGAGAGCCAACCCTGGAACGGAAGAACTCCCTGCCAGCCGGCGACATAGGCCAGAGCCCACGCGCAAGCCCCTAATGCAAGGCCACGCCCAGCTGGCGTCCTTCTCACAAACCTGAGGGTGAAGAGTGCCGCGAGCCACGGCGCCCACGCCATGGCGTCGTTGCCAATCATGAATGCGGCGGCGATGCCCCCTGGCAGGATGCACATCACGTCGAGGGCTTTGGGGACAGATAGGCGGTTCTTCATGAGTGGCTCCGGGCTTAAGTAGCCGAGCGGTACCCGAAGCTTTGCAGAACCTGTGACACCGTTTACGTGAGGCGCACCTTTCCGTTCGTCATCCGTGCAGCGATCCGAGGTAATGCCCGTTCACGAAGCGCCAATCGGTCTGAGGTCTCGTGTTTCGGCACGGGGTGTCTCAGTTGAATTGATGGCCGTCGTCTTAGGAAGCGTCGTGCTCACGCTCCTTGCGCCTTACGGCATCCTGAGCGCCGGCGGCTGGAGCGAACGGCTGGCCTACTGGGTGCGCACCCTCCTTGTCGGCTACCTGGTCTATCGTCCTCTGGTCAGAGTGGCGGGCGGAGCGGCGGTGCGAATGGGGCTGCCAGAGTGGTCGGGCTGGGCAGGCGCCCTGGTCGTGGCGTCGGTACCATTTAGCCTGTGGCTCTGGTGGTTCGGGCCAGAGGTCGATCTCTCACGCGCAGCGCCGTCCGCAGGCCTCCTGATCGAAACCTCCGGTCAGGTTCTTGTGGTGAGCGCACTGGTATCGGCTTGCCTCTGGTTCTCCGCTTCCCTGAGTGGACAGCAGGGAACTCACATCGAGCCCTTCCGAGACGCCACGCCCTCCAACAGCCCACCGAGCGATACAGTCGAACAGTCCGTAGAAGCCTCCTTCATAGCTCGGCTCCCGCGACATCTTGGTCGTGAGGTCTGGGCTCTGAAGGGAGAGGACCACTATCTTCGGGTGTTTACACCTACGGGAGACGCCCTCCTCCTGATGAGAATGTCGGATGCCGTTGCGGAATTGGTCGGCGTCCGGGGGCTGCAGGTGCACCGCTCCTGGTGGGTGGCCGAAGTCGCCCTCGAGGGCGTCGCGCGCGAAGCGCGTCGCATGGAGCTCAGACTGAAGAACGGGCTCAGAGTGCCAGTTGCCAGAGACCGCGTCGCCGCTGTGCGAAAAGCTGGCTGGACAGACGTCTGACCGCGGCTGTGCGCCAGAAGCAGTCATTGGATCACTGGCCCGAAGCCGACATTCAAAGCGGGACCGCACTTGGTGGACGCGCAGAGGCAACTATCTCTGAAAAATCGCCATGACCGGCAGGGCTTTCGTTCGCCGTCGCCTTGGTCAGGCAAGCGCATAATCGAAATCCGCCGCCGAGGGGGCCGCTCACACCATGACTGCAGCCAAGACCGTTCCCTACGAAGGCCCCGCGTTCGAAGCCATGATGCAGGAGATCGATGCGCGTTTGGGACGGGACGGCTATGGGATCGAGGACCGCCCGATTCATGCCGGCCGGGAAATCAGCCTCCTCCACGGGGTGCCGATCCCGATCGGCGACCAAGATCCCAGTCGTCTCCCACCCGAAATCGCCGCGTATGCGCCGTTGGGCGCCGCTATCAGCCGCTGGTATAAGGAGACCTATGGCGACCGGCTGAAGGTGGACATGAAACCCGGCCGCACTGTCGTTCGGCTGGACGGCGACCTCTATGCGCTCGGTATTCCTCGAATTTTCGGGAGCATCCAGTTCGTTATTACCCGCGACTTTCTTGCCGAGCGGGTCTCCCTCCGAGGTCCGGGATTATGCAACATCGTTCAACTGATCGAGCATATGACCCCCCGGAAGGCCGCGCGCCTGACCGATGCTGATCTGGAAGCGGTGGAGAAGGCCTTCGGCGCGGCGCTCTACGCCAGCTACACCCTCGAGGCGACCGGTGCTGTCAGTCTAACGCTAACAAATCTCCAGTGAGAAGCGCCGCAAAGGCCGTCTGGAGCAGGGTTTGATGCCGCCGATTTCGTTCAAGCGTCACCGCTTCCCGCCGGACGTGATCCGCCACGCCGTGTGGCTGTATTTCCGGTTCAGTCTGAGCCTCCGCGACGTCGAGGAGATGCTGGCCCAGCGGGGGATCGAGGTCTGCTACGAGACGATCAGGTGCTGGACAATCAAGTTCGGGCCGCTGATCGCCAGGCGGCTGAGGAAACGGCGACCGGCGCCGTCCCCTCGCTGGCATCTTGACGAGATGGTCTGCTGGATCGGCGGCCGACGGATGTACCTGTGGCGGGCCGTCGATGACGAGGGCGAGGTGCTCGATCTTGTGGTCCAGCGCCGGCGGGACAACGCAGCGGCTCTGAAGCTGCTGACCCGCTTGCTGCGCAATCAGCCGGTCGCGCCGGAGGCGATCACGACCGATGGCCTGGCGTCGTATGGATCGGCGCTTAGGGAGTTGGGCCTGGATAACGTCCACCGCCCAGGCCGGCTTCGGGAGAACAACCGGATCGAGAATTCGCACCTGCCGATCCGGCGGCGAGAGCGTCAGCAGCAGCTCTTCAAATCCCCGGCCTCAGCTCAGAGATTCCTCACCACCCACGCCGCCGTCTACAACACCTTCAACGTCCAGAGACACCTGATTAGCCGCTCCACACTTCGCCGCTTCCGCGCCGAAGCCGATGCGGCGTGGACGGCGGCTACCGCCTGAAGGGGCTGGGATTGGGCTAGCTCTGGCCGACGTCGTTTAACCTGACAGAACCTCCTCACCACCCACGCCGCGATCTACAATACCTTCAACGTCCAGCGACATCTCATCAGCCGACCGACCCTGCGCCGCTTTCGCGCCGAGGCAGATGCAGCATGGGCAGCGGCGACCGCCTAGGATGATCAAGGTTGGGCTGGCTGTGGCCGACGCCGGTTAATCTGACAGCACCAGTGGCGGTGCTGTCAGTCTGACGCTAGCACGTCTCCACTTCGGCCGCTTGAGAGTCCGCGTGGTAAGGCCGAATATGATGAGGCCTAGGACCAGCCTTCAGCGCTCTAGCGTCGAAAGAATGTCAAGCAGTCGGCGAAGCTCCGCTGTCGTCAAGCTTCCATCTCTGGCGTTCGCTTCAACATGCGCCGCGACCGCTCCGAGTTCCGGATACCCGAATGAGCCTGCCGCTCCGGCCAGGCGGTGAGCGATACGCCTGAGCTCAGGATGTTCTGGAGCCATACTTCGCAATTCGGACAGGTCGGAGGCGCAGCGCGTGAGGAACGCGGCGCGGAGCTGGGCCAAGGGATCGCTCACGGCTCGGAGCCGAGGAAGCTTTCAACCTGTGCGGCGAGGCTCATGGGGTCGAAGGGCTTAATGATCACGCCGCGTGCGCCGAGCGCCATGAGTTGGGCGGTTTCTCGGTCCTGGGACTGGGCCGTCATGAAGATGATGGGCGTCCGGCCGTGGGCCGACCGTTCCCGGATGCGCGACAGTACGGTGGGCCCGTCCATCTCTGGCATCATGACATCGAGCAGGATGACGTCGGGCATGAGCCCCCCGTCGAGCCGGGCGAGCGCTTCGGCCCCGGAGGAGGCCGAGGCGACCTCGGCGCCGGAGCCGCCGAGGTCGAAGGCCAGCGCGGTGAGCGCCCGGATGTTCTCGTCGTCGTCTACGTGGAGAATCCTCAGACTCATGGCGTGGGCTCCGCAACGGCAAGGGGGACTTCGAACCAGAAGCTGGAGCCTTGGCCGGGCACGCTGTCGACCCCGATGCGGCCGCCCATCACCTCGACGAGTTCGCGGCAGATGGCCAGGCCCAGGCCCGTTCCGCCGAAGCTGCGGCTCGTGGAAGGATCGGCCTGGACGAAGCGTTCGAACAGGGCATGCGCCGTCTCGGGCTCGATGCCGGGGCCCGTATCGGTGACGTCAAAGCGGACGTTATGCTCACCGTTTGTGCGCGACGTGGCGACGACCGTGACGCGGACCCCTCCCTGGGAGGTGAACTTCACCGCATTGCCGAGGAAGTTGAGCAGTATCTGCCGCAACCGGGCGGGATCACCGACGAGGGTAGCTGGAACGGCCTCTGCGATCTCCTCCTGATACCACAGCCCCTTTTGCTCGATCTGGCCGAGCAGGATTTCCGCGGCGTCGCGCACCAGGGGCCGCAGCGCGAAGGGTCGCTGCTCCAACTGCACGCCGCCCGCCTCCAGCTTGGAGTAGTCCAGGATGTCGTTGATGATCGCCAGCAAGGCCTCGGCGGAGAGATGAATGCGATCAGCGCACTGGCGCTCGATGGGATCCAGGTTTTCGCGAGTCTGCAGGATACGTGAAAAGCCGATGACGCTGGTCAGGGGCGTGCGCAGTTCGTGGCTCATGTTGGCGAGGAAGCGCGACTTGGCCTCTGAGGCCGCCTCGGCCCGATCGCGGGCCTCGCGCAGCGCCTCGTCGAGCCGCCGCCGGTCGGAGATGTCGCGGATGACGGCGATGATCTCGGCAGGCCGGCCGCTCTCGTCCGTCACGGACTGGAAGCTTGTCTCGACCCAGACGAGGCTGCCGTCCTTACGCACCGCGCGGTGCTGGAGCGTACGCCGCTGTTCGCCGTCACCCAGGCTCACCAGGGCTGCGACCAGTTCGGGCTGATCGTCGGGATGCACAAAGTCCTGCGCCGGGCGCCCGGCCATTTCAATGGGCTGGTAGCCAAGGAGGGGGGTGACCGCTGGTGAGATGTACCGGCTTCGTCCGTCAGGCCGGAGGCGGGTGACCACGTCGTTCATGTGGTCGGCGAGCAGACGGTACCGCGCCTCGCTGCGGCGCAGGCGGTCGATGGCGCTCTGGCGCTCGGTGATGTCCTGCACCACACCGAAAAGGGACTCCACCTCGCCGTCCTCGCGCAACTGGCGAAGGGCGCTGAGCACCACGCGGCGGCGGTCGCCGTCTGGCCGAAGGATGGTTGTCTCAAATTCTTCCTGGCTGCCGTCACGGATGACGCGGCGGATGAAGGCGTCGCGAGCGGCGCGATCTTCCGGAGAATAGTAGCCGCTGAGGTTGTCGCGGACGACGCGGCTGGCCGGATCGATGCCGTAGATGCGGTAGACTTCGTCGGACCACTCGACATCGCCGCCGTCGAGCCGCCAGCGCCAGTGACCGACGCGCGAGACAGCCTCGGCCAGTTCAAGTAGCTGGCGCTTCTCATCGGCCGCATGGCGCTCGGCGGTCAGTTCGATCTGCTCGGCGACGAGGTCGCGAAGAAGGCTCAGCCGCGCCTTCTCCTCCGGGCTGAATTCGCGAGGTTCGGAATCGACAAGGCACAGAGTGCCCAGGTTGTGTCCGTTCGATGTGGTCAGCACCGCGCCGGCGTAGAAACGCACGTGGTCGGGGCCGGTGACGTGCGGATTGTCGGCGAAACGTACATCCTTCGTCGCGTCCTCGACGACCATGACGCTGGCCGGCGGCAGGCGGACGGCGACGTTGCAGAAGGCGTCGTCCCGCGGGGTCTCGCATTTGTCCATGCCGAACCGAGACTTGAACCACTGACGGTCGGTGTCGATCAGGGAGATCAGCGCGGTCGGCACGTTGAATAGGCTGGCGGCCAGTTGGGTCAGCCGGTCGAAGCGGGGTTCGGGCGGGGTGTCGAGGAGGCGCAGTGCGTGCAATGCCTCGAGCCGGCCCAGTTCGTGCGCCGACAGCGCTGGCAGGATGCGGTTCATGCCGGCGTCTCCAGCTTCGGCGCGAAGCCCTTTCGCGTCATGGTCCCCCAGGACTTGCTGCGCCGCCAGTACTGCCACACGCCGCGCAGCCGCCAGACGTTGTTGAGCTGCCGGTAGCCGAAGTTCTCAAGCACCGCGACGAGCGTGAGCAGCATGAGATCGCGCGCGCGGGGGAACCGGCGCAGCTCGGACTCCTCAAGCGCCAGTGCTCCGACCGAGATCACCACCCCGAAGGTGAAGCTGACGGCCAGGAAGGCGAGCAGATACTCCACCGAAAGCAGGCCGGCGAACCAGAACATCGGGATCAGCAAATAGCCCAGGAGCTCCACGAACGGCCCGACCACGTCGACCAGCAGGATGTAGCCGAAACCGACGGCGCCGACCCGGCCGTACCTGGGCTTTATCATCATGTCCCAGTGCCGCTCGAAGGTCTCGAGCGCGCCGCGGTGGCCGCGGGCCCGCGGGCGGCCCCGCCCGCCCCGCGCCGCCGGCGCCGCGGGGCAGC
>JAEYWU010000088.1 GCA_023428785.1 Pseudomonadota bacterium
GGTCAAGAACGTCTCCTACGCCCGCGAGACCCTGTCGATCCGCTGGTATGAGGACGGCATCCTCAACGTCTCGGCCAACTGCCTCGACCGCCACCTGCCGGCCCGCGGCAACCAGGTCGCCATCATCTGGGAGGGCGACGATCCCGCCCAGGATGCCCGCATCACCTATCGCGAGCTCTATCATGCGGTCTGCCGCATGGCCAACGTGCTCAAGGGGCTCGGCGTCAGGAAGGGCGACCGCGTCACCATCTACCTGCCGATGATCCCCGAAGCCGCCGTCGCCATGCTCGCCTGCGCCCGCATCGGCGCCATCCATTCCGTCGTCTTCGCCGGCTTCTCCCCCGACAGCCTCGCCAACCGCATCCTCGATGCCGACAGCCGCTTCCTGATCACCGCGGACGAAGGCCTGCGCGGCGGCCGCAAGGTGGCGCTCAAGGTCAATGCCGACGCCGCGCTGGCCCAGTGCCCCGACGTCAAGAAGGTCCTGGTCGTCCGCCACACCGGCGGCGAGATCGGCTGGGCCGAGGGCCGCGACGTCTGGTATCACGAAGCGATCCGGACGGTGCCCGACGAATGCGCCCCCGAACCGATGGGCGCCGAGGATCCCCTGTTCATCCTCTACACCTCCGGCTCGACCGGCAAACCCAAGGGCGTGCTGCACACTTCGGGCGGCTACCTCGTCTACGCCGCCATGACCCATAAATACGTCTTCGACTATCACGAGGGCGACGTCTACTGGTGCACCGCCGATGTCGGCTGGGTCACCGGCCACTCCTACATCCTCTACGGCCCGCTGGCCAACGGCGCCACCACCCTGATGTTCGAGGGCGTCCCCAACTATCCCGATGCCTCCCGCTTCTGGCAGGTCATCGACAAGCACCACGTCAACATCTTCTATACCGCCCCCACCGCCATCCGCGCCCTGATGCGCGAGGGCGAGGCTCCGGTGAAGAAGGCATCCCGGCGCTCGCTCCGCCTGCTCGGCTCGGTCGGCGAGCCGATCAATCCCGAAGCCTGGCTCTGGTACCACCGCGTCGTCGGCGACCATCGCTGCCCGATCGTCGATACCTGGTGGCAGACCGAGACCGGCGGCATCCTGATCTCGCCCCTGCCCGGCGCCACCGCCCTCAAGCCCGGATCGGCCACCCGGCCGTTCTTCGGCATCAGGCCCGAGATCGTCGATGGCGAGGGCACCGTCCTCGAAGGCGCCACCGAGGGCAATCTCTGCATCGCCGAAAGCTGGCCCGGCCAGATGCGCACCGTCTACGGCGACCACCAGCGCTTCATCGAGACCTATTTCTCAACCTTCCCCGGCAAGTACTTCACCGGCGACGGCTGCCGCCGCGACGACGACGGCTATTACTGGATCACCGGCCGGGTCGACGACGTCATCAACGTCTCCGGACACCGCATGGGCACCGCCGAGGTCGAAAGCGCCCTCGTCGCCCACCCGAAGGTCGCCGAGGCCGCCGTCGTCGGCTATCCTCACGACATCAAGGGCCAGGGCATCTACGCCTATGTCACCCTCAAGGCCGGCATCGAGGCAACCGACGACCTCCGCGCCCAGCTCGTCGCCCATGTCCGCAAGCTGATCGGCCCCATCGCCACACCCGACCTCATCCAGTGGGCACCCGGCCTCCCCAAGACCCGCTCAGGCAAGATCATGCGCCGCATCCTGCGCAAGATCGCCGAGAACGAGTTCTCAGCCCTCGGCGATACCTCCACCCTTGCCGATCCCGCCGTCGTCGACGACCTCGTCGACAACCGGATGAACCGCGGATAAATCGTCCGGCTGGGCTCAGGTCTCCTCCTGGGCCCAGTTGCTGGCGAAGCGCCGCTCGGCGTTGCGGACATGACGCCGCATCGCCCGGATCGGACGCACAGGAGGGGCGGCAGGAACACGAGCCTCGCCGCTCACATACGAAAAAAGCCCTGCTGTCTGATCATCACTACCGCGCATCTCATCCTCCGATCTCTCAGAAGAAACGAATCACGGCACGATCCAAGACGGAAAGGTTTTTCCGCACCCTGCTAACCCTTCAGGTTCCCATTTGCTGAGCCAGTTAGGGCAATGCGTTCTTGTCAAAACGCCATTTGGGACTTGTGCGACGAACGATAGATCGCCGGAAGCAAACCGTCCGCATCTGGCGTGGGCAGAATCTCGAAGCCGCAACGTCGGCAGCAGGCGAGACTGGCCGCATTGTCCGGCTCTATGCGACCCTCCAAGACGGCGTAATCGCAGCCTGGCCCTGACAGAAACGCCGCAAGAACCCCCATTCCGATCCCTTGGCCTCTGAGAGACGGGCGCACGGCAAGGTCGAGATAGCCAAGCTCCGAACCCTCGCGGTCGACCTGTATCACGGCCACTCGCTCCCCGGCATCCAACGCCAGCCAGCAGCGAGCGTCCGCCCCGGCAGTCACATAGGCGAACCACTCGTCAGTCGGAAATGACAGCCGGCGTGATAGCTCGGCATCCTCAAACCATTTGCGAAGTACGGGGAGGTCGTTGCTTGAAATGAGTCGAAAAATGATCTGCATCTATGATTCGCAAACCTCCCAGAAACTGCAATGCAGCAGGTGTGCTCGCATCACCTCGTGGCGATGCCGCCCAAGGGTTGATAACGTCGAAACCGGCGGCTTGAAAAGGTTGCCGTCGCGTGTTGCCGCCATGATGATGTCGACGGTGCCGGGCGGCAGGACCCGGTTGATCTGGCCGTCGTCGTCGAGCGACGAGGCGGGGAACACCTCGACGACGTATTTGCCGTTGGTAAGCTTCTTGATCTCGTCGGCCGCCCTCACCGTTTTGGTATGGAGGGGATCGGTCGTTTCGTAGACATGGGTGAATTTCAGCTTGGTCTGCGCCGGGGCCGCACAGGCTGTGACGCCAGCCCCGGCAAGCCGGCGTCAAGCCAGGATCATGCTCCGGTACGCCGCCTCGACCGCGCGGGCGAAACCGGTCTCGTCGCGCAGGGCGGAGGCGGCCATCGTCGGGCGCAGGGTGCTGCGCAACTCGGCCAGGCCCGGCAAGTCCGCCGCCAACGCCGCGGCCCGGGCGACGAAGGCACCGGCACTGGTCGTGGCGCAATGGTTCAGCCCGACCGCGGCAAGCAGGCCCGCCCCCATCCGCGCGATCATCCGCGGCCCGGCCAGGCTGACCACCGGCACCCCCATCCAAAGCGCCTCGCAGGTCGTGGTCACGCCGTTATAGGGATAGGGATCGAGGGCGACATCGACCTCGCCATAAGCGGCCAGATGCGCCGATGCCGCGCCGTGCCAGCCCCGCAGGTCCAGCCGGTCGGCCGTGATGCCAGCCACGGCGAAATCGGTTTCCAGCCGCCGGCGCGTCGCCGCCTCGTCGAGGCCCGCCCCTTTCAGCAGCAGCCGCGACCGCGGCACGGCGCGCAGCACCTCGGCCCACAGCGTGATCGTCGCCGCGCCCAGCTTGGCCGGGTTGTTGAACGACCCGAAGGTGACCTGCGCCCCGCCACGGTCGGCGACCGCGGGCGCATCATCGGGCGGTCGCCAGACATGGGCCGGCCTGGGCAGGCGCCACAGGGCTTCGGCGAAGCCCGCCTCGGTGCCGGGCGGGGCCGCCCAGGGATCGGTCAGCCGCCAGTCGATCCGGTCGAGCCCGGTCGTCGCGTTGAAGCCGAGCCAGCAAAGCTGGATCGGCGCCGGGGTCAGCGCGAACAGCCCCAGGCGATTGCCGCCGGAATGACCGGCCAGGTCGACCAGGATATCGATCTCGTCGTCGCGCACCCGGGCGGCGAGCTCGGCGTCGGTGAGCCCGTCGCTGCGCCGCCAATGGTCGACCAGGCCCTCCAGCCGGGCGCTGACCGCATCGGCCTGCGGCAGTTCGGCGTAGGCATGGATCGCGACGCGATCCCGGTCATGAGCGGCGAGCAGCGGCTCGACGAAGGCGGCGACGCTGTGCGCGCGAAAGTCGGGCGACACATAACCGATGCGCAAGATCCGCCGACGGCGCCGGGCCGGGCGCGGC
>JAEYWU010000072.1 GCA_023428785.1 Pseudomonadota bacterium
GGCCATCGTCGATGCCATCGAAGCGGACCGCCGGGCCCCACGGGCTGTCAACCAGCGTCGGTCCGCCCTCGGGCGTTGTCGGCAGGCCGCCGATGCCGGTCAGGCGGTCAAACGTCCAGACCGACTCTCGAGGCCGGGCAGCGCGCGGCAAGGCCGCGCAGCCGGCGAGGCCTGCGGCTCCGGCCAGGATAAGGCGGCGGCTGGGCGATGCGGTCATGAGCGTCTCCTGAGCGTCGCAAACTAAGGCCGTGACCGGAGGGATCAATCACGAATTCCCTTGCGTTTCGTCTGCGGAGGCCTACATTCCAGTCACCTTATGCTGAAAGTGAGCATAAGTAGGAGATCAGGGTCATGGCCGACGGCGGCTTCCACATTCCCGAGGACATCCAGCGCGAGACCTCACCGGTCTGGGAGAAGGTCAAGGATCAGGTTTCGCCCCTGGAGTGGGCGACCTATGCGCCCCTGATCGCGGAGATCAACGCGCTCAAGAAGGAGCGCGACGCGGTCATCCTGGCCCACAACTACATGACGCCGGAAATCTTCCACGGTGTGGGCGACTATGTCGGCGACAGCCTGGGTCTGGCCAAGGAGGCAGCCGCTTCGAAGGCGAAGGTGATTGTCCAGGCGGGCGTTCACTTCATGGCCGAGACCTCCAAGATTCTGAGCCCAGAAAAGACCGTTCTGATCCCGGACCTGCGGGCCGGCTGTTCGCTGGCGAGCTCCATCACGGGCGAGGATGTGCGGCTGATCAAGCAACGCTACCCGGGCCTGCCGGTGGTCACCTATGTGAACACGACCGCCGACGTGAAGGCGGAGACCGACATCTGCTGCACCTCGGCGAATGCTGTGCAGGTCGTGGAATGGGCGGCCAGGGAATGGGGCGTCGATCAAGTGATCTTGATCCCGGACGAATACCTCGCTCGCAACGTCGCCCAGCAGACCGACGTCAAGATCATCGCCTGGGCTGGACACTGCGAGGTGCACAAGCGCTTCACGACCAGCGACATCGCTGACATGCGCGCCGCCTGGCCGGACGCCGAGGTGCTGGCCCACCCGGAATGCCCCGAAGAAATCCTCGAGGCGGCCGACTTCGCAGGTTCGACGGCGGCCATGGCCAACTACGTCAAGCAGAACCGGCCGGCGCGGGTGGTGCTGATCACCGAATGCTCCATGGCCTCCAACATCAAGGGTGACCTGCCCGAGACCCAGTTCGTCGGGCCCTGCAACATGTGCCCACACATGAAGCGGATCACGCTGGAGAACATCCGCGACTGCCTGCTGAACATGCAGTTTGAGGTGACGGTCGATGAAACCATCGCCGAGCGTGCGCGCCTCGCGGTTCAGCGGATGGTCGATCTGCCGACGCCCGAAAAGCCCGCGCGCTATGATCTAGCGCGCGCGCGGGGCCATACGGTTCAGGTCGAGCTGATCTAAATGACGCTCGAGTTCAGCTTGATCCGGAGGCCCGCGAGGGCCAACTGACCACTATGAGTGACAACACCCGCCGCCCCGGTCCCTGGGACCTCGCGCCCCGCCCTCGTCACGAGCCGGACGTGGAAGGCACACACGGTCCTCAGGAGCCCCCGCTCGATAAGGGTCAGAACCCGTTCGTGGCCGTGGTAGGCACGTTGCTGTTCCTAGGGGTTATCTGGTTTTTCACTCAGAGCCTGATCGTGGCGGTGGCCATCATCTTCGGCTTGATCGTCCATGAGTACGGCCATGTGCTGGCGATGAACCGGCTCGGGATGGGACCGGCGCGCATCTACATCATCCCGCTGCTGGGTGGGCTGGCCAAGGGCCAGCGCGGACCGCGCAATGAGTGGGAAGGCGTGCTGGTCTCCATGGCCGGTCCGTTCTTCGGTCTGGTGGCGGCGGTCCCGTTCTTCGTCGGTTGGTTCCTCACGGGCAATGCGGAGTGGCTCGTCGCTTCGTTCGTGATCGCCCTGCTCAATCTGCTGAATCTAGCACCTGCGCCGCCGCTGGACGGGTCCAAGGCGTTGGGGCCGGTGCTGGCCCGCATCCATCCGATGGTGGAGCTGGGCGCGATGCTTCTGGTTGGGGCGATCGTGATCGTCTGGGCCTTCAATCGGGGCAGTTTCATCCTCGCGGGTTTCCTGCTTCTGGCCCTGTTCAGCCATCTGCGGATGGGCGTGCGTCGGCCTGATGGACGGCCACTCACCGCCGGCGAAAGCCTCAAGAGCGTCGGCGTCTATCTCGGTACGGCCCTGGCCTGCGTCGGGGTCGCGGCGACCGGCGGCTACCTGCTGACGGGTGACGCCGTGCAGGGCGCCGGGACCATGCTTGGTTGGCTGGGTCTTTCGCAATGAGCCAACGCCTTGTTCACGACGGCCCGCTGATCATCGGCGGCGGCCTGGCGGGCCTGTCGGCGGCGCTGGAGGCTGCGCCACGCAAGGTGCTGGTGGTGACGCCCGCCCGACTGCTCGAAGCCTGCTCCTCCGCCTGGGCTCAGGGGGGCATGGCCGCCGCCCTGACAGAGGCCGATGCGCCGGATCTGCACGCCCGTGACACGATCGCCGCGGGTGCTGGACTGGTCGATCCAGTCGCGGCGCGCGACCTGACCGATCATGGCCGCGAGACCGTCGAATGGCTGGCAGCGATGGGCGCGCCGTTTGATCGCGACGACGCGGGGCAGTTCGCGGTTGGTCTGGAGGCTGCGCATTCGCGCGCCCGGGTCGCCCGGGTCGGCGGCGATGGCGCAGGGCGCGCGATCCTGTCGGCTCTGGTCGCCGCCGTTCGTGGATCGCGTCACATCACGGTCTGGGAAGACGGCCGACTGCGCGGTCTGGTGCGCGACACCGAGGGCCGAATTCGCGGCGCCCTGATCGAGCGACAGGATCGGCTTGTAGAAATTCTGGCGCCGAGCGTCATACTGGCGACAGGGGGGTACGGCGGCCTGTTCGCGCGAACGACGACGCCGGCCAGCCTTCTGGGAGAGGGTATGGCCGCCGCCTGGCTGGCAGGGGCCGAGATCCGCGACCCGGAGTTCTTCCAGTTCCACCCGACGGCCATCGACATCGGCATGGATCCGATGCCACTGGCGACCGAGGCCCTGAGAGGTGAGGGCGCCCGGCTAGTCGATGGCGATGGTCGGTACCTGCTGGGGCCTGACCCCGACGCCGATCTGGCCCCCCGAGACATTGTCGCGCGCGCCGTCCATGCGGCCGTCGCATCGGGCGCCGGAGCTTTTCTGGACGCCCGAGAGGCGGTCGGCGCGGCCTTCCCGGAAGAATTCCCGTCGGTCTTCGCGGCCTGTATGCGGGCGGCGATCGACCCGCGTCTGCAGCCTATCCCGATCGCTCCGGCGGCCCATTACGCCATGGGGGGAATCCGCGCCGACACCAGCGGCCGGACCTCTCTCGAGCATCTGATGGCCATCGGCGAGTGCGCCTCGACCGGAGTGCATGGGGCAAATCGGCTGGCTTCCAACTCGCTCCTCGAGGCGGCCGCCTTCGGCCGCCGCGCGGGGCGTGACGCCGCCGAAGCCGATGCGCCGCCGAAATCCCGGCTGGAGCCGGTCGAGCCCGCCACCGACCTTCCCAAGGAAGCTCTAACCCGTCTGCGGCAAACGATGAGTGCTGACGTAGGCGTGGTGCGCGACGAGGCCGGACTGACGCGCTCCCTGGCCGTGATCGAGGAGATGGATGCCTACACGCCGAACGCCCTGGCGCTGACGACTGCGCGGCTGGCGACCTCGGCGGCGCTGGCGCGTCGCGAGAGCCGGGGAGGGCATTTCCGGTCGGACTTCCCGCAGGCCCTGCCGGTGGCCACCCACACCCTGAACACCGGCCCCGCCCGGATCCCCTCAGCCCGGCCGGAAATGGCCTCGGCAGACGAATGAAGACCATGACCCGTAGCCTGCCCGATGTGCTGATCGATCCCGTGGTGCGTATGGCGCTGGCCGAGGATCTGGGACGAGCCGGGGACGTGACGGCTCAGGCCTGTATCCCCGTTGATGCGCGCATGACTGCGGTGTTCGCCGCTCGCAGGCCCGGCGTGCTGGCCGGGATCGGCTGTGTCGCCGCAGCGATCCGCGCGATGGATCCTGACGCGCGCGTCGATCTCAAGCTTGAGGATGGCGAAGGCTTCGAGGCCGGCGCGGTTCTGGCCGAGGTCGAGGCCAATGCCCGCGCCTTGCTGGCGGCCGAGCGAACGGCGTTGAACCTCTTGGGCCGGCTGTGCGGCATCGCGACCCTGACCTGGAGCTACGTGCAGGCGGTCCGAGGGACGGGTGCGTTAGTGACCGACACCCGCAAGACGACTCCGGGCCTAAGGGCGCTGGAAAAGCACGCCGTGGCCTGCGGCGGCGGGATCAATCACCGGTTCGGCCTGGATGACGCCATCCTGATCAAGGACAACCATGTCGCCTTGGCGGGCGGCGTCGGTGAGGCTGTGAGGCGCGCACGCGCGGCCGCGGGCCATCTGATGAAGGTCGAGGTTGAGATCGACCGACTGGATCAATTGGACGAGGCGCTGGCCGGGAGCCCCGACGTCATCATGCTGGACAACTTCAGCCTTGAAGATATGCGCGAGGCGGTTAGCCGGGCCAAAGGCAAGGTTGTGCTGGAGGCGTCGGGCGGGGTGAACCTGCAGACTATACGGGCGATAGCCGAAACCGGGGTGGATGTGATCTCGGTGGGGGCTCTGACCCACTCGGCGGCCTCTCTGGACGTCGGCCTGGACGTTCTCTAGGCGAGCCTTCCGTCTGGCGTCGCTTGCGGCCTGGGCCGGGACAGGGCCGCCCGGATCCGCTCCTGTATCGGCTCGTCCACGAACCGATGGAAGAGGCTGGCGAAGATCAGCGCGGCGAGAACGCCGCCTGCCCATGCCGGCCAGCTTGCGGTCAGGCCAAGCTGCTCCTCGAGCCCGAACCACGCCGCGCCGACCAGGGCGTGGGTGATGAACAGGGCGAATGACATGTCCGCGGCCCATTTCAGCCACGGCCGACTGCGGATGCGCAGGCCCTCGGCAGAGATGACGATGGCGGCGATGGCGACGACGGAGAGCCAGGCTGATAGGTCACTGACCGGCGCGGCTTGGATCACCGCAAGCGTACAGGCGGCCGTTACCGCGGTTGCGGCCGAGGCGGCGCGTCCCAGGGCCTGGCCGCCCGCGAACCGGGCGAGAAGCGTCCCAAAGGCGAACAGGGGGAGCGCGCGCATGACACCCTGATGGAAGGGGAGGTCAAACAGGGAATGATCCAGCAAGGTGATGCTCAAGGCGGCCGCCGTCGTCAGCAGACCGAGGCCCGCTACGAGCGCCGATATGCGCCCGGCCAGTGGGCGCGACGCCACCCACAGCAGCGGAAAGGCGGCGTAGCAGACAATGAGGGCCGACAGCGTCCAGCTGGGTTCGTTCCAGCCGGCCTGGTGGGTGACGCCCCAGGCGTGGATCAGCGCGGCCTGGGCGAAGAAATCGCCCCACTGGAAGCGTTCCGGTGAGCCGGGCGCGGCCCCGATCAGTCCCGCGAGCACGACCAACGCCGCGAGACTAACCAGCATGATCAACTGAGCCGGCCAGACCCGGCTGATCCTTCGCGCGAAGAAGGCGCTGAACCGCAGACGGCCCTCGTCGAGCGCCTGGCCATAGGCACGGCCGAGGATGTAGCCGGACAGCACCAAGAAGAAGTCCGTCGCCAGCCAGCCCCGGCTGAAGATCCCCGCCGTGCTCGCCAGGTCCATCGGCGCGTTGGGGCCGAAATGGTAGAGCACGATGAAGGCGGCAGCGAAGAACCGCAGGGCGTCCAAGGCGCCGGCGCGTCGATCGGATCGGGGCTTGGGGACAGGACTCATGACGGACACCGCGTCCCGCTTCGGGACTCAGAATCCATTCCGCTGCAACGGAGAGGCCGGAACGGCCACGCCTGCGAGCCGTTTATGAGGGCAGAGGAGTAGTGATGACCAAGACCCCGCCCATTCCGCTCGAGCAGCGCCATTTCGGATCGGGTGCGCCCGAGAAGGACGCCCGCCCCGATCGCCGTGACCTCAAGACTGGCCTGCAGTCAGGACAGCCAGGCGATTCCGACGCCAATCTCGATCAGCAGGGCCGTTTCGGCAATGCGCGCCAGAATTTGACGCCCAACCACAAGACCCAGGCGCGTTAAAGAGCGGTCGTCTGTTCAGAGGCCTCAGCAGAGGCCGCGTCCGCCGCGTCCTCGGCGGCCGGAGCCGCTTCGCCGGCTGGAGCCGTCGAAACGAGGTTCACCGCCACGTCCGAGATGTCGGGCGCGCCGCCTTCGGTGCGGGCGCCGCTGGCTTGGCCCGAGACCTCGACCGTCTGCATGAACTGTCCCGAGGCGCCGCGGCGACCGCCGAAACGATAGAAGATGTGGCTGCCAACCTGGGTCACGCGGACCAGCGATCCCGACCAGCGCGGGTTCACCGCCGTGGTGTGGAAGTGCGTAGCATTTCCGACTTGGGAGTAGACTTGGCCACTCAGGGCGCGGACGGCGACCTGGCGGGCGCGCTCCCAGGCGCCGCCTTCGCGGCGGCCGTTCATTGCGCCGTTGCAGACGAAGCTGAACTGGCAACCCGTCCGCCGGCCGGCGCCTTGATAAACCACACCGCAGACGGACTGGGGGAAGGCGGGATGACGGGCGCGGTTCAGGATGACCTGAGCGACCGCCTGCATTCCCGACTGACCCTCACCGCGGGCCTCGTAATAAACAGCGGTGGTCAGGCAATCGAGGTCGCGAGAAGCTTCCAGAGCGCCGCCGAGGTGGAACGGCCGGGCCGCCTCTACGCTGACGGCGCCGCGCAGACCGGCGTCGCCAGACGTGCGGACCAGGACAGCCTCGCCGTGAGATTCGAGAAGGGCAGACAGCTGCGCCGACTGGCGGTCGCGCTGCGCGTCACCGGCAACGGTATAGGGATCATGGCGGCGCGCGATCTGCAGCGCGCTGTGATCCAGCCCGCCGACGGCGGCAGCCAGAGCTTCATCGGTGAAGCCAGAATTATAGGCGCCCGCCATACGGTTCGCCTGAGCCCGGAGGGTAGCCGATTGCGCGACCGCGCCGCCCAGATAAGCCATGCCGACCGCCAAGCCCACAATCCCTCCGAACGCCGCGGCGGCGACCGATGCGCGCTGGCGGGTGAATCCGGTTTTAATCAGATGGGCGAGGTCGCGCGCAGCCTTCGGCGCACGCAGATGCGCGATAAAAGTCACCAGTCCGGTATCCTCTGCGGCGAGGGCGCTGCGGCCCCCCGACGAAGACATCCTCATGCCCGGAATAAGCAGGCCTGACTCAGGATGCAGAAGGCGCGCGATGGGGTGACCCGCCGCGCGCCGAGACGCGCATTAGCCACCAGAATATGACCTCAATGTGTTCGATTCGCAAGATCGTGCTGCAGCGCAACAATCCGCCGCGCCGTTGAGCAGATTTATGAAGGCGCTTTTCGTCGCAAAGCCTAATCAGAAGACGGCGTAGCGAATACTGTATTGAGACACTGAATGGCTGTTTGCGCTGCGGCAATATCAGCTCATGCGGATGGGGGAGGCGGCTCGAAACACCTGCGAAACGCCTGTGGATCGAATCGCGTTTCTGTCAGCATCGCCGCGAGCAAATCCGGGCGCACGGACCAGACGAGCCAGCGCAAGCCCAGGGCTCGGTCCACGGTCCGGAACCGCACACGCCACAGCCCGTTAGGCTCCCAGCAGCATAGCTGGAGGTCGAGATGCGCAAGGAACATTGGGTCATCGCCGCCATGGCAGCCACCGCCGTCGCGGTCGCCGCCTGCGGCACCACTATCGAACAGAAGGCCGCCACCGGCGCGGTCGCCGGCGCGGTCGTCGCCGGTCCGGTCGGGGCCGCTGTCGGCGGGGCCGCCGGCGCCGTCGTCGGCCACGCCCAGGACGAACCTCAGTAAGACTCAGGCCGCCGT
>JAEYWU010000003.1 GCA_023428785.1 Pseudomonadota bacterium
CCGGCCACCCAGTTCAACATGAAGTGGGTCGAGCCGGCGGGTCTGGTGAAGTTCGACTTTCTGGGCCTCAAGACCCTGACCGTCCTCGAGCGTGCTTTGGGCTATCTGAAAAAGCGTGGGGTCGAGCTTGATCTCCTTCGTCTTCCCCTGAAGGATCAGGCCACTTTCGACCTCATGGCCTCCGGCCAGACCATCGGCGTCTTCCAGCTCGAAAGTCAGGGCATGCGCGACACGCTGCGCAAGATGCGCTGCGAGAGTCTGGAAGAGATCATCGCCCTGATCTCGCTCTACCGCCCCGGGCCGATGGAAATGATCGACACCTATGTCGATCGGAAGTTCGGCCGGCAGGAGGTGGATGTGCTCCACCCCACGCTGGAACCGGTGCTGACCGAGACCTACGGAGTCATCATCTACCAGGAACAGGTGATGCAGATCGCCCAGATCCTGTCGGGCTACAGCCTGGGTGAAGCCGACCTGCTGCGTCGCGCCATGGGCAAGAAGAAGCCCGAGGAGATGGCCAAGCAGAAGATCCGCTTCATGGAAGGGGCGGAGAAGCTGGGCGTCGCGGCCAGCCAGGCGGACTTCATTTTCGAGCTGGTGGCCAAGTTCGCGGGCTACGGCTTCAACAAGTCACACGCCGCGGCCTATGCGCTGATCTCGTTCCAGACAGGGTTCCTCAAAGCCAACCACCCGGTGGAGTTCTTCGCGGCGTCCATGTCGCTGGACCTTTCAAACACCGACAAGCTGGCGGTCTTCTATCAGGACGCGCGGCGGTTTGAGGTCCTGGTCAGGCCGCCGGACATCAATCGGTCGATGGCCGATTTCGACGTCGAGGGCGGCGAGATTCTGTATGCGCTCGGCGCCATCCGCAACGTCGGCATGGAGGCCATGAAGGCGGTCGTGGAGGCGCGGGCCGAGGGTGGCCCCTTCACCGACATCTTCGACTTCCTCGAGCGCATTGATCCTAAGGCGGTCAACAAGCGGGCGATCGAAAACCTGGCGCGGGCGGGGGCGTTCGACGCGATCCATGCGAACCGCCGCCAGTTGGTGGAATGCGCCGACACCCTGATCGCCTACGCCCAGTCGGTGGCGGCGGAGCGAGCCTCATCCCAGGTGAGCCTGTTCGGCGGAGACCAGGCGGACGCGGCCCGGCCGCGTCTGAACCGCATCGAGGACTGGATCGGACCCGAGCGGCTGGACGAAGAGTTTTCGGCCGTCGGATTCTATCTGTCCGGCCATCCCCTGGAGGACATGGTCAATGTCCTGCGGCGCAAGCGTGTGACCCTCTATGCCGAGGCGCTGCCGCAGGCCGAGGCGGGCACGGAGGCCTTCATGATGGCCGGTGTAGTCCGGCGGCGTCAGGAGCGGGCCTCGGCCCGGACCGGCGAGAAGTTCGCCTTTGTGGCCTTCTCGGATCCGACCGGCGAGTTCGAGGTGCTCTTCCCGCCCGAGCAACTGCGTCGATGCCGCGAGGTGCTGGAGCCGGGGGCTGCGGTCATGCTGCGGGCGAGGGCCAAGTCAGCGGACGGCGAGGTCCGCTGGTTCGGCGACGACGCCCAGCCGATCTCCAATGTGGTCGAGGCGGCGGCCGGACTGCGCGTGCATGTGTCGCCGCGTTCCACCGAGCTGGAATCGATCAAGGCCCGCCTCAAGCCGGCCGAGGCGGATCGGGGTGGGGAGGTGACACTCGTCGCCTCGCTTGATGGCCGTGCCGAGGTCGAGATGCGGCTGCCGGGCCGCTATCGTCTGGACGCCTCGCTTCGGGGCGCCCTTAAAGCCGCTCAAGGCGTGCTCATGCTGGAGGATGCGTGATGTCCGATCCAAAGACCCACAAGGGCGAGTGTCACTGCGGCGCGGTGACCTATGAGGCGGACATCGCCCTGGATCAGGTAATCGCCTGCAACTGCAGCCATTGCTACGCCAAGGGTTTCCAGCTCACCTTCACGACCCCGGACAGGTTCCGGCTCGTCAGCGGCGAGGACCGGCTGAAGTCTTACAGGTTCAATCGACACGTGATCGACCACCGGTTCTGCGACACTTGTGGAGTGCAGGCCTTCGGCCTCGGCAAGAGCCCTGACGGGATGGATATGATCGCCATCAACATACGGACCCTGGCGGACGTCGAACCCAATTCGGTCGAGACGCATCCCTTCGATGGACGCCACAAGTTCTGATCCGACGCGGTTCAGGAATCGCGGCAATCTGAAGCGATGAGCCGCACTGTTCTTGTCCTGGGGGCTTCGGGCTTCATCGGATCGCACCTCGCCTCAGCCTTTGCGCGAGAAGGCTGGAAGGTGCGGGCGGCGGCGCGGCGTGCCGACGCCGCCCGTCGACTGGCGCCCCGTCACGATTGGGTTCGCGCCGACTTCTTCGATCTGACGGAGCCGGCGGCCTGGGCGCCGCTGCTGGACGGCGTGGATGTGGTCGTGAACTGCGTCGGCGTGCTCCAGGATGGCCCGGGCGACAGCAACCAGATTGCGCACATCGACGGCCCCGAGGCCCTCATCGCCGCCATGCAGACGCATGGTCCGCGTCGGCTGGTCCATCTGTCGGCCGCCGGCGCGGACGTCGAGGCCGGGACGGACTATGCCATCACCAAGGCTCGAACGGAGGCGATGGTCGAGGCCTCAGGCCTGGACTGGACGATCCTCAGACCGTCGCTGGTCCTGGCCCGCGCCAGCTATGGCGGGACGGCCATGCTGCGCGGGCTGGCGGCGTTCCCAGGCTTCATCCCGGTGATGGGCGGCAGCCAGACGTTCCGGCCACTGGCGATGGCCGATCTCTGCGCTTGCGTGGTGCGGCTGGCCTCTTCGAACGCCGGGTTGGCCCGGACCCTGGATGTGGGCGGGCCCGAGATAGTCGATCAGGCGACACTGCTGGTCGCGCTCAGGGGCTGGTTGGGTCTTCCCCGGGCTCCCGTTTTGCGGGTCCCGAGCTGGGCGGCTTGGCCGGCGATCAAGGTTGGCGACGCCCTGGGCAGGCTTGGCTGGGCTTCGTCCTTCCGGACGACGTCTGTCCGCCAGATGCAATACAATGCCGCTGGCGGCTCGCCGGTCGCGCTCGAGGCCGAGACGGGGGTCAGCCCGCGCACGCTGGACGCCATCCTGGCCGACGATCCCGCGACCACGGCCGACCGGTGGCAGGCGCGGCTCTATTTCGTCAGGCCAATTTCGATCGCGACTCTCGGGGTGTTCTGGATTCTGACGGGCCTGATCACGCTCGGCCCCGGTTTCGGGACGGCGCAGGCGCATCTTCTGACGGCGGGATTTGATCCGTCTTCGGCCTGGCACGGCACCTTCTGGGGCGGAGCCTTCGACGTGGTCATGGGTCTGGCGCTCTGGGTGCGTCGCTGGACCCGAATCATCGCGATCCTGATGGTGCTGGCCACCTTGGGATATTTGGCCGGGGCGACCGTCTGGGCGCCGCAGCTGTGGCTCGATCCGCTGGGACCCTGGCTGAAGGTGCTGCCGATGATGGCGCTCTGCCTGTTCGTCGCCGCCACGGACGAGCGGCGATGACCTATCTCCTGCTCAAGATGGTTCATATCCTGTCGGGCGCGGTGCTGTTCGGAACCGGGGCCGGGATCGCCTTCTTCATGCTCAGGGCTCACGCCACCCGGGACCCGGCGACAGTGGCCTCGGTCGCGCGGATCGTCGTGCTGGCCGACTATCTGTTCACCGCGACGGCTGTCGTGGTTCAGCCGGTGACGGGCCTGATGCTGATCCACCTGCAGGGCTACAGTCTGTTCGAGCCCTGGCTGGTGCTGGCCTATGGGCTCTATGTCCTGACAGGCGTGTGCTGGCTTCCGGTTGTCTGGCTGCAGTTGCGGATGAAGACGCTTGCGATGGCTGCGGCCGAGGCGGGCCAAGCCCTGCCGGCGCTGTACGACCGCTATTTCCGGATCTGGTTCGCCCTCGGCTGGCCGGCCTTTGCGGCGGTTCTAGGCATCTACTGGCTGATGATCGCCAAGCCGGTCTGGTGACAGATCAGGCGGTAACGGCCCGTCACGCGACGTGACGCGACGGCCGCCGTCGTCTGGCGCTAGAGGGCGGTGTGAGCACATCCTCTTCCGACAGCCTGAGCCTTCCCGAGTTCGGCGCGATCGCGGCCATCGTCGTCATCTGGGGCGTAAACAATGCGGCGGCGATGGTTGCGACCGACGTGCTGCCGCCATTGTTGCTGGCGGCGCTGCGGTTCGGGATGGCGGCCCTGGTGCTGATCCCTTTCCTCAAGCCGCCGTTTCCGGAGGCCAGGAGTCTCGCTGTTCTTGTGCTGCTGGGCGGGCCGATCCACTTCGGCCTGATCTATGTCGGCTACTGGCTGGCGGAGGACCTCAGCCCGTTTGTGGTGGCCCAGCAGATGTGGATCCCGTTCACAGCGCTGGTGGCGTTCCTGCTGCTCGGAGAGAGACTCAAGCGACTGGCGGTCGTCGGGCTGGTGGTGGCCTTCATTGGCGTCGCGTGGATGACGGCCGACCCCCGCGCCTTGCGGGACTGGATTCCGATCCTGATCGGGCTGGTGGCGGGTTTGGCCTGGGCGGGCTGCACGGTTCTCGCGCGCCGTACCCGCGGCGTTTCGCCATTCACCATGCAGGGGCTACTGGCGACGGGAACGGCGCCGGTCATGGCCGTCGGGTCGCTGATCTTCGAGCGAGGCCAGATCGAAGCGATCCGCTCTGCAGACGGGCTGGTGTGGGCCGCCGTAGTCTGGGCCGGGCTGGTGTCCTCGATCGTGGCGACAGGCCTTCTGTTCTGGCTCGTCCAGAAGCGCGAAGCTGGTCGGGTCACACCCTACCTTCTGGCGACACCGCTGGTGAGTTGCCTGATCGGGGTCAGCTTCCTCGGCGACTTCCTGACGCCGCAGATCATCATCGGAGGACTGATCGCCATGGCGGGCGTGGCTCTGGTCGCTCTCGCCGAGCGGGGGCTCAGATCCGGCGCGGCCTCGAGCTAGGCCGGCGCGTCAGGCTCGACTGCACCCGAATGGCCGATGAGCGCCGGGTCTAGGAACGGCAGGTTCTCCTGGCGGATACGCGCGGCATCCTCGTCGTAGAGGAATGGCAGGAACGCATAGCGTTTCCCGCGCGTCACCGGCGTCGCCTCGTGCAGGAGTGAGCAGGAAAAGACGACGGCGCCGCCCAGCGGCGGCCGGTAGGTTCGCGAACCGAACTCCGGGAAGCGCAGGTCACCACCATCAAAGTCCTGATTCAGATTGATCGACACCGCGAAGCGTCTGTGCGCGGTGCCCTTGGTCGTATTGTCACGATGGGGCCGGAAATAGCCTCCCGTCTCGGAATCATAACAGGCGACCAGATAGCGCTCCATTCGCGTGGCCGTGTACTGGAAGGCCTTCTGAATCTGCGGAACCAGGCGGCGGATAATGCGTGCGCGCGACTGGTCCTTCAGGTCGCCATCAGGAAGGTAGGCGTCTGAGCGGCGCTTGTGACGCACATCGTTCATCAACTTGGTCACGCCATCGATCTCCCGCATGAACCCCGAGGGCTCACCTCCGACGGTATCGTAGTGGTCGATCAGAGCCGTGCAGAAGTCCGGTTCGAAGATGCGTGGGATCAGCAGAACCGGTGCGAAGATGTCGCCGCCTGTATGCCGGTCCGGAGGCGGCAGATTCGAGACATTCGCCAGCACGCTTTGAGCCTGCGGCCCACCGGCCTTGCGCAGGATGCGCAGGGTCGGGTCGAGCAGGAGCCAACTACCGTCGACGTCGGCGTCAAGCAGCCGGGAGGCCGAGCCGTCGGCATCGAAGAGCCAGCGCAGCCCCGGCAACTGATCCTGGCAGCGTTCACGCCAGCGCGGCAGATCCGGCACGATGCCGAACACGCAGGCGTGGTCATCGTCGAAGCGGTCGCGGCTGGCCTCGATTGCCTCGATCCCGGCGAGGACCGCCGCGTCATCGGCCCTGCCCAGGACGCCGGTCGTCAGGTAGCGCCCGGTCGCCGTGTCGACCGCATAGTTCGGGTTCGTCGCGCTCGGCAGACGCATGTGGGGCAGGGGATCGCCGGGGTAGAGGGCCATGCTGCATTCGCCCCGGCGAGCGATGTCATGTCAATCAGCCGAAGCCTGACCGGCCGGCAGCAGAACAGCGCAGGCGATCCGGTCTCCGGCGCCGCCGATTGGCTGGGTCACGTGGTCATCAGGATTGGCGTGAATGACGAGCGCCAGGCCGTTAGCGTTCGACAGCATGTCGGCGGTCGTTTCCCCATGGCCGCGCGCCAGATAGACCTCGGCGCGCACCGAGCCACCCGGTCCGGCGTAGACGTTTTGCAGGTCGCCGAAGTCAGGGCCGCCCTCCCAGTTGAGCAGGCCGTGCGGCCGGGTCGCCTCGGGATGGTTCACGTGCCCGCCCGCGCTCTGGAAAGACGGCGGCTCACAGCTCCCGACCGCATGCAGGTGAGCGCCGTGCCAGCCTTCGGGCCAGCCTTCACCCTCGATCGTCAGGAGAAGCCCCTGGGGCCCTTCACGCAGGGTGACGCGGCCCAGAGACGCTCCGTCCGCCGCAGAAAGCTGGGCTTCGACCGGCGTCATCGGCCGGTCCTGGGCGACCGCCGCTCCAGCCATGGCTGAGGCGGCCAGAAAGCTTATAAGAGTCAGATGGTTGACGGGCATATCGCGGTCTCCTTTGTGGGTGGCTGCGGTTTTGCTCTGAAGGGCCTGAAGTGCTAACACTTCCAGAGCGCAAAACGCTCCGATTCTTCCCGGAAAAATCTCCCTTTGACCGACGAAACTGAAGACCGCGGATCGCCCGAAGGCGTCCGGGGCGACATCGCCCCCATCGCCATCGAGGACGAGCTCAAGAAGTCCTACCTCGACTACGCCATGAGCGTGATCGTCAGCCGCGCCCTGCCGGATGCGCGCGACGGTCTGAAGCCCGTGCATCGCCGCATCGTCTATTCGATGTACGAAGAGGGCCGCACCCACGACAAGAAACACGTCAAATCGGCGAACATCGTCGGTGACGTGATGGGTCGCTATCACCCGCACGGCGACAGTGCGATCTATGACGCCCTGGTCCGCATGGCCCAGCCCTTCTCGATGGGGCTGATGCTGGTGGACGGGCAGGGCAACTTCGGTTCGGTCGACGGCGATCCGCCCGCGGCCATGCGCTACACCGAAAGCCGTATGACCAAGGCCGCCGAAGGCCTGATCGACGATATCGATCGGGGGACGGTCGACTTCCGCGAGACCTATGACGGCAGCCGGATGGAGCCGGTGGTCCTGCCGGCGCGGTATCCGAACCTGCTGGTCAATGGCGCCGGCGGCATCGCGGTCGGCATGGCCACCAACATCCCGCCGCACAATCTGGGTGAAGTCGTGGACGCCTGCCTGGCGCTGCTGGATGACCCCGAGGTCGGCACTGACAAGCTGCTCGACCTGGTGCCCGGACCGGATTTCCCGACCGGCGGTGAGATCCTTGGCCGCACGGCGGCGCGCACGGCGCTTCTGACGGGCCGGGGCTCGGTCGTGGTGCGCGGCAAGGCGACGATCGAAACGATCCGAAAGGATCGTGAGGCGATCATCATCACCGAGATTCCGTTCCAGGTGAACAAGGCGACCTTGCAGGAGCGCATCGCCGAACTGGTGCGCGAAAAGCGGGTCGAAGGCGTCTCGGACGTCCGCGACGAGTCCGACCGTCAGGGTATGCGGGTCGTTGTCGAGCTGAAGCGTGACGCGTCTGGCGATGTGGTCCTGAACCAGCTTTACCGCTTCACCGCGCTGCAAAGCTCGTTCGGGGTGAACATGCTGGCTCTGAATCGCGGCCGGCCCGAGCAGATGGGGCTTCGCAAGCTCCTGGAGCTGTTCTTGGATCACCGCGAAGAGGTCGTGGTCCGCCGCACCAAGTTCGAGTTGGCCAAGGCGCGCGACCGTGGTCACGTTCTGGTCGGTCTCGGGCTCGCGGTCGCCAACATCGACGAGGTGGTCGCCCTTATCAGGGCCGCCAAGGATCCCGCCGACGCCCGCGAACAGCTGCAGGCCAAGGCCTGGCCTGTCGGCGACATGATGGCCCTGATAGAGCTGATTGCGGATCCGCGCTCGGTCGTCATCGACGGCGACAAGCTGCGGCTGACCGACGAGCAGGCCCGCGCCATCCTGGCCCTGACGCTCAGCCGTCTGACGGGTCTGGGCCGCGACGAAATCTTCGACGAGGCCCGTGAGGTCGCCGCCGACATCCAGGAGCGCCTGACGCTGCTGTCGGATCGCGCCAACATCCTGGCCGTTGTGCGTGAAGAACTGATCCGTGTGCGCGCCGAGTTCGCGGTCCCGCGGCGTTCGGAGTTCGTCGAAGGCGACTTCGAACTCGAGGACGAAGACCTGATCCCCCGCGAGGACATGGTCGTGACCGTGACGCACGGCGGCTACGTCAAGCGCACGAACCTGTCCGACTATCGGACCCAGCATCGCGGCGGCAAGGGCAAGTCCGGTATGCGGATGAAGGACGAGGACGCCATCGTCGGCGTGTTCTCGGCCTCGACCCACACGCCTGTGCTGTTCTTCGCCACCAACGGCAAGGCCTACAAGCTCAAGGTCTGGAGACTGCCGCTGGGCGCCACGACGGCGCGCGGCAAGGCCTTCGTGAACCTGCTCCCGATCGAGCCGGGCGACACGATCATGAACGTGCTGCCACTGCCGGAAGATGAGGCGACCTGGGACAGCTACGATATCATGTTCGCCACCAAGTCGGGCGACGTGCGTCGGAACAAGCTTTCTGACTTCGCCAGCGTGAACCGCGCCGGCAAGATCGCCATGAAGCTGGACGATGGGGACTCCATGGTCGGGGTCTCGCTCTGCACGGCGGACGATGACGTCATGCTGACCACGGCGCTGGGCCGTGCGATCCGCTTCAAGGCCGACGATGTCCGGGTCTTCAAGGGCCGGGACTCGACCGGTGTCCGGGGCGTTCGCCTGCAGGACAGCGACGAGGTCATCTCGATGGCGATCCTCGGCCGGGTCGATGCGACGCCGGAAGAGCGCTCCGCCTATGTCAAACATTCCAACGCCATGCGCCGTGCAGCTCAGGGTGAGGGTGAAGACGAGACGCCGGTGATCGAGGACGACGGCGACGAGACGGCGGGCGACGCCGTCCTGTCGGTTGAACGCATCGCCGAGCTGGGCGCGGCCGAACAGTTCATCCTCACTGTCACCGAGACGGGCTTCGGCAAGCGGTCTTCGGCCTATGAGTATCGACGCACCGGTCGTGGCGGTCAGGGGCTGACGGCGCACGGTCTTGGCGGCCGCGCCGGGACCCGGCTGGCGGCCAGCTTCCCGGTGGAAGACAGCGACGACCTGCTGCTGATCACCTCGGGTGGCCAGATGATCCGTACGCCGGTCGATCAGATCCGCGTGGTGGGTCGCTCCAGCCAGGGCGTCACCGTGTTCCGCACCGCCGACGGCGAGCGCGTCGTATCTGTGGAACGCCTGCCGGATTCTGGCGAAGGCGAAGCGGATATTGGGGACGGCGAGGACATGGCCGGCCCGGAGACGGACGAGGCTTGATCGAGACGGTCCACATCGACGGCGCCCCGGCGACCGTCGAGGGCCTGAGCCAGGCGCTGGTCTCCAGCTACGCCGCCTTCACCTCGTTCCAGACGGAGCCGGGTGGGGTGCGGGGGCTGGACCTGCATCTGGACCGTCTGCGCCGGTCGGCGGTCGAACTGTTCGGCCAGGCTGTCCCGGACGACCAGATCCTCGAGGACCTGCGGATCGCGCTGAACGGCCAAGACGGCCGGGCGAGCGTTCGTGTCCAACTTTACCTGCCTGCCATCACCATGCGTCGGGCCGATGCGCTGGGCAGGCCCAGCGTTCTGGTGCGCGTATCTGCGCCTCTCGGGCCGCTGCGCGGTCCGTTGCGTCTGCAAAGCCAGCCGTATGAGCGGGAGGCTCCGCATATCAAGCACGCGGCCACTTTCGGGCTGACGCGTGCAATCCGGGCGGCCAGGGCCGCCAATTTCGACGACGCCCTGTTCGTGACGCGCGAGGGTCTGATCTCGGAAGGCAGCATCTGGAACATCGGCTTCCTCGAAGGGCATACGGTCGTCTGGCCGCGCGCGCCAATGCTGGCGGGAACCGGTCAGGCGCTGATCGAGCGGGGCTTGGAAGCGGTGGGCCTGTCCAGCGTCACGCGAGAGATTCCACTGCCCGACGCGGCCCGCTTCGACACCGCCTTTATCTGCAACAGCGCGACGCCGGCGACGCCTGTTTCGGCTATCGACGGAACGCGTTTCGAAGTCGACAGCGCCATGATCGATCGCCTTGAGGCGGCCTGGACGGCCAACCCCGTGCAGGGAATGTGATCGTCTGGCGCCCCGAATCCGCGTTTTAAAGTTCAGGATATTCAGGGCGATACTGGAAGACCACCTGTGAAAGGCGCTCCTCGTTCGGCGTCCCTCTATAGTGGCGTGCATGGGGAACGGGCGTGTCGCTATGTCGCTTTGTCGCTCTGTTTTCGGCGGCGACATGGGCTCCCATGGGGTCGGCCTGCCGGAGCCGCGCGATCCTAGGATCGCGC
>JAEYWU010000090.1 GCA_023428785.1 Pseudomonadota bacterium
CGGTCGCGGCGCTTGAGCGCGGCGACGGCCCAGGGGTGCCTCATCGCCAGTCGCCAGGCGCCCGGTAGGCGCAGAAAGGCGGCCTGGCGCCGGGTCATGATCACTGGATCGAGCATGACCAGCGACCGGACGTGGCCGGGCGCGCGCTCGGCGGTCAGGAGCGCGGTGGTCGCGCCCATCGAATGGCCCGCCAGGACCACCGGCTGGTCGAAGGTGTTCAGGACGGCGGCGATGTCGTCGGCATAGACGCGCCAGCTCGGATGGTTGCGGGGATCGGTGGGCAGGGTCGACGCGCCGTGACCGCGCAGGTCCAGGGCGACCACGTGGAAACGGTCGCCCATGGGCGCGAGCAGGGTGCGGTAGGTCCGGGCGTTGAAGCCGGTGGCGTGCAGGAACACCAGATCGACCGGCCGATCCGGATCGCCCCAGTCCAGTCGGCCCATGCCGCCGGAGATGGATTCGATCATCCGGGCGCTCAGGCCGGGGCCATGCCTGCGAACTGGCCGCCCTTTCGATAGCGCCACAGATAGGTCGGGGCCACAGCCTGGATGCCGGTCGGCTGGACGCCGAGGGCCGTCAGACCCGCCGCCCCATCGGCGACGACATTATCGGACTTGAGCAGGGTCACCTGGTCGCGCGTGATCGGCGGGGCGATGCCGAACCAGCCGAGCGGCTCGGCGAAGGCGCCGATCAGGCCGGCGGCCGACCAGGGCAGCGGCAGGAGGGCGCGTTCCTTGCCGGTCTCGCGCAGGACCAGTTCCTGGATCTCTTTGAGGGTCATCACCTCGGGGCCGCCCAGCTCATAGGTCTTGCCGGCGGCGGACGCGTCATCGACGGCATGGGCCACGGCTTGGGCCACGTCACCGACATAGACCGGCTGGAAGCGGGTCTCGCCGCCGCCGGGCAGCGGCAGGGCGGGGGCGATGGAGGCCATGGCAGCGAAGCGGTTCAGGAGACCATCGCCTCGGCCGAAGATCACCGACGGGCGGACCACGGTGGTCGAGGGCAGGACGGCGCGGGCGCGCGCCTCCCCCTCGCCCTTGGAGCGGGCATAGGCCGAGGCCGAATTTGCGTCAGCCCCGATGGCCGAGACCTGGACGAAACGTTCGACGCCGCGCTGCTTGCACAGGCGGGCGATGCGCTCGGGGGCTTCGGCATGCAGGGTTTCGAACCGGCGCCAAGGCGTCTCGTACAGGATGCCCACCAGATTGACGGCGGCCGTCGCGCCCTCGAGGGCGGCGGCGACCTGGGCCTCGTCGCTGACATCGCAGGCGACGCGCTGGATCTGGCCGACGCGACCCTGGGTTTGGCTTTCGAAGGCGAGGTTCGGATTGCGGACCGCGATGCGGACACGGTGATCCGCCCTAAGCAGGGCGCGGACAACCTGGGCGCCGACAAAGCCGGAACCGCCGAAGACCGTGACCAGAGAACCGGGGCGCGCCATCGCTGAAAACTCGTCCGTGGGAAGGATGGGTGCGGGATAGCCGCTCTGTATCGTCACGGCAACGGACAGAGGCCGCACTTTTGCCCGTCAGGCTCGAAAGGGCCGTTGACCCGCATATCGGCTTCGAATATGTGTCCGCGCCTTCGGCCCCACGGGGTCGGGCCCAGGTGGCGGAATTGGTAGACGCGCTGGCTTCAGGTGCCAGTGGCCGAAAGGTCGTGGAGGTTCGAGTCCTCTCCTGGGCACCATCTTCGGGTGCAACGCCCCTCAACGGCGCCGGTCCTTCGGATCGGCGCCGTTTGTGTTTCCGGCGCCCGGCGCCGGTGGTGTTTTTCGTTCAGCGAAACAAAATTCAGGTAAGAGGTCGCCATGACCACCCATCTGCATATTGGCGACCTGCCGGACGACCTGGACCTGGGGCCGGTCGTGGCCATCGATTCCGAGACCATGGGCCTGCGTTACCGGCGCGATCCGCTGTGCGTGGTGCAGCTGTCGTCGGGCGACGGCGACGCGCACGTCGTGCAACTGAACCGGACAGACTACGACTGTCCGAACCTGAAGCGGCTCTTGGCGGACCCCAAGGTGCTCAAGCTGTTCCACTTCGGGCGGTTCGACATCGCCATGTTCCTGCTGCACCTGGGGGTCGAGACCCGACCGGTCTATTGCACCAAGATCGCCTCCAAGCTGGCCCGCACCTATACGGACCGCCACGGCCTGAAGGACGTGACGCGCGAGCTGATCGGGGTTGAGCTGTCCAAGGTGCAACAAAGCTCGGACTGGGGAGCCGATACGCTCAGCCCCGAACAGCTGGCCTATGCCGCGTCCGACGTTCTGCACCTGCACCGGCTGCGCGAGAAGCTGGACATGATGCTGGCGCGCGAGGGCCGGGCCGATCTGGCGGCCGCCTGTTTCGATTTTCTGCCGACACGCGCCCGCCTTGATCTGGCGGGATGGGAAGAGATGGATATCTTCGCCCACGCATGACCGAGCCCGTCGTCCCCGCCCCTTCCCTGCTGCAGGATGCGCCGCCGGACCTGGCGACGGTCCGGCGCGAGGATTCGCGGCGGGTGGTCGAGGCCATGGATGCGTGGCGCAAGCGCTCGCAGCTGATCCGCTTCTTCCGACGCGCCCTGCCGGCGCTGATCGCCCTGCTGGTCCTAGGCCTCGGCGGCTGGGTGATCGCGCGGACCGTGCTGGCCGACATGGCCGACCAGGCCGCCCAGCGCGCCGACATCCGGATGACCAATCCGCGCTTCTATGGCCAGGACGCGCAGGGGCAGTCGTTCGTCCTGGGCGCCGCCAATGCGGTGCAGGACCGTCGCCGCACCAACCTGTTTCGCCTGACGCGGCCGACGCTGCGGCTGAACGCCACCGGCGAGCGCCCGACCGAGATCACCGCTCTGAACGGCGTCTATGACGAGCGCGGCGACCAGCTGACCCTGTCGGGACGGGTGACGGTAATCGACGGGGGCTCGGGCTTCCGCTTCGAGACCGGCCAGGCCCTGGTGGACACCGAGACCGGCGTCATTTCCGGCGACACGGCCGTGCGCGGCCGCGGCCCCCTTGGAACCATCGACGCTTCGTCCTATGCCATCTACGATCAGGGCGCCCGCCTGGTCTTTGAAGGCGACGGGGACCGCAAGGTGACCGCCGTCTATTCCAACTCAGGGTCCTGAGGAGGCCCCGCCCCGATGAAGACATCCCAGCTGATCCTGCGCGGACTGACCGCCTCCGCCGCCGCGGCCCTGATCGCCGGCGCCGTGGCCTGGTCGGCCGGCGGCGAGGCCCGGGCCCAGATCTCCCAGGGCGGCGGACCGATCGCCATCGGCGCCGACCGGCTCGAGGTCATCGACGCCGAGCGGGTGTCGATCTGGTCGGGCCGCGCCGAGGCCATCCAGGGCGAGAACCGCCTGCGGGCCGACACCATCCGCACCTACAACCAGGCCCGCCGTGGCGCAGCCGAGGGGCCCGGGTCCCAGATGGGCTCGGAAATCGAGCGCATGGTCGCCACCGGCAACGTCTATTTCGTCACCCCCACCCAGGTCATCCGCGGCGACGAGGCTACCTATACCTCCGCATCGGACACCATCGTGGTCACCGGCGACGTCATCCTGACCCAGGGCGAGAACGTCCTGACGGGCAGCCGCCTGACGGTCGAGGTGGCCTCCGGCCGCGCGACCATGGACGGAGCCCCCACCAACGCCGGGCGCCGGGTGCGCGGCGTCTTCTATCCGGACGAAAGCTAAGGCCTCCGCTTGACCAGCCAACCGATCATCGGGCTGGGCGACGTCTCGCCCGACCGCGAAGGCCTCTTCGTCGACTCCATCGGCCGCTCCTTCGGCGGCCGGGCGGTGGTCAAGAGCGTGTCGCTGCGCCTGAGGCGGGGCGAGGTCGCGGGCCTGCTCGGCCCCAACGGCGCGGGCAAGACCACCTGCTTCTACATGATCACGGGCCTGGTCCCGGCCGAGTACGGCACGATCTGGCTGGACGGCGAGGACATCACCGGCCAGCCGATGTACCAGCGCGCCCGCCTGGGCGTCGGCTACCTGCCCCAGGAAGCCTCGATCTTCCGCGGCATGACGGTCGAGGAGAATGTGCTGTCGGTCGTGGAGATGCGCGAGCGTGACCGCACCAAGGCGCTGGAAGACACCAACCGTCTGCTGGACGAACTGCGTATCAGCCACCTGAGGCGGGCCTCGGCCCTAGGCCTGTCGGGGGGCGAGCGTCGTCGGGTCGAAATCGCGCGGGCCCTGGCGTCCGAGCCCAGCTTCATGCTGCTGGACGAGCCGTTCGCCGGGATCGACCCGCTGGCTATCGCCGACATCCGCGAGGTCATCGTCTATCTGGCCACGCGCGGCATCGGCGTGCTGATCACCGACCACAATGTGCGCGAGACGCTGGACATCATCGACCGCGCCTCGATCATCCATGGCGGCGAGGTGCTGTTCGAAGGCACGCCTTCAGAGATCATCTCCAACCCAGAAGTGCGCCGCGTCTATCTGGGTGAAGCCTTCTAGGCGCTGATTTTTCAATCAGTTACGCCGCTCGAAGCCCGATGCGGCCGCCTTGGCTTGACTCGTTTCGATGATTAGCTAATTATCGATTCATGAGCCAGGTCTTCAAAGCCCTTTCCGATCCGACACGCCGGCGGGTGCTGCAGCTTCTGCGGTCCGGCCCGATGAGCGCGGGCGAGATCAGCGACCGTTTCGACGTGTCCAGACCGACCATGTCGGCGCACTTCGCGGTGCTGAAGGAGGCCGACCTGGTCCATGCCGAGAAGGCCGGCAAGTCGGTCATCTATCACCTGAAACTCTCGGTGCTCGAAGAGGCGCTGCTGGGCTTCGTGCAGTCGTTCGGCGGGGCCGCCGAGGCGACGGAAACAGAAAAGGAGACGCCCCGATGAACGCGGATGTCGTCAAGAGCCTCGCCATCGCGGCGGGACTGATCGGCGCGGCCTTGGCCGCCACCTTCGCCCGTCAGCAGGGTTTGATCGACCCGGAGACGGTCCAGCGAATCGTCATGGGTTCCATCGGCCTGATGGTGGTCTGGTACGGCAACCGGGCGCCCAAGACCTTCACCCCGAGCGTCCATGCACAGCGGGTCCACCGCTTCACCGGCTGGTCGATGGTCCTGAGCGGCCTGGTCTATGCCGGGACCTGGGCCTTCGCACCGACACAGGTGGCTCTGACCCTCGGCACGGGCGCGGTGGCGTTGGGTCTGATCGCAACCCTGGGCTACTGCCTGTGGCTGCGCGGCCAGAAGCCGGCCAACGCCTAGGCCTGGGTGTCCACGGTGGAGCCGGGGGCGGCGGCCGCGCCGCCCTTGGCGGCCACAATCACCATGGCGGGGCGCACGGTGCGTCCGTAGAGCACATAGCCCGGCTGGAAGGTCTGGATGACGGTGCCGGGCGGCACATCGGCCGAGGGCTGTTCGGTCACCGCCTGATGGACGTTCGGATCGAACTTTTCGCCGGGGCCCGGCGCCACGCGTGTCAGGCCGTTGGCCTCGAAGGCCTGCAGCAGCGACTTCTCGGTCATCTCCAGACCGGTCACCAGACCCGTGACACCGGCGTCGGTCGAGTCCTGGGGGGCGGCCTGAATGGCGCGCTGGAGGTTGTCGGCCACGCCCAGCAGGGCCTGGGAGAAACGCTGGATCGCATAGGCGCGCGCGTCATTGGCCTCGCGCTCGGTGCGGCGCTTGATGTTCTCCACCTCGGCGGCTAGGCGCATGGCCTTGTCCTTCCAGTCGTCGCGCTCGGCGATGACGGCGTCCAGCGGCGCTAGGTCGTCCTCAGGCGTGGCATCCAGGCCGGCTTCGGCGTTCAGCTCGGCTTCGTCGAAATCGTTTTCAGGCGTGTCGGTCACTTCAGTCCTGTCCGTCCAGCATGCGGCCCAGCACTCGCGCGGTGTAGTCCACCAACGGAATGACGCGGGCGTAGTTCAACCGGGCCGGTCCGATCACTCCGATCGCACCGACCACCTTCTGTCGGCCGGTCATATAGGGCGCCGCGACGACGGCGGAACCCGAAAGTGAGAACAATCGCGTTTCCGAGCCGATGAAAATGCGCAGCCCCTGGGCCTCTCGCACCCCGTCGAGCAGGCCGATCAGCTGTTCCTTCTCCTCGAGATCCTCGAACAGCTGGCGCACGCGCTCCAGATCCGCGAGGGCCGAGGCGTCGGAGAGAAGATTGGCCCGTCCCCGGACGATCAGGGCCCGGTCGCGGGCCTCGCCGCCGGACCAGCCGGCCAGACCATCCTCGACCAGCCGGGCGGCGGTCTCATCCAGTGCGGCGCGGGCCGCCTTGAGTTCGGCGGCCATTTCCCGCTGCGCATCGGCCAGGGTCCGGCCTCGCAAACGGGCGTTCAGGAAGTTGGACGCTTCCTGCAGGCTGGAGGGCGTGACGCCGGGGGCCAGTCGCATCAGGCGATTCTCGACCGCCCCGTCGTCGAAGACGAGCACCACCAGAGCCTGATCCGGGGCCAGAGAGACGAACTCCACGTGCTTGACCCCGGCCTCACGGACCGGGGCGGCAACCACGCCCGCGCCACCGGCGAGGCCCGACAGAAGGTCCGACGCCGCCTCCAGCGCCTCGTCGAAGCCCCGCCCCTTGCCGATCAAGCGGGCGTCGACGGCGCGGCGTTCCTCGGTGGTCAGGTCGCCGATCTCCAGCAGGCCGTCCACGAACAGGCGCAGGCCCGCATGGGTCGGCAGGCGACCGGCTGAGGTATGGGGCGCCGCCAGCAGGCCCAGATGGGTCAAGTCCTGCATGGTGTTGCGGATCGAGGCCGGCGACAGCTGGATGCCGCCTTGCGACAGGGTGCGCGAGCCGACCGGGTCGCCGGTTTCGAGATAGGATTCGACGATCCGGCGGAAGATGTCGCGGGCCCGGGCGTCGAGTCCCGCGAGGCCGGGAGCGGCCGGCGATGGCGGCTGAAAGGGGGTCATGCGCGCGTCTCCCAATCCGCGCGGGTCAGCCGATGGACGAGGCAGTCGTCCTCATCCTTGAAGATTCGGCGGCCCTCGGGGATGAATCCGAGGCGTTGATAGAACCGGTGTGCCTCGACGTTTGAGGTCAGGGGGTCGATGACGATGGCCTTGACCTCAGGCCTGGAGAAGCAGGCATCGATAGCCTGGCTCATCATGGCCGTGCCGAATCCCTGGTTCAGCGCATCGGCCTCGCCGATCCAGATGTCGAGGGCGCGCAGGTCGCCCGGACAGTCGCCCCAGTAGCCGTAAGGCTCGCGCGAGGGGTCGATGTCGAGCATGGCGCCGATCGGCCGGCCATCTGCTTCGGCGATGTAGTACTGGAAGACGTCGGACTGGCTGGCCAGTTCAGCGTTCCAGTCCGCGCCTACGAAGGCCGTCGAGGCTTCGGGATTGTCGGTCACGCAGGCGATGACATGCGGCTCGCCGTCCCACTTCGCCAGGAGGGCGGCGTCTGCGGCGACGGCCGGACGCAGGGTGATGACGGGTTTGTCGGTGGCGAAGCTCACTCCGATAGGATAGGCCGCTGGCCTTCGCCTTCAAGCCTTTGCGAGTGAACCATGCGCCCGTCCGACCGCCGCCCCGAGCAGATGCGCTCCGTCACGCTGGAGACGGGCGTGAACCGATACGCCGAAGGCTCGTGCCTGGTCTCGTTCGGCCACACCAAGGTTCTCGTCACCGCCTCGGTCGAGGAAAGCCTGCCGCCGTGGCTGCGTGGCAAGGGCCAGGGCTGGGTGACAGCGGAATACGGCATGCTGCCCCGCGCCACCCACACGCGCGGCCGCCGCGAAGCCGCGGCCGGCAAGCAGTCGGGCCGCACGCAGGAGATCCAGCGGCTGATCGGCCGCTCACTACGCGCCGTCGTTGATCTGAAGGCGCTGGGCGAGCGCCAGATCCTGATCGACTGCGACGTGATCCAGGCCGACGGCGGCACCCGCACGGCCTCGATCACCGGCGCCTGGGTGGCCATGTCCCTGGCGGTCAAGGCGCTGAAGGAAAAGGGCGTGCTGACGACCGACCCGATCATCGATCAGGTGGCGGCGGTGTCCTGCGGCGTGTTCAGGGACGAGCCGGTTCTGGACCTGGACTATGATGAGGATTCCTCGGCCGAGGCGGATTCCAACTTCGTCCTGACGGGACAGGGCGGGATCGTGGAGATCCAGGCCACCGGCGAGAAGCGCGGCTTCTCCCGCGCCGAGTTCGACCGGCTGTTCGAACTGGCCGGCATCGGCTGCGACGAGTTGTTCGCCCTGCAGAAGGCGGCCGTCGGCTAGGCCACGACCGCCATCGCCTCGAAGTCCACGACGATGGGCTCGACGCCGATCCGCGTCAGGAAGGCGCGGAAGGTCGCCTGATCCATGGCGGTCGTGGCGGTATTCAGAAGCGGATGGAAGTTGACCAGATCGGCGTCCCAGAGCGCCCGGTCGAGCACGAAGGTCACCTGACGGTCGGTGTCGTTGATCAGGCCGAAGGCCGTGACCGAGCCCGGCGTCAGCCCCAGCACATCCTTGAGCAGGCCCTCGTTTCCGAAAGACAGCCGGGCCGAGCCGATGACCCGGTCGGCGCGCTTGAGGTCCACCACCGTGTCCTGACGGGCCGAGATCAGCCACAGCCGGCCCTTCTTGTCCTTGAGGAACAGGTTCTTGGTGTGGGCGCCGGGCATGTCGGCCTTGATGTCGTGTCCCTCATCGACCCGGAACACAGCCGGATGCTCGACCGTCCGGTGCGGCAGGGCCTGCTCATCGAGCCAAGCGATGAATTCGTCGCGGGTCAGGGGCATGGCCACGCTTTACGGCGCCGGTCGGCCAAGGCTAGGGGAATCTCATGGAACTGCTCTGCTATCCCATGGGCTCCCGCCCGCCGGAGATCGTACCCGGCAATCCGCAACGGCGCTGGATGGACAACTTCTCCAACCGCCATCCGTACAAATGCCTGCCGCTGACCATGGCCAATACGACGGGGTGGGAAATCCTGTCGCCCTACGACTTCGAGATCGAGTGGACCGGCGGCAAGACCCAGGCGGACATCACCTTTCACTTCAACCGGGCCATCCCGGACCAGCAGCATTTCATCACCTCGCACTTCGCCGGCGGCGTGGTGACCTTCCATCCGGGCTATCTGTTCCGCTCGCCGCCGGGCTGGTCGATGTGGACCTCGGGTCCGCCCAACCACGTCAAGGACGGGATCCAGCCCCTGACTGGTCTGGTCGAGACTGACTGGCTTCCGTTCCCCTTCACCATGAACTGGATCTTCACCCGACCAGGGCGGGTGAAGTGGGAGAAGGGCGAGCCCTTCTGCTTCATCACCCTGATCCAGAACCGGGCCATGGAGCAGGTCCAGCCGCGCCTGCGCCAATTGCGTCAGGACCCAGAACTGCACGGCCAGTTCGAGGCGTGGAACAGGCAGCGAGGCGAGTTCAACCGCCGCTTGGCCAACGCCGACCCCGAGGCCGTCAAGGAGGCCTGGCAGCGCTTCTACTTCAAGGGTGAGCTGCCGCCCGAGGCGCCGGGGGGACAGCCGGCCGATCACGTCAACAAGCGCCGGCTCAAGCCGATCCAGTTCTAAGCCGCCGTCAGGTCAGTAGGCGCCGGGCCGGGCGATCCGCGGGCCCAGGTTGGCGATGATCTCGCGCGCATCGAAGGCGTGGCTGTCGCCGACCGGTCGCGAACCCTGGCCCATGACGATCTCGGCGCGGGCCTCGTAGCGGGTCACCTCGCGGACATCGACGTCGCGGTACCACGGGTCCCAGCGCGACCAGTAGCCGCCGCGGTAGAAGCGCCAGCTGGGCCCCCAGTACGGGCCGTAGGCGCCGCGGAACCAGGGATCGGGGCTGCCGTAGTAGCGGGTGTCCGCATCGGTAGCCCGGAAATCGGTGAGGAACCAGTCATAGCCGGACTGGAGCGTCAGCTCCGCGGCCCGGTAGAGCAGGTACATTTCCACCGTATCACGGCTGGTCAGGGAGTTGCCCGAGAAGGCGACGGCCCAGCGATCAGCCTGCAGGCGTTGTTCGGCATAGCCCCCGCGCTGACCGCCATAGCCCTCGGGGGCGTAGGTGGTGGGCGTGGCGCAGGCCGACAGGACCAACGCGCTGGCGACGGCGAGCAACAGTTTTTTCATGGCGATCCTCCGGATCGAAGTGAGCCCCGGTCAGACAGTCTAACCCATCCGAAGCCTGGCCGTTCCTCTGTCCGGCGGCGGACGGTTCCGCGCCTGCGGCCTCAGGCCGCCGCGGCGCGCCGACGCAGCCGGGCCAGCCGCCGGAGACGACGCCAGAAGCGAACCTTCTCCGCCTCGGGCTGAGGCTGAAGATTGCGCACGAATTCCTCAGCCGAGGCCCGCCATGAGAACTTCTCGGCATAGGCCCGCACGGCCTTACGGTCGAGCTTTAGGCATTCCATGCAGGCGGTCTTCAGATCGTCGTCGATAGCGCCGGCGCCTGAGCCCGGGATGATGTCGATCGGGCCGTGGGCCGGATAGGCCGCCACGGGGGTACCGGCCGCCATGGCCTCAAGGATCACCAGGCCGAAGGTGTCGGTCCAGCTCGGGAAAACGAAGGCGTCAGCGTCCGCAAAGGCGCGCGCCAGGTCCTCGCCGAACATGGCCCCGGTGAATTTGACCTCGGGATAGCGGTTTTCGAGGTCCGCCTTGGCCGGGCCGTCCCCGACGATGACCTTGGTGCCGGGCAGGTCCAGCTCGGCGAAGGCCTCGATGTTCTTCTCGACCGCCACGCGGCCGACGTTCAGCCAGATTGGCCGAGCCCAGTCGGCCGGGAAGATGCTCTCGCGGTCCGGATGGAAAAGCTCGGTGTCCACGCCGCGCGTCCAGGGCGAGACATTGCGGAAACCGTGCTTGACCAGTTCGTCGCGCAGCGTCGGGGTCGCCACCATCAGCCGACCCGACGGCTTGTGGAACCAGCGCATATAAGCGTAGCCGACCTGAACCGGCACGGGGAAACGGGCCGAGACATATTCGGGGAATTTGGTGTGGTAGCTGGTCGTGAACGGCAGCTTCCATTCCAGGCAGATCCGCCGCGTGGCGATGCCGATCGGCCCTTCGGTGGCGATGTGGACCGCCTCGGGCTCGAAGGCGCGCATCTTCTCGCGGATCTCCTCCTCGGCGCCGAGCGCGAGGCGAATTTCCGGATAGGTCGGGCAAGGAATGGTCTTGAACTGGTCAGGCGTGACCGCAAGGACCTCATGGCCCATCGCTTGGCACTCGGCCATGGTCCGCGAAAGGGTGCGAACCACGCCGTTGACCTGGGGTTCCCAGGCGTCCGTCGCCAGAAGAATACGCATGCAGTCCTGTTATGCCGCTGCGGCCGGAGGAGACCCTATAATGCCCAGCGAACGGCGGCGCTAGCGCCGGTCGTCCTCGATGGCGTGGATGTCATCGTCCGAGAGGCCGAAGTGGTGGCCGATCTCGTGCACCAGAACGTGTTCCACGAGGTCAGGAAGACTGACGTCGCCGCGCTCGACCCACTCATCCAGGATAGGCCGGCGGTACAGGAAAACCTCGGCCGGACGCGGGCTGGGGTCGCTGACAGAGGCCTGGGTCAGGTCGACGCCGTAATAGAGGCCGGTCAGCTCGAACGGATCCTCGATGCCCATCTCCTCGAGCAGGGCCGCCTCGGCGAAGTCCAGCACACGGATCACCACCGGCCCGGCGGCGGTGCGGAAGGGCTCGGGCAGGCGCAGCAACGCCGCCTCGGCCATTTCGGCCATGTCGTCAATTGAGGGCGCCAGGGTCATGGCCCCGATATCGGATCGAAACGGGCGGCGGACAAGCGGGCGGATTAGGCTATGGTGCTCCGAATCGCTTCTGGTGGCGGCGGGGACCGGTTCGAATGGCGCCCATGGACATCGCCTATGTCGCTTCGGCGGGCTCCGTCGGGCTGGCCCTGGCCGTGACGGTCTGGGCCTGGCGAGCACGCGTGGATATCAGACGCCGTGAAGCGGAGCTGTCCCGGCGCGAGGTCTCCGGGGAGCGTGTCCTGGCTGACGCGCGCGGTGCGGCCGAGGCCTTTGAAGGCGCAGTGATCCGCATCGAGGATGGCGAAGCCCGTTTGGCCGCCGGCCGCGAAGCCCTCGACATCTGCGCCACCGCCCTGGGCCTGGAGCTCGTCGAGGACGGCGACGCCCTGGCCCGCACCGTCCTGCACGCCCTGGCCGATCAGGCCGCCGATACGACCCAGAGGCTGACGGCCCTGGTCGAGAAGGGCGAGAGCTGCCGTTTCACCATTCAGGGCTCCACTGGCCCACTGGGTGTGGAGGGCCGCGCGTTGGGCGGCGCGGTGTGGCTTCGGCTGGACGCCGCAGCAGAGGCTGGAATCGCCGGCGACACTCGTGGATCAGCCCTGGCCGACGCCCTGCCCCTGCCCGCCTGGATCACCGACGCGGGCGGCGGACTGGTCTGGGCCAACCGCGCCTGGCTGGAGGCGGTCGAGCAGCCGTCGATCGAGGCCGCGCGCGCGGCGGGCGCAGCCTTCGACCGCGACGGCCAGACCCTGGCCCAGGAAGCGCTGGAAAGCGGCCGTCGCGTTGAACGCTTCCGCTGGGCCGGTCTCGGCGGCCAGCGGCGCGCCTGGCGCATGACCGCCGAACCCGTCGGCGAGGCCGAGGTCCTGTCGATGGCGCTGGACGTCACCGAGGCCGAGGAAACCCGCGAACAGTTGCGGCGCACTGTCTCCGCCCACGACGAGACTCTGGATCATCTGGACGACGCCGTGGCCATCTTCGGGCCCAACCGGCGGGTCGCCTATCACAACTCGGCCTTCCGGACCCTGTTCGGCCTGGACGCCGCCTGGCTGGATGAGCGGCCGACCCACGCCGAGGTGCTGGACCGGCTGCGCCAGCGCAGGAAACTGCCTGAAACCGTCGATTATCCGGTGTGGAAGGCCAAGGAGCTGGACTTCTACGGCTCGACCGAGGTGGCACCTGACGACGTCTGGCCGCTGCCCGATGGCCGGACCCTCAGGGTCGTGCGCCAGCCGCACCCGCTGGGCGGCATCCTGCTGCTGTTCGCCGACATCACCGACGAACTGAAGTTGCGGGCGGAATACAACGCCTTGCTGAACGTCCAGCAGGCCACACTCGACAAGCTGAATGATGCGGTCGCCGTGTTCGGCTCGGACGGACGGCTGCGGTTGCGCAACGACGCCTTCGAGCGGTTCTGGAGCCTGTCGGGCGAACAGCTGGACGATGCCGGCGGCTTCGAGGCGGTCGCGGCCCTGTGCCGGACCCTGCTGCCGGAGCCGGCCCTGTGGAGCGAGTTGAAGGCCCGGGTCGCCGATCCCGACCCCGAGAGCCGCGCCCCGGTCTCGGGCGAGACACGGCTGGCCGATCGACGCATCGTCGCCTGGCAGACCCGCCCGCTGCCCGACGGCGCGACCCTGATCGCCTTTTCCGACATCACCGCCCGACGCGAACTGGAAGACGCCCTGGCCCAGCGCGAGGCGGCTCTGGGAGAGGCTGAGCGCCTCAAGCGCGAGTTCGTGGGCAATGTCTCCTATGAACTGCGCACGCCGCTGACGACCATCGTCGGCTACGCAGAACTGCTGGAGGTCGAGGGTTCGGGCCTGCCTGATCGGGCCCGCCAGCATCTGTCGTCGGTGCGGGCCGCCGCCGGTCAGCTGGCGCGTTCGATCGACGATGTGCTGGACATGGCCGAGATCGACGCGGGCGAAATGGCCTTGGCGCTGGGCGATGTGGCGGTCTGCGAACTGGTCGAGGAGGCCGCTAACCGTCTGGGGCCGCGCGTGGCGGCCAAGGCGGCGGACCTGGTGGTCGACTGCAGTCCCGAAATCGGCCTGATCCGCGGGGACGCCGCGCGCCTGTCCCAGATGCTGGACCAGCTGGGCGACAACGCCCTGCGGGCGGTGGAGGCCGGCGGGCGTGTCGGCCTGGCGGTCGAGCGCGACGGCGAGCGGATCCGCATCCGGGTGTCCGACACGGGCCGGGGCGTGCCCTTCCACAAACAGGCCCATGTGTTCGACCGCTATGTCGGCCGTGATCGGGGCGGACCGGGTCTGGGCCTGGCGCTGGTCAAGGCTCTGGCGGAGATGCACGGCGGCGGCGTGGCCCTGGAGAGCGAGCCCGGCCAGGGCGCGACCTTCATCATCGAGCTGCCGATCCACGCCGCGCTCGACGGCGCCTCGCCCGAGTTGCAACTCGACGCCGGTTAGGCGTTCGGCGTTTTGGTGCTAGGAGGCGGCGCAAAACCTGTCGCGTCCGGACCCATGACCCAGACCCCGCTCCTCAAGACCGCCCTGATCTACGACTTCGACGGCACCCTCGCGCGGGGGAACATGCAGGAAGTCACCTTCATTCCGTCCATCGGCATGGGCGTGGGCGACTTCTGGGGCGAGGCCGACCGCCTGACCCGCGAGGCCGACGGCGACAACATCCTTATGTACATGCAGCTGATGCTGGCCCGCGCCGCCGAGAACGGCGAGCCGATCACGCGCCGGCTGCTCGAGGAGCACGGCCAGGACGTCAAGCTGTTCGACGGGCTGAAGACCGACCTGACCGGCCCGGGCTGGTTCGAGCGGATCAACGCCTTCGGCGCCCGCTATGGCCTGGATATCGACCACTACATCATCTCGGCCGGGCTGGAGGAGATGATCGAGGGCTGTCCGATCCGGCCGGAGTTCACCCACGTCTTCGCCTCCAAGTTCGTCTACGACGAATCCGGCGCCGCCATCTGGCCGGCGGTGGGCGTGAACTACACCACCAAGACCCAGTACCTGTTCCGCATCAACAAGGGCGTGCTGAACCACTTCGAGCACGAACGGATCAACCGTTTCACGGCCGACGAGGATCGCCCGGTCCCCTTCGACCGGATGATTTTCCTGGGCGACGGCGACACCGACGTGCCGACCATGAAGATGATGCATTCCAAGGGCGGCTATTCGATCGCCGTCTATGATCCGCGCAACTCCGAGCGTGACCAGAACAAGCTCTACAGCCTGATCTCGGAAGACCGGGTGAACTTCGTGGCTGCCGCCGACTATCGCGAGGGCACGGCTCTGGACCTGATCGTCAAGGGCCTGCTGGGCCGGATCGCGATCAACGCGGGCGTGATGCCCAGCGCCGAAGCCTAGTTCAGACGGCCCGAACCGCCGCCGCGAATTTCGCAAGCATAGTCATTGGCCGCGTTCGGACCGGTCGAGCCGGCGATGGGCGTCAGGATGCCGCCGCGGGCGTCGCAGGATGCGCGAAGCTCGGCCACCTGTTCGGAATAGGTGGGTTGCGGCTGGCCGGAGGTGGCGCAGGCGGAGAGGCCAAGGGCGGCCGCCAGGCCGGCGGCGAGGACATAGGCGCGCATGGTGTCAGTCTCCCTCAGATGACGCCGGATAAACGGCGTGAAGCCATCCTTGGCTGCGACTGCGGCGGAAAAACGGTGAAACTTCGCTGTTCGGGCGAGTGATCAGACGCCCGCCTCGGCCCGGACCCGGGCGATGACGGCCGTGGTGACATAGCCGTCGGCGATCAGGCCGCGCGCCGCCTGGTACTGACGCAGGGCCCGGCGCGTGCCGGAGCCGATGACCCCGTCGATACCGTTGGGGTCATAGCCGAGGGCGGCGAGGCCCCGCTGCAGGCCGAAGGCCTGATCGCGCGAGATCGGCTCTTCATTGGGCCACGGACGCGAAACACCTGGGCGACCGTCCATCGCGTCGGCCAGCAGGCCGATCGACAGGGCATAGCTGACCGAGTTGTTGTAGCGCCGGATCACATAGTGGTTCGGCAGAGCCAGGAAGGCCGGCCCGCCCGCGCCCGACGGCAGCAGGATGGTGGCGTTCTCCAGTGCCTCGGCGTCGCTCAGCATGACGCCGCCGACCGTCTGGACACCCCGCTCGCGCCAGAAGCTCCAGGGGCGGCTCTCGGAATCCGTCAGGCTGTAGTCGAAGCCGTTCGGCAGGGTCACTTCCAGGGCCCAGCGCTGGTTGCGGCGCCAGCCGGCCGTGGACAGAAGATTGGCGGCCGAGGCTAGGGCGTCCTGATCGGAGCCCCAGATATCGACGACGCCGTCGCCGTTCCCATCACGCGCCAGGCGCAGATAGTTGTCAGGCATGAACTGGGTCTGGCCCATGGCCCCGGCCCAGCTGCCCAGCAGGCGGGCGCGGTCGCGGCGGCCTTCTGTGACGATGCGCAGGGCGTCGGCCAGCTGGCCCTCGGCCCATTCGCGACGACGGCCTTCCCAAGCCAGGGTCGCGAGCGAGCGCACGACGTCGAAGTCGCCCTGGATGCGGCCGAAGGCGCTTTCCTGGGCCCAGATCGACACAAGGATCGACTTGGGCACGCCGTACTGATCCTGGATACCGTTCATCCAGGGGCTGGAGCCGATGCGGCTGACGCCCTGCTGGATGCGGTCCTGGGTGATGGCGCGCGAGATATAGTCACCGGTCCCGCGAGAGAACTCGGGCTGGGACTGGTCGCGCTGCACGACGCGCATGTCGGGCGACAGGCCAGCAAGCTCGCGCTCCCAGGCGGCGCGGTTGGCGCCCGCTCGGCGCGCGATGAAGCTGTCGCGCCAGGCGTTGAACTCCATGACTTCGGTCGGGGTGGGCTGGTCGCTCGACGTGGCCGGAGGCGGGGTCGGCGCCGGTTCTGTGGCCGGCGGCGGCGGCGCGGGGACCGGCAGCACCACCTCGGGAGCCGGGGCCATAGGTGCGCAGGCGGCCACAACCAGACACAGGATCAGACGCGACGTCATTTTCATGATGGTCAGCCTAACGGGCATTTCCTAAACGCTTCAATCACAAGCGCGTGGGGCGCGAAGCGACCGATGGCCGCGTTCGCCCGTCCGTTGACACGCCGCCACTGTTTGCATATAGACCCCGCTCCGCCGCGAGCCCCCTCGCGGCGCTCGTCTTTTTTGAACGCCTAGCCCGGAACAAGACCATGAAGGTCCGCAGCTCGCTCAAGTCCCTCAAGACCCGTCACCGGGACTGCAAGATCGTGCGCCGCAAGGGCAAGGTCTATGTGATCAACAAGACGGACCCGCGTTTCAAGGCCAAGCAGGGCTGAGCCCTTCACGCGCCGGACCGGCGCGGCCTTATCCACGAAAGTTTCCACAGGCCTCGGGCGTTTGTCCGGGGCCTGTTTCGTTTGCGGCGGTTGAGGCCTGCCCCCTATCGGGGCTAGGACAGCCGCCTGTTCACCCTGTTTTTGCGGAGCACCGCCCGTGGCTGACGACGCCGCCTTCTCGAACCCCGACGTCCTGACCGCTGCGGCGCAAGGCCGCCTGCGCACCATCATCGAACGCATCGAGCGCCTTGAAGAAGACAAGGCTGCCGTCGCCGCAGACATCAAGGAGGTCTTCGCCGAAGCCAAGGGCGAGGGCTACGACGTCAAGGTGCTGCGCAAGGTCGTGCGCATCCGCAAGCAGGACAAGGCCAAGCGCCAGGAAGAGGAAGCGATCCTGGATCTCTACCTCTCGGCCATCGGCGAGATCTGAACCTGAAGCGCTCCGGCTTCGGCGCGCGCAAGGACCGCCCCGAATGGCCGGCGACGGGCCTGTCCCGCAAGACCGCGCCGAAACCGGACAAGCCGCGCCCCAGCCCATTCGAGGCAGAGCGAAAGGCCGCCCAGCGCAAGGCCATCAACACGCTTAGGCGCGCCAAGCGCGCCGCCGACAAGGCGGGCATCGCCCTGTCCGACTGGGAGGGCGAGTTCATCGACAGCGTGTCCGAACGCATCCAGACCCATGGACGCGCCTTCGGCGATCCGGACCTCGGCTCGCCCGGCCAGGCCCTGTCGGCCCTTCAGGGGCGCAAGCTCAAGGAAATCGCCGCCAAGGCGCGCGGGGAAAAGCCCAAGGGGCGGTTTCGTCGCAAGGATCCGGAGACATGAGGCGCCGGACCCTGCTTGGCGCACTGGCGAGTGTGATGGCGGCGCCGCTTGCGGCCTGCGCCCGCTCCTATCGACAGGTGTTGGCCTTCCACTACGGCTGGTACGGCGCCGACGAGGGCTGGGGCGTCTCGGCGGACGGGGGGCGCAATCATCCGAACCTGCCTCGGGGCGGTCTATATGATAGCGCCGACCCTGCAGTCATCGCGCGCCAGATTGACCAGGCGCGATCGGCCGGGATCACCGGCTTCATCACCAGCTGGGATGGCGAGGGCGATCGCCGCGATCGCGTACTACAGGGCCTGATCGCCGCGGCGCCCCCAGGCTTTTCGGTCACTGCCTATATCGAGAGCGACGGCGGCTCGTCCGAGGCGCTGGCCCGCCGCCTCGACGGCCTGAGTGCGCGGTTCGCGCAATCGCCGGCCTGGCTGAGGCTGGATGGCCGCCCCTGCGTCTTTGTTTTCGATCGGGTCTGGCAGCAGCTGGGTGAAGACGGCTGGGCCGAGGCCCGGGCCCTCCATCAACGGTCGGCCGCATCGCCCTTCGCCGTAGTGGGTCCGGCCAATACCGAGGATGAGATCGCCGAGCGCCGCCGCCACTTCGAAGCGTTGCACATCTATTCCATGCAGTTCCAGACCGATGGCTGGATCGTCGGATTTGCGACGCGCGCGAGACGGTGGATCAGACGCTGGGTCCTTGCGCAGGCAGGGCTCGCAGTGACCACAGCCACGATCCTGCCGGGCTACGACGACCGGCGGCTCGATAGTCGAACCGGGGACCGGCCAACCACTCCTCGGCGCTCGGGTCGCACCCTGGAGATGATGGCCGACGCCGCCATCGCGGCCCGGCCGGACTGGGTGCTGATCGTCAGCTGGAACGAATGGCTCGAGGCGACCGAGATCGAGCCATCTGTCGAGAACGGCTCACGCGAGCTCGAGACCATCGGCGCCCTCGGGGGACGCTAGGCCGGCTAGCCCAGACGGGCGACGATCTCTTCGAGCCCCTGTTCGCGAACCTTGCGATACAGCGTTGAGCGTCCGATGCCGAGCCGGCGGGCGACCTCCGACATGTGTCCGGCATAGACCTCGATGGCGTGCTGGATCAGGTCACGCTCGATGGATTCCAGGGTCCGCAGGTGGCCCCGGTCGTCCAGGAACTTGACCGGACTGTCCGGCAGAGGCGGCAGATCTTCCGGCAGGCGGATCGGCGTCTCTCCCATGATCGGGGCGGCCTCGTCCGGCGCCGGCGGGTTCAGGCCCGAAATCGACGGGAAATCATGCGGCTGGAGATAGGCGCCGTCGGCGAGCACGATGGCCCGGTAGACCGCGTTCTCGAGCTGGCGCACGTTGCCGGGCCAGTCGAACCCTTGAAGCATGCGCACGGTTTCAGGCGCAGCGCCGGCGATGCGGCGGCCTTCCTCGACATTGAAGCGGGTGACGAAGTGCTCGACCAGGGCCGGGATGTCGTCGCGGCGTTCGCGCAGGGACGGCGCCTCGATCGGGAATACGTTCAGGCGATAGAACAGGTCCTCGCGGAATGTCCCGGCCGAGACCTGGGACTGGAGATCGCGATTGGTGGCCGACAGGATCCGCACATCCACCTTGACCGCGCGCTTGGCGCCGACCGGGTCGATCTCGCCCTCCTGGAGTGCGCGGAGCAGCTTGACCTGCATGTCGAGCGGCAGCTCGCCGACCTCGTCGAGGAACAGAGTGCCGCCGTCGGCCTCCTTGAACTTGCCCAGATGCTTGTCCGTCGCACCGGTGAAGGAGCCCTTCTCGTGACCGAACAGGATCGATTCCACCAGATTGGCCGGAAGGGCGCCGCAGTTCACAGCTACGAACGGCCTGCCGGCGCGGTCCGAGGCGCCGTGCAGGGCGCGCGCAATGACTTCCTTGCCGACGCCGCTTTCCCCGGTGATCAGGACGGGAATGTTTGACTGAGCCGCCCGCGCGCCCATGCGCTTGACCAGCTGCATGGCGGGCGAGGTCCCGACCAGGTCGTCAAAGCCCAGACGGCCCGAAGTATGTTTCTTCAGGCGGCTGACCTCGGCGGTCAGGTCGCCCATCTGCAGGGCGTTGCGCACCCCCACGACAATCCGTTCCGGCGAGGCCGGCTTGACGAAGAAGTCCTGGGCGCCCGCGCGCATGGCCTCGACCACCGTCTCGATCCCGGCGTTGGCTGTCAGGATGATGACTGGGCAGGCCACACCCGAAAGCCGCGCCTGCTGGAGGACTTCCAGCCCCGGCATCTGCGGCATGACCATGTCGAGCAGAACGACGTCGACGCCACCGCGGGCCAGTCGGTCCAGGCCGGCCGGCCCGGACTCCGCGCTTTCGAAGGCGAAGCCTTCGCGCTCGAGCACGGCCTGGATCAGGCGGCGCTGGGTCGGATCGTCGTCGATGACGAGAACCGTCTTGGCCATGAAGAACCCCATCACATCTAGCGGCCTCGCCTCTTCGGGCGTGGCTCGTTCTGGGACAGGTTCTAGCGCGATCGGGTGAAGATCGGGTTTACCGCGAAGGCCGAATGGCTAACGCTTTCTTAGCCTTAGGCGGCGGCGTCGGCTTCGACCCGGTGCGCCAGCATGGCGAACAGGCCGTCGGCGGTCTGGGCGCGGCGCAGCTGTTCACGCACCTCGGCCCGGCGCAGGAGGCGCGATACCGCAGCCAGGGCGCGCAGGTGATCAGCCCCCGCCTCGGTCGGAGCGAAGAGGGCGAAGACCAGGTCGACCGGGCGGTCATCCAGCGCCTCGAACTCCAACGGCTGTTCCAGCTTGATGAAGACGCCGGCCACGCGGTCGATCAGCGGCGAACGGGCGTGCGGCACGGCCGCCCCGCCCGACAGGCCGGTCGAGCCAAGCGCCTCGCGCTCCATAAGACCTTCGAACAGGACCTTTTCCGGCGCGCCGAGGACGGGCGCGGCCAGTTCGGCCAGCATGTTCATCAACTGACGCTTGGTCGAGGCGCCCGTGCGCACAGCCACGGTCGCAGGCGACACCAGTTCGGCGATATCCATACAACTCCCCAGACTTACCCCGGGGCCACGGATGCTTTGTCCGTGGCTCAGTCTCCTCGCCTGTTCCTGCCCCTAAGGGCGTTCGGGCGTTGAGACAAGACTAGCGACTAACTCTTCCCGTTCGATGAACGCGTTCTCTGGGGGTCGATCCAGCCGATATTGCCGTCCGGTCGCTTATAGACGATCGAGACTCCGCCATGGCCGGCATTACGGAAAACCGAGACCGGATAACCGGTCATGTCGAGTTCCAGCACGGCCTGGCCGACGGTCATGAGCTTCAGCTCGGTGTCCGTCTCGGCGATGACCATGCCCTCGGGCGGATGTTCGTCAGGACGCCCGGCCTCACCGAAGGCATCATCCTCGACAGAGCCCGGATCGCGCAGAACGATTGACCGCGCCACCTCGGCGGCGGCCATTTCGGTCTTCTCGGGCGACAGGCGCTTGGGCCCGATATGATGGTCCTTGAGACGGCGCTTGTAGCGTCGGACCCGGGTCTCGAGCTTGTGAAGACTGTCAGCGAAGGCCGAATGGGCGTCGCCGCCCATGCCGGTCGTCACCAGACTTTGGCCCGAGGCCAATCGCACCCAGCAGTCGACCTTGAAGCCGTGGCCGTCCTTGGACACCACGACCTCGGCGTCCTGACCGCCGCGTTCGAAGTATTTGCCGATGCCGTCTTCGAGTTCCTGGGAGATGCGCGAGCCTAACGCTTCGCCGACATCCATGTGCTTGCCACTGACTTGGACCTGCATGGCGACTAGAACGCGCTCGACGGCCGATGGTGTCAAGCCGAACCTGAGCCGTTCAAAAAAGTGTGTAGTGGGGAACTTTCTCAGCCCGCGCGGAGCATGCGGCGCCGTTCAACCGAAGAGGGAATCCTTAACGCTTCCCGGTACTTGGCGACGGTGCGGCGGGCGATGTCGACGCCCGCCTCCTTGAGCAGTTCGACGATGCGGTCGTCGGACAGAACCGCCTCCTCGGCGGCCTCTCCGTCGATCATCTGCTTGATCTTGTGGCGCACGGCCTCGGCCGAATGGCTCGAGGCACCATCGACGGAATTGATGGCCGAGGTGAAGAAGAATTTCAGTTCGAACACGCCGCGCGGGGTCGCCAGATACTTGTTCGAGGTGACCCGGCTGACGGTCGACTCGTGCATGCCGATCGCCTCGGCCACGGTCTTGAGGTTCAGCGGCCTGAGGAACTCCACGCCGAAAGCCAGAAAGGCGTCCTGCTGACGCACGATCTCCGAGGACACCTTGAGGATCGTCTTGGCCCGCTGGTCCAGCGACTTCACCAGCCAGGCGGCCTGGGCCGAGCATTCGGCCACGAAGGTCTTGTCCTGGTCGGTGCGGGCCGAGGCCTGGACCACCGCATGATAGCGCTTGTCTACCAGCAGGCGCGGCAGGGTGTCGGCGTTCAGCTCCACGCGCCAGCCGCCAGCCGGATCGGGACGCACGAAGACGTCGGGAATGACGGTCTGGCTGGGCTCGCCGCCGAAGGCCGCGCCGGGACGCGGGGTCAGGGCCTTCAGCTCCCCGACCATCTCGGCCATGTCCTCGTCGTCGACGCCGCAGACCGACTTGAGGCCCGAGAAGTCGCGCCGGGCCAGCAGGTCCAGATTGTCGAGCAGGGCCTGCATGGCCGGATCGAGCCGGTTCTTTTCCTTCAGCTGCAGCGCCAGACATTCCGGCACCGAACGCGCCATGACGCCGGTCGGCTCGAAGGCCTGGCAGCGCTCCAGCACCGCCTCCACCCGCGCCTCCTCGATGGCCAGACGATCGGCGATCTCGGCCAGTTCTCCGCGCAGGTAGCCGCCCTCGTCGACGCCGTCGATCAGGGCCAGGGCTACAGCATGCTCGGCGGGGCTGAATCCCGCCAGCGCCGCCTGGGCCTGAAGATGGTCCGACAGGGAGAGCTCGCGGCGCAGGACCCGATCCAGCAAATCCTCGTCGGCCTCGACGCCGCCGCCCTTGCCGACCGAGGACCAGTCGCCCAGTGGCTGGCCGGTGTCGCTCTCGGTCATGCGGTCCGAAGTGCGCTCGCCGGGAGCCGCGTCGCCATAGACATCGTCCGAACGCGCGTCGACGGCGTCGGCCGCGTCAGCGCTGCGCCCGTCCTCGAAGGACATCTCGGCCCGGTCGGCGGTCTCGGCGGCCACTTCCGGCGCCTCGGGACTGTCGGGCCGGTCCGGATCATTGTCGTCGCGCGCCAGCAGCGGATTGCGCTCCAGCTCGGCCTCGACGAAGGCTTCGAGCTCCAGGTTCGAAAGCTGGAGAAGCTTGATCGCCTGCTGGAGCTGGGGCGTGATGACGAGCCCCTGCCCCTGCCTGATCTCCAGCTTTTGACCAAGCCCGGCCATGTCGTCTCCGCGTGAAAGGCCTCTGGCCCGAAACTTGCTGGCGGCCACCTTGTGGCCCCCGGGGTTAACGGCGTCCTAGCGAACCCGTTAACTGTTCCGGTCAGCAGCCCCTTCATCCTTGCGGCTTCATTCTGCGAACCTCGCAATCCCGGGCCAGGGGACGATCGATGCTGTTTATGCGACCGCTGATCCGGTACGCCGACTTCAGGGGTCGGGCGCGCCGCGGTGAATACTGGGGCTTCTTCCTCTTCCAGAGTTTGATCGGGGGCCTGTTCGCAGGGCTGGCGATCCTGTTGCTGACGCGGGCGGACCAGGATGCGGCCGCCCTCGGTTTCCTAGGCTCCATTGGCCTGGGCGGGCTGGCGGCTCTCGCCTTCGCCATCCCCCAGCTGGCCGTGACGGTGCGGCGGCTCCATGACACCGGGCGTTCGGCCTGGTGGCTATTGCTTCAGGCGCCGGGCGCCCTGGCGCCGCTGATGTTCATCGGCTCGGTGATGGGCGTGATCGAGTATGCCGGGCAGGGATCCAGCGAGGCGGCGGCGGCCGTCATGTCTACGGCGGCGGGCGGCCTGCTGCTGCTGGCCATCGCGGGCTTCTGCAACATGATCCTGCTGGGCATCCTGTGGATGCCGGGCCAGTTCGGCGAAAACCGCTTCGGACCCGATCCGCGCGACCCGGACGGGCGCGCCCTTTCCACCGGCCCCAGCTACGGCGGACTGTCCGAGGACCGGCTGGACCAGTTGTTCGCCGAGGCCCGTCGCGAGGCCATGCCCGTTTCGTCCGAGGCGCGCTGGCGGCCCGAGTTCGATTTCGGCCCGGATCCCCAACCGGATATGGCCGCGCTTCAGCCGAGCATGCGCGAGGTGATGTCCGATTGGGACGACCTGCCGGCCGACGCCACCTTCGGCAAGCGACGGCTCTAGAGGGCCTTGCCCTTCAGCAGACGCGGCAGGTCTCCGACCGCGCCCCCCGCCTCGGCCATGAAGAAGCGTCGCGCGGCCGGAACCGCATTGACCGCTGCCATGCCCGCGTCCCGAACCGTCCGCACGATGGGATTGTCGGTGGCGAACAGGCGGTCGAAGCCGTCCGTCATGGCCGCCATCGTCAGATTGTCGAACCGGCGCCAGCGAACATAGCGCTCCAGCACCGCCGCCGAACCGATGTCCTCGCCCAGCCGGCGCGCCTCGACCAGAACCTCGGCCAGGGCCGCCGCGTCCTTGAGGCCAAGGTTCAGCCCCTGCCCCGCCAGGGGATGGATGGCGTGGCCCGCGTCGCCGACCAGCGCAGCCCGCGGCCCGACCAGTGTCTCGGCCAGTTGCAGGCCCAGCGGATAGACAAAGCGCGGCTCCAGCACCTCGACCACGCCCAGGAACTCGCCGAAGCGGCGCGACAGATGGGCGGTGAACGCCTCCAGGCTGGCGGTCTTCAGCGCCTTCGCCCGGTCATGCGGTTCGGTCCAGACCAGCGACGCGCGCTGATCCGTCAGGGGCAGGATCGCCAGCGCGCCATCGGGCAGAAACACCTCATGAGCCACGCCTTCATGCGGGCGCTCGAGCCTGACCGTCGCCACCACACCCGAGCGCGGATAGGACCAGCCGACCGTGTCGATTCCGGCGAAGTCGCGCACGCGTGACGCCCGCCCCTCGGCCCCGATGATCAGCGGCGCCCGCACCTTCGAGCCGTCCGACAGGGTGGCGGTCACCCCGAACGGATCGCCCTCAAGACCGTCGAGCCCGACCGGCGTCCGCAATCGGACCGTCGAGCGCTCCAGCGCCCTGGACAGAGCCACGCGCGACTGACGGTTTTCGACCATCCAGCCCATCGGCTCGCCCTCGGTCCGGTCGGCGATCTCCGACGCATCGAACCGCAGAAAGACGCCGTGACCGGCTGACGAGGCGGCGCCCGGCCGCTTGCCGTCGGTGACGAGGATCTTCTCGATCCGCTGGGCGACCGGGGCCAGGTCATCACCCGCACCCAGGGCCTGCCACTGGCGGAAGCTCGACCAGGCGATGGCCGAGGCTCGCCCGTCGAACCCGGGCTCCAGCTGGGTCGAGAAGGGCACGGGATCGACCAGGATCACATCCAGCCCGCCGCTGGCGGCGGCCAGGGCGAAGGTCGCCCCCGCCAGACCCGCCCCGGCCACTATCACATCAGCGTCGAAGGTGCTCATGCGGGCGTCCTAGCCTGTCCTCGAGCCCAAGGGGAGAGGACATCGAACCTCTGTCCGCGTCCCTCGCTGGCGCAGACGTCGCGGGTTTGGGGGCGCACTTCAGCGCGTTGCGCATCGCTGATGCGGGCAATCCCTATCCACGCGGCACGGAGGCCAGACGGCCTTCGGTCACATCCGGCTCGACGAAGTCCTCAATCGGATGGACATGCGATCCCGGATTACACCCTCGTCTGAACAGCGCCACCTGTTCCTCTCCGGTCTGGATCATTCCGATCGGCAGCGTCTCGGTCCCATCCGACATCAACAGGCTGAGCATCCAGGTGCTCTCGCGGCAAATGTCGCCACCGAAGCTGACCCGATAGCGATGCCCCGCTCGCGGCACGCCCTGATGGGCAAGCCCACGTCGGGATTCCAGGCGCAGATACTGCGGCCGGCCGGTTCGCCCGGCGTGGAAGGCGCGGTAGATGACCGAGACAGGCCGCTGGGTCTGGTCCGTGCGGGTGATGATCTCGATCTCATCGCCGATGTTGTAGACGCAGGGATGTGTTCCGAAGTCCGGGGACCAGCTGACGGACAGCTCACTACGCAGGGTCAGGCAACCTCGCTCGGTCGCCGCCTCCGTCCGTTGCGCCTCCTGTTCCGGCGTCGCCGGCGGCGGTGGGGCTGGATTGAACGGCAAGAACGGCAGATCGCGACTCTCCGGTTCCGCGCCGGGTCCGCCCTGCTGGGTATAGGTGTTGTTGCGCGTGCCGACGAACGCCTGGGAATAGCCCGCTGCGCCAACCTGGGCCCGGCATCGTGTCATGACGCCCTCGAACCGGTTCTCCGCGGCGTTGAACGTCACGCGAAACGTCCCGTAGACCAGGGTCTCGCGTCGGCCCCGATGGCCATGGGGCCGCGGGCCGCGCAGGAAAGGCGCGCCCGCCGGCGGGCTGCCC
>JAEYWU010000091.1 GCA_023428785.1 Pseudomonadota bacterium
GGTCAGACCGCCGCGAGCGCCCGCCCGAGCGACCCCGGGACAAAACGCCCTGACGAGCGCTGCATTCCAGCAGCGCGGGCGCGGCCCTATATCCAAGGGGCATGAGCGAGGTCAGCGAATCGAATCCCCTCAAGGCCGCGGATCTGATCCGCGATGAGGCGAAGCGCGCGCCCGAGGGGCCGGGCGTCTACCGGATGTACGGCGAGGACGGCTCGTGCCTGTATGTCGGCAAGGCGCGGTCGATCAAAAAGCGCGTGACCCAGTACGCCCAGGGCCGCTTCCACACCCAGCGCATCGCCCACATGGTGGCCCTGACGCGGTCGATGGAGTTCGTCTCGACGAAGACCGAGACCGAGGCGCTGCTCCTCGAGAGCAATTTCATCAAGAAGCTCAAGCCGCGGTTCAACGTGGTGCTCAGGGATGACAAGTCCTTCGCCGAGCTGATGATCCGGCGCGATCACCCGGCGCCGCAGATCAGGAAGCATCGCGGCGCCCACACCATCAAGGGCGACTATTTCGGGCCGTTCGCCTCGACCTGGGCGGTGAACCGGACCCTGACGACGCTGCAGAAGGCGTTCCTGCTCCGGTCGTGCTCGGACAGCGTCTACGAAAGCCGGACGCGGCCCTGCATGCTGCATCAGATCAAGCGCTGCTCGGCGCCGTGCGTCGATCTGATCTCCCAGGACGACTACATGGCCCTGGTCGACGAGGCCGAGGCCTTCCTGCGGGGCAAGTCGCGGGCAGTGATCGGGCGGCTGTCGGCCGAGATGCAGGCGGCCAGCGACGACATGGATTTCGAGCAGGCGGCGCGCATTCGCGACCGCATCCGGGCCCTGTCGGCGATCTCGATGGAGAACTCGGTCTCGGCCGAGGGCGTGGCGGAGGCGGACGTCTTCGCCCTGCATTCCGACGGCGGTCAGGCCTGCGTGCAGGTATTCTTCTATCGCGGCGGCCAGAACTGGGGCGGGCGGGCCTATTTCCCGCGCGTGGACCGGACGGACACCGATCCGGAGATTCTGGCGGCCTTCCTGGGGCAGTTCTACGAGGACAAGCCGGTGCCTCGGCAGATCCTGTCCAACGTCGTCCCTTTCGAGAAGGAGCTGCTGGAAGAGGCCTTCTCGATGATGGCCAGGCAGACCGACGGGCGCCGGGTCGTGACGATCGAAAAGCCCCAGCGGGGTGATCGCAAGGCGCTGGTCGACCACGCCCTGACGAACGCCCGCGAGGCGCTGGGCCGGCGGATGGCCGAGAGTTCGGCCCAAGGCAAGATTCTGGACGAGGTGGTCGAGGCCTTCGGCCTGGAGGGTAGGCCCGAGCGGATCGAAATCTACGACAACGCCCACATCCAGGGCACGAATGCGGTCGGCACCATGGTCGTCGCCGGCCCCGAGGGCTTCCGCAAGACCCAGTACCGCAAGTTCAACATCCGGGGCGAAGAGCTCACGCCCGGCGACGACTTCGGCATGATGCGCGAGGTCATGAAGCGCCGCTTCGGCCGTCTGGTGAAAGAGGAGGAAGAGGGAGACGGCGCGGAACGCCCCGATCTCCTTTTGATCGACGGCGGCGCGGGCCAGCTGGCGGAGGTGCGGGCCGTCCTGGATGAGCTGGGTCTGGACGATATCCTGGCCGTCGGCGTCGCCAAGGGGCCGGACCGGGACGCCGGGCTGGAGCGGTTCTTCATCCCTGGAAAGCCGCCCTTCATGCTGCCGCTGAAGTCGCCGGCCCTCTACTACATCCAGCGTCTGCGCGACGAGGCGCACCGCTTCGCCAACGGCGCCCACGCCAAGCGGCGCTCTATGGACATAAAGAAGAACCCGCTCGACGAAATCGAAGGGGTCGGTCCCGGCCGCAAGAAGGCGCTGCTGCACGCTTTCGGATCAGCCCGGGGGGTTTCCCGCGCCTCGGTCGCCGACCTGGTGAAGGTGGATGGGGTCAGCGAGGCCCTGGCAGAGAGGATCCACGCCTTTTTCCGCCCTGGTCGGTAATACACGCAGACCGATAGACTGCAGAGGGCACAGCCTTTGCGCGTATTTCGTCATTGATGGCGGGAGCGTCGCAGAATGGCACACACTATCCGGCAGATGAAAATGGAGGACGCTGCGGCGATCAGCGGACTTCTGGACTGGGCCTGGTTCGCGCACCGTTCCGAAGCGGGCTGGAAGTGGCTGGCGCGGACGCCGCGGTCGCGCGAGGCCCGCGCTATCCCGGTCGGCCTGGTCGCCGAGGATGCTGACGGTCGTGTGGGCGGCGTCGTCGGAATCTTCGCCCAGGACTACGCGATCGGAGATGACTGGGTCGTTGGCGTGACCGGTCACACCCTGATCGTCGATCCTGCGATGAAGGGCGTGGCTTCGAAGCTGCTGCGGCGGTACGCGGAGACAGAGGGCGTGTTCGGCGTCTTTCACTTCAACGCCAACGCCTTGTCGGCGCCCATGTACAGCCGGTTCGGCTTCTCCGGGTGGCCGGTCGACAACCCAGACCTCAAGCTGGTCTGGCCGGTTGATCCGCTGGCTATCCTCGCGGAGCGTGCCTCGGCCGCGACCCTTCGTGGGCGCCGGCCAGGTCAGGAGATGTTCCTGCGCGACCGGCTTTTCACGCCGGACCTGATCCGTCTTGGGGCGAACGTGGAGCAGGTGTTCGCCGACCAGGTTGACGCGCGCTTCGACCGGTTCTGGGACGCGCTACGCGCCGAGGGCGTTCTGACCGCCCGGCGTGATGCAGCATCCCTGCGCTGGCGCATGTCGGACCCGGACCGGACCCTGGACCCGTTCCTGCTGGTGTGGAGCGAGGACGGAGAAATCGCCGGCTACGTCCTGGCCCAGATCATCAAGGTCAATGAGGCGACGGCGCCGGATCTGGAGATCGTCGATGTGGTTGCCCTCAAGCATAGCGCTGACCGTGCGATACCCGGCCTCGTCCACGCCTTGTTGAAAAACGGTCCGCGCCTCGGCGTCGCGCGGGTGCGCCTGTCGGTGGTGAGCCGCGAACTGGCACGTCGGCTGGGAGGCGTCTCCGGTGCGCTGAAGGTCCGGCGCCATGTGCATGGCCATGCCAGACTTTCGGATGAAGGCGTGATCCAAGCCTCCCGCTGGAGGCTCACGCCCTACGACGGCGACTACGGCTTTTGTCTGCGGTCGCCGCCCAGACCGCAGAACCATCGCGTTGCCGCCTGATTCTTGCGTGGTGGTGCGGACCCGCAGGGAGTCCGCCCACAATGGCACACGTCATCCGCCCAATCCGCATGAGCGACGCCGACGCCGTGTCTGCGCTGCTGGACTGGGCCTGGTTTGCACCGCGGTCCGAGGCCGGTTGGCGATGGCTGTGTCGCACGCCGAGATCACGCGATGCCCGTGCGATGCCTGTCGGCTTCGTAGCGGAAGACAGCGACGGACAAGTCGGCGGGGTCTTCGGGCTCTTCGTCCAGGACTATAGCTCCAGCCGCGGCGAGGCCGTGGGGGGCACAGGGCATTCCCTCATCGTCCACCCGCGCCTCAAGGGGGCTTCGGCCGGCCTGATCGACGCCGCTCTCGACCAGGCGGGTCTGTTCGGCCTGACCATCCTCAACGGCAATCTGCGAGCCGTACCGATCTATGCTCGACACGGCTTCCAGCCCTGTCCGGCCGAGGGCGCCGACGCGACGCTGATCTGGATCACAAATCCCCTCGCGGTTCTCGCCGAGCGCGCTGTCCGGGCGCGCTTCGATGGCCAAGCGCCCGCCCAGAGTCGCCCCGCCGAAAAGTTCATGAGCGATCGTCTGTTCACGGCGGAACCGGCGCGACTTGGAGACCGCATCGTGGCCTTGGGTGCGGCGGATCTTGACGAACGCGTCGACAGCTTCTGGACTGCTCTCGCCGACGAAGGGCGTCTCACGGCTCGTCGTGATCAAGCCGCGCTACGCTGGCGTATGTCCGATCCGGACCGAACACGCGACCCGATCCTCCTGGCCTGGATGGATGGTGATCGCATCGCGGGCCTCGCCCTGGCCCAGCTAAGCAAGATCAATCAGATCCAGTGCCCGAGCCTGGATGTGATCGACCTGGTGGCGCTGGAGCCCTTCGCCCGTCGTGCGACGCCGGAGTTGGTCGCCGCGCTGGTGCGCAACGCCTCGCGGCTTGGCGCGGCCCGCGTCCGGATCGCCGTGGCCACGCCAGAGATCGAGAACCTGGTGGCGTCCGTCCCGGGCATGCTGAAGCGACGCGCTCATATTCACGGGCACGCCCGTTTCAGCCGGGACGGCGCAGATTTGGCGCGCGACTGGCGCCTTACTCCCTACGATGGCGAGTTTGGGATCGGCCTTCGGCAGCCTCCCCGTCTGCTACGTCAGGCAGAAGCGGCCTGATCTGTGCTGCGGCTAGCTGAGCGTCAGCGGAGGACTGAAGGTCCGATCGGATGCGAAACTGGCGGCCAAGGCCTGCAAGGCCGTGAGCAGAGCGCATAGCGCCTGTGGGGTCGCGAGGCCGTTGCCTGCGCCGCTGCGCCCATTCAGTCGATCCGACCAAAGTCCGTCGGGCGACAGGTAGGGCTCGATCGATGCGAGAGCAGCCTCTGCTTCGTCTTGAAACGCACCAGAGTCATTTGGGTATGACGCCGCCATGACCAGAGCCGCCTTCAGCCGCTCTGTCTGGGTCTCAAGGCGAAGGGTCTCAAGAACCGGTCTCGAGGTCGCATCCAGGCCTTGGCAGCCGACGTCGAAGAGCCGTCGCGCAATCCGGGCGCCATCTGCGTGCCGACGCCGTGACGCCCACGTCTGAATCAGCCGCGCCATTGCGAACTGCTGAGTGGGAGTGACAATCCTCACGCCTTCGGTCGTGCTCGCAGCAAAGCTGTTCTCTTCCTCTGAAAGATCGAGGGCTTGTCGCGCGGTCCTGTCAGCGCGATCGCGCCACTTTTCGTCGGGCTCAATCGCCTCCCATGCAAGGAACGCCTCAAAGAGGCGCAGGAGGGGCTCTGAGCTCCAAGGCGCCGTCGCGTCGTCGCGCTCATCTGGCCTGGCGTTCAAGCCCGCGTCCAGCAACGCTCCGATCGCATCCGCGACCTCAACGGACCCGCCAGGACTTTCGGCGAGCAAGGCGAGCGCGAGATCGTCGATGGAGGCGTCGTCCGGCTTCAGGCGAGCTGACGCCGAAGCCTGAATCAAAGCCGCCCAAGGGCCCGCCCAACCCATGGTCCCCGCAAGACGCAAGGCGTACGCCGCCCAAAGCCGGACCCGACCGTTGTCGTCGGTCGCGACAGGCCGCCCGGCTGCGTCCAAGGCGTCATGGAAGGCGCCGGCCGGCGAGACCCCCAGACTTGACCAGACGGGCAGGGCCCGCAGGCGAATCCACTCGGCCAACGTCCTGGCGCGCGAGGCCAGGGTGAGTTGCTCAGGGCGCGTCAGCTTGAAGACGTCGGCCGCTTCTCTGACGCGACCGGCTCCCTGCCGCGTCGTCACCAACACCTGCCCTGGATTGGCGACAACGATCACCTCGGGGAGGCCGATCACGGCGACGCTTACGCCCGGCGCAGCGCGAATGAGTCCGCCGTCGGACTCGACGCGCAGGACGGCTCCACGGTCACCGCCGCCACCGTCTATGACCGCATCCCAGCTGCCCACATCCGACCACGAGAAATCGACCGGCAGCACGCTGGCTCGATCGGTCCGCTCCATGACGGCGTAGTCGATGGCGATCTTGGGCGCTCCACAGAAGGCATGGCCAAGGTGGATCGTTGCCCCTGACACGCGGCCAGTCTCGACCGCTGCCTCGACCGCTTCCAGAATGGCCGGCTCGTAGCGTTTGATCTCATCGAGGAGAACATCGGCGCGCGTGATGAAGTTGCCGCTGTTCCAGAGATAGCCGCGGGCGATGTACTCGGCGGCGACCTCGGGCGCGGGCTTCTCGACGAAGGCCTCAACCGGAGTCACGCCTGCCCCGGTTTGGTCCGCGCCGGCGATGTATCCGAATGCGGACGATGGCCAGGTAGGACGGACGCCCAAGGTGACAATGCGGCCCTGAAGGGCGGACTCGGCCGCCGTGTGAACCGCTCGGCGAAAGGCTTCGAAGTCGGGGACGTGATGGTCCGACGCCACGACCGCCAGAATAGCGTCGGGATCGGCCCTCAGCGCCACCAGAGCCGCGGCCGCCATTGCTGGCGCCGAGTCACGAGGCTCGGGCTCAAGAACGATGCGGGCTCGTTCCCCCAAGGCCGAGAGTTCGGCCTGGACAGCCTGACTGTGACCGGATCCGGCTACGACGATGGGCAGCGCCTGGCCCCGGGCCAGCGGAAAGAGCCGCTTCACCGTCTCGGCGAAAAGGCTGCAGTCACCGATCAGGTCGAGAAAGGGCTTGGGCTGCGTTGGCGTCGAGGCCGGCCAGAGACGCGAGCCGGCTCCACCGCACATGATGACCGGTATCGTGCTCAGCAAGTTGGCGCTTCCCATGCTCTGGACAAAGTGACCTTAGCCTGCCGCGCTCATGCAACGTTTCTTCAGTGCAGGCAAATGATGCGCAATAGGTGCAGCAAGCTGGCCACAGTTTCTAGAATAGCGCCCAAGATAGCGGCTCTACTGGCCCTTTTCTGCGTTTTGCGGCTGGCCTGACCCTGGCCAGTGGTGTCGCCTTGTCGCAGGGCGGTCGTCGTGCCGGGCGCCGTCGCGACGACTCGAAGGAAAACCCACTGCAAAGCCTGTTGAATTTTGGGGGATTCGGGAGAACTGCGCCGCTCGCCGGGTGCGTCGGCCTGTCGGTTGCTATGGCTGTGGCATGGGTTATAGGTGGCCCCCGCATCAGGAGGGTTACAGCGCGTGACGCACGCTAGAGATTCAAACACGGGGTCGGATGGCCTGTGGGATGTTCTTGAGGGCGTGCAGGCCTGGCGACTATGGGCCTATCTCGGGCTTGTCGACATTCGTCAACGCTACCGACGGTCCATGCTCGGCCCCCTCTGGCTCGCTTTTGGGTTGGGCGCAACGGTTCTTGGCGTAGGCCTGCTCTATTCTCGCGTCCTTTCCACGCCAGCCCCCGAGTATGTTCCCTTTCTGGCGGCCAGTCTTTGGGCTTGGCAGCTCCTGGCGACCGTGCTGGTCGAGGCGACCACGTTGTTCGCGACCTCTGCGGTGATCATCACTTCCGTGCGGATGCCCTATACTTCACTGGTGCTGCGATCGATCGTGCGAAATCTCATCGTTGCGGCCCATGGCCTGGCGGTCGTGCTGATCGTTTTCGTCTGGTACCGCGTGGAGGTCAGCCCTGTGGCGCTTCTCGCCATTCCCGGCGTTATCCTGCTTTGCATCAATCTTTACTGGATGGCGCTGATTATCGCGCTGATCAGCGCGCGCTTTCGCGATGTCGGCCAGATCGTCATCTACCTCATGAGCCTGATGCTGTTCCTTACGCCGGTCATCTGGATGCCGACGCAGCTTCATCCCGGCAGCGTCTTCCTGATGTTCAACCCGCTGGCTCACCTGATCGCGATCGTGCGTGATCCGATCGTGTTCGGCACGATTCCAGTCCAGAGCCTGCTTGTCTGCAGTGGGATGGCCGTGGCCGGAGTGTTCGCCGGAGCCTTCATCTTCGCACGCCTGCGGCGCTACGTCGCTTACTGGACCTGACATGTCGATCAAGCTCACCGCCGTCACCGTCGACCTGCCAATCTATTCGGTCAACGCGCGCTCGCTGCGGCAATCGGCGCTGGCCGCCGTGGGGGGCAAGCTGCTGAAGCGCGGCAATGACAGTGTCATGGTCCGGGCCCTCAGCAACGTGTCGGTTGAGATCAATGACGGCGACCGGGTCGCCCTGATTGGTCCCAATGGGGCGGGCAAAACGACGCTGCTGCGCGTGATGGCCGGCGTCTACGCGCCGACCAGCGGGCGCGTGGCGGTGCACGGCAAGGTTTCTGCGGCCCTTAACGTCGGCCTTGGCCTCGATCCGGAATTGTCCGGGCGCGAGAACATCGAGATTCTCGCCTACTATCGGGGCAAGAGCCGCCGGGAACTGAACGCCCACATCGACGAGATTGTCGACGCCACCGAGCTGGGCGCTTTCATCGACCTGCCGGTTCGCACCTATTCATCGGGGATGATGGGCCGACTGACCTTCGCTACCGCCACGGCGTTCGATCCGGACGTGCTGTTGATGGACGAATGGCTGCTCGCGGGCGACCAGCGCTTCCTCGATCAGGCAGCGGAGCGGATGGAGGCCTTTGTGTCTCGCGCGCGCATTTTGGTCCTGGCGTCGCACTCGCTCGAGATCGTGAGCCGGTTCTGCAACAAGGCGATCTGGCTGGAGCAGGGTCAGGTTGCAGCCGCCGGTCCGGTCGAAGAGGTCGTGTCTCGATACGAGGCGACGGCCGCCGCTTGACGGCGGGCGGCGTCCAGTCGGAGGCGATCGGATGAAGGGCGTCATTCTGGCAGGTGGGTCCGGCACGCGGCTCTATCCAGCGACCCTGGCGGTCAGCAAGCAGATGCTGCCGATCTACGACAAGCCCATGATCTATTATCCGCTCTCGACGCTGATGGCGGCCGGGGTGCGTGAGATACTGATCATTTCCACGCCGCGGGACCTGCCGGTTTTTCGCAGTTTTCTCGGCGACGGCGAACGCTGGGGCCTGAAGCTTGAATATGCTGAACAGGCTCATCCAAACGGCATCGCCGAGGCGCTCCTCATCGGGGAACCCTTTATCGACGGGGATGCCTGTGCGCTCATCCTGGGCGACAATCTCTTCTTTGGGGCCGGGGTGGACGACGCCGTCGCGGCAGCCGTCGAGCCTGGCTTCAGCGGCGCCCGAATTCTCGCCTACCAGGTCGTCGATCCGTCCAGGTATGGCGTCGTCCAGCTGGGGCTGGACGGGCGCGCCATCGATCTGGAGGAAAAGCCTGCGTCGCCGAAATCGTCCTGGGCGGTAACCGGGCTGTATTTCTATGATGGCGACGCCGTTGATATCGCGCGCGCCGTTCGTCCATCCGCTCGCGGCGAGCTGGAGATCACCAGCGTCAATCAGGCCTATCTCGAGCGCGGCGACCTTTGCGTCAGCACCCTGGGCCGCGGCAACGCCTGGCTTGACACCGGCACCCACGAATCTCTGGTCGAAGCCACCGAGTTCATTCGGGCGATCGAGCACCGCCAGGCCGTCAAGGTCGGCTGCCCTGAAGAGATAGCCTTCAATCGCGGCTACATTGATCGTGCGCAGCTCGAGAAGCTCGCCGATGGCCTCGGCGATACGACATATGCGACCTATCTGCGCGGCCTGCCGTCGCCCAGCTGTCTCGCGAGGTGACGCCATGACCGGTCTCGACGCCGCCCTCGTCGCGAGGGTCCGCACCTGGATGTTCGATGAGGCCCTTCCGCTCTGGGCCGACCGTGGCGTTGACCGGGCTGATGGCGGCTTTGTCGAACAGCTGGACTTCGACGGGAAAGACGCCGGCGCCGCGGGCAAGCGGACCCGGGTGACGTGCCGGCAAATCTATGTGTTTTCCCATGCGGCGGTTCTGGGCTGGGCGCCCGGCCTGGAGTTGGCGCGTCACGGCATGGCGTTCCTCGATAAGGCCTGGGACGCGGACCGCGGCGTCTGGGTTCGTACCCTCGACCGAAGGGGTGGGATCGTCGACAATGCGGCCGATCTCTACGATATCGCCTTCGCCCTGTTCGCCACGGGCTGGTGGATCCGGGCCTCGGGCGACACAGCGCGTGTGGACCAGGCCCTGACGGCGCTGGACTTTGTCGAACGGGAGATGCGCGCGCCCGTCGCCGGCTTCCTGCACGCGCTGCCGGCCGACGGGCCGCGGCAACAAAACCCTCACATGCATCTGCTCGAGGCATCGCTCGTTCTGTGGGAGGCGACAGGGCATCTCCGCTTCAAGGCGCTTGCGGGGGAATTGGTCGCTGCCTTCAAGAGCCATTTCTTCGATGGGCGCACCCTGGCTGAATTCTTCGCAGATGACTGGGCGCGGCTGGATAGTCCGGAAGGTCGCATCGTCGAGCCCGGCCACATGTTCGAATGGGCCTGGATCCTGGCCCAGCACCAGCGTCTGTCCGGGGTCGATCACCGCGACACAATTCGACCACTCGTCGAATTTGCGGAAGCGGCGGGCGTGGATCCCGACACCCAGGTGACGGCCCAACAGGTTCTTGATGACGGCGCTGCGCTGGACCCTGGCTCGCGCACCTGGCCCAACACCGAGCGGATCAAAGCCTGGATCGCGATGGGCGAGACGCTCGGCGGGTCGGTCGCTGATCCTATCGAGGGCGCAGCAAAGCTGCTTCTGGATCGCTATCTGGCGATCGAGCCACCGGGGCTGTGGATCGATCACTTTGACGCCGAAGGCCGTCCGACCTCGGCCAACGTCCCCGCTTCCACGCTGTATCACGTCTTCCTCGCCTTCGCGGAATTGCTCAGGTTTGAGGCCTCGACGCCCGCCTAGATCGGCGACTTCATCCCCGCTCGGCCGGCCGCGGTCATCCTGTGCGAAACAGGAGCCCCTTCATGCCAGCCCAAACCACCGCGCGCCTCGAACTGCCCATCCTGCTCGAAGGTCAGGCCAGGAAGCACATCACCCATAACGAGGCGCTGGATAGGCTCGACCTGCTTGTTCAGTGCGTGGTGCTCAGCCGTCAGACATCCGTCGAGCCGTCCGCTCAGGACGGAGACATATACATACTGCCGCCGGACAAGAGTGGTGGGTCGTGGGCGGGCATGGCGGTGAATGCCCTGGCGGGGTTGATCGAGGGATACTGGCTCGAGATCCAGCCGCGACCCGGCTGGATCGTCTTTGTCGAGGACGAGGGCGTGGGTCTGGTCTTCGCTGACGGCGCCTGGCGACCTCTCGCGCAGGATCGTGTCGACCGTACCGGCGACACCATGACCGGGCCGCTGGCCCTGCCGGCTGATGGGCTCCAGGTCGGCCTCGGCCAGGTCACGGCGGCGGCGGGCAACGTCGGCATAAACCGCACCTCTCCAGCCTATCCGCTTCATGTCGGCCGGCAGGGCGTGGATTCGGCCGCTGTCGGCCCTGACTACAACGGCGGCGTCCCTGTCGATGTCGGTGACGTCAGACTGAGCGTCTTTGCCTGGAGCGGAGCCCCTGAAATCTACATCTGCCGAAACAACGTCAACGCCGGAAGCCTCAGCGTGTCGGAGGGCGGGGATTTCGTCATGGGGATCAGTGGCGTTGCGCGCGTCGTGGTCGGATTTGACGGGGCGCTGCGCCCGGCCGTGGCCAATGCCACCAGCTGCGGCTCATCGGAGCATCCCTGGTCGGCGATCTATAGCCAGAGCGGCGTAATCACGACCTCGGATCGGCGCGCCAAGGCCGACATCAGTCCGAGCCCCCTCGGACTCGACTTCATCCGCGCCCTAAATCCGGTCGGCTATCGCTTCGTCGACGGCGGCTGTTCGACTGCCGCGCCTCACATCGTGGAGGGCAGGCCTGTCGCTCAGCCATTCGTGGCGCGGGCTGGCTCTCGGCTTCACACGGGCTTTGTCGCCCAGCAGGTCCAGGCGATCTTGCCAGACGGGCTCGATTGGGCGGGCTGGACGCGATCAGACCCCGGTGACCCCGACAGCCGCCAAGGCCTCCGATACGAAGAATTGATCGCGCCGGTCGTCGCCGCGATCCAGCAGATCGCGGACCGTCTGGATCGGCTGGAGGCCCGCGACCGGCGGCCCTGAGGCTACATCTGGATTTCGATGCTGGACCCGCCCAGCTGGGCGACGTCCAGCAGGTTCCAGGGGATGTGGCCGCAGTTGTAGAACTTCAATTGAACGCCGCTGCCGTTCATCGGCAGCTTTCGTACCAGCGAAAGGGCTTCGCGCAGATCGATCTTGCTGGCGTCGACGCTGACGACGGCACCCGTCTCGACCAGGGCGAGCGTCCATTCCGCATAGGTGTTCGGTGACTTGCCGACCATTTGCATAGTTCTCCGTTCAGCCGACGGGTTCATCCCGCGGCTTTTTCAGCTGTGTCTAAATGCCTGGTAACTCTGTTCAGCCAAACGCAAAGCCCCGCAGCGATCAACCGGGGGGCACCAAGAATAATGAATGCGGTCTACTCTGTGTCCTGACAGTCACAGGCGCCTATAGCGCGTCCGGATACTCCAGCTCCGCCAGCCGCCGCAATCCTTGGGCGAGTGTAAGGCGCGGCGTCCAGCCCGTGGCCTGAAGGAAGTCCGACGAATCCAGCAACTTGAATGCTGCGCCGGCAAAGCTGTTCGGCGAGGTGACGAGTTCCGCCTCCCACTCCAGGGCCTCCAGAACACGCTTCGCCGTCTCTTCGACCGTCACCGGCGTCTGTGCGGCTGTATTGAGAATCCGGTTCTCGAAATGAGCGTCGGCGGCGAGCACGGCATCGATCTGGTCATCGACGTAGAGGACTTCGCGAACTGTCTTGGGGTCTCCCCAGACCTCGAAAGCCGTTCCGCCCTTCATCTTCTCCGCTGCGGCGCGCTCCAGCATGGCTCCGACGAAATGGCTGCGGTCCGGCGCCTTGTGGTCCTCTGGCCCATACATCGTGGCCAGGATGCAGTGCAGGTGTTTCATGCCGTACTGTTCGGCATAGGTCTGGGCGCCTGTCGCCAGCACCTGTTTGGCCAGGGCGTACCCCGTCACCGATGGGTGCGCGCGTCCCGTGCCGAACATAGCTTCGGTCAACGGAAGATCGGATTCCGGATATGCGCAGGAACTGCCCATCGACAGCAGCTTGGCTTGCGGCTGGCGCCGTCGCCAGGCTTCGAGGGCATAAAGGTGGATGCGCCCGTTCATGGCCAGCATCTCGCCCTGGATCCCGTACTGGACCTGGCCGGTGCGCTGGCGGGTCACGGCGTGGAAGATCACGTCGCTCTCGGGCGCGGCTGCGAAGGCCCTGTCGGCCGTCTCCGGATCGGTCAGGTCGCCGGCGTTCCGGCCGACACCGTGGACGCTCCAGCCGCCGAGCTCGTCCAGTCGGCGGGTCAGGTTGCGCCCAAGAAATCCATCGGCGCCGAGGATGATTGCTCTTCTCATTGACTCATCGCCCCCCGGTACCAGTCCACGGTCGGCCGCAGGCCGTCCTCCAGAGAGGTGAAGCGGTCGATGCCGAATGTCTGGCGCACCTGATCGGCGCTGGAACGGCGCACGCGGACCGCGGCCGGGGCGAAGTCGGTTTCGACCTCGATAGTCTTGGAGCCGCCGGTCAGGCCGACCAGTGTCTCGGCCAGATGGTGCAATGTCACGGTCTGTCCGGTGCACAGGTTGAACCGGCCCGAACGCCCCCGCCATTCCAGCGATTTGAGGAAGACGTCCACCACATCGCCGACCCAGATGAAATCGCGCTCCACAAACGGATCGCCTTTCATGCCGAAGACGTCTCCTGGCCCGAGCGCGCGCATCACGAAGGCGGGCAGGACGTGCGCGGCCTTGGGGTCGGTGCTGTCGTAAGGCCCATAGGGATTCGACAGGCGGAAGGCGACCGTCGAGACGCCGTACCGCTCTTCGTAGAGGTCTGCGAGAATCTCGGCCCACCGCTTGGACCACGCGTAGAACGCCTCGTTGCGGTGCGGCGACTTGTTGAGGTCGACGGGCTGGGCATCGTCCATGACCGGCAGGCCGGCCTCATAGACGGCGACGCTGGAGGCCATACGGACCTCCTTGATCCCGCGCCGGGCGCAGAACTCATAGACGCGGTTCGACAGGTCGACGTTGGCTGTCAGAATGTCGCTCTGGGCCATCTCGAACTGACCGGCGTCATAGCGTTGCGCCGCGACGTGCACCACGATCGGGTCGTCGCCCAACGGCGGCAGGTCGTCGAGGTCGGCCATAGACACCGCCCTGGAGGCGCCGGGAACGCCCGCGCCAGAGCGCGACACCGCGATCACCTCGTGACCTGCATCGGCGAAGGCGACAGCCAGGTTGCGGCCGACAAAGCCGGTGGCGCCGAACAGGACGATCTGAGCCATGATCAGGCCGGCTCCAGATCCGCCTTGGAGTAGACTCGCAGGGCCGGCACCGGGACGATGAACTCGCCGCCGGATTCCAGGCAGGCGCGCTCTTTCTTGAGGAACTCGTCCAGGAAGTTCCAGGACAGAACCAGATAGGCGTCCGGCTTCTCGACGGTGTCCTCGTCCACGATCGGGATGCGGACGCCGGGGATCATGTGGTTAAACTTTAGCGGGCTCTTCTCGACCGCCAGCTCGACAAGGTCGGTGCCGATCCCGAACGAGTTCAGCAGGGTCGCGCCCTTGGCGGGCGCGCCGTAGCAGTAGACGCGCTTGCCGTCGCGCCGGTAGTCGGCCAGCACGGCCTTCAGATCGTCGCGCAGCTTCCAGACATGGTCGGCGAAGCGCTGGTAGGTCTCGAGCTTGTCGTAGCCCTTGGCCTCCTCGTCGGCGCGCATGGCGGCGACCGACGGCTTGATCTCCCGTCGACCCGCATGGCCGACGTGGGCTTCCAGGGAGCCGCCATGGATGTCGACGACCGAGACGTCGAACACCTCAAGACCGTGGCGACCCAGCAGGTCCTGAAGCGACTTCAGCGTGTAGTAGCAGAGATGCTCGTGATAGATCTGGTCGAAGGCGGTGTTCTCGATCATGCCGCCCAGATAGATGGCCTGGACGCAGAAGACGCCGTCTTCGCTGAGCAGCGCCTTGATCCCATCACAGACGCTGTGAAGCTCTTCCAGGTGGAAGAAGACGCCCGACGCCGTGACCAGGTCGGCCGAGCCTTCTTCAGCGAGGATTTTGTCGGCGGTTTCCTTGTTGAAAAAGCGGTTCCAGGTGCGCACCCCGGCGGCATTGGCCAGTTTGGCGACGTTGGATGCAGGCTCGACGCCGAGCACGCGAAGGCCGAAAGGCGCATACTGCTTGAGCCAGGTGCCGTCGTTGGAGCCGATGTCGACGACCAGGCTTTCCGAGGTCAGGCCGTAGCCCTCGACCAGCCGCTTGCTGGTTTCTGCGAAGTGCGCCGGCAGAGTCTTCGTGGTGCCCGAGACGTATGGATAATCGGAGAACATGCTCTCCTTGGGGATCGTGTGGTCGATCTGGACCATCGTGCAGGTGCGGCAGAAACCGGCGCGCAACGGGAAGATCGGTTCGGCCTGATCCGCCAGCGACGGGGGGATCAGACGGTTGCAGTGCGGCTGGTCGCTCAGGTCCAGAAAAAGCTCGACGTCACGCGCGCCACAGCAACGGCATTCCATGTCCAACGTATCGCCCGGGCGCATATGATTTCCTTGATGTGGAGGCGGCTACCTAATACGCGATTAGTCCGACGACTCAAAACTAGGCGGGTCGCTTCGGAGCGACATGTTCTTTACGATCGGGATGCATCCTGGAGGCGAACATGGCGGATCGCGCGCAGACAGAATCTGACCACGTCTCTCGCGGGGCGGTGGGCGGCGGGGCCGTCAATGTGTCCTTGTTCCGAATTCGACCCATCATCTGACCTAGGTGAGCTTAGACACGATCATGAGCAACAGATGTCCGATCTGCACAAAAACAGCGATGACGTCGTTCTTCGAGAAGGGTGCTCAGACACTCATTATTTGTGATGATTGCCGGCACGTAACATGGAGTAACGTTCCATCGAACGAAGAGCTGGCAAAGTACTACGAAGATGAGTACACAGAGTCTCACGATCAGGCTAATATTCAAGCAGACCTTAGGGCCTATTACCGGCAGCACGCCGAAGAACTCGCCGGCTTGGCGCAGGTCGAGGCTACCGACCTGCGTATCGCGGACGTCGGCTGCTCGTACCCGACGTTCCTTGAAGAGGCGCAGGCGATCGGCGTGAAGCAGCCGCTTGGCGTGGACTGGTCGCTGGAGGTCCGCGACTATGCTGCTGAGCGCGGCATTACCGTCATGACGCCGGTGGAGTTCGCGGATTTCGAGCCCGGATCTTTGGACGTGTTGCGCTATTCCCACGCTCTGGAGCACATGCCCGACCCTGTCGCGGCGCTGACCGAGCATGCGGCCAAGCTGAAGGTTGGCGGTTTGCTCTATGTGACCCAGCCGAACTTCCCGGTTTTCGCAGCCGCAGGCTCGTCGACGGACATCATGGACAGCGTCTGGCCGACGCACCTGCACTTCTTCAATCCGATTTCGCTGCGCGACATGCTTGATCGGGCCGGCTTCGACGTCCTGAAGTTCTATACGGTCGGCGATGCCCCCCAGCGCATGGCCGACTATGAGGACATCCTCGATATGGACACGGCCAAGGAGCGCCTTTCTAACTTGGCCGATCGCGGCGAGGAAATCCGTGGGGAGTTCGCGAACTACCCGTATTTCGCGGCCGAGAACTCAACGATGTATGCGATCAAACGTGGCTGACCGAGCGAAGCTCCAGTTCGAGAGCCGCCGGCTTCCCGGATGACAGACCACGCCCAGCACGCCGCTGGCTCGACCATTCAGAGCCTGCTCTCGACGCACATGACCGCCTTCGATATCGGGGCGAACAAGGGACATCTCGCCGAGGCGATGAGCGCCCTGTGTTACAAGGTCGTCGCCTTTGAGCCCAATCCGGTGCTGGCGCAGGATCTCTGGAATCGGATGCCGGCGAACGTCATCGTCGAGCCCGTCGCCATGAGCGATCAGGATGGAACCGCGATCCTGTACGTCGATGAGCGTCCGGGCCGGGATGGCCTGGCCAGTTCGCTCTCGCGTCTGGAGGGAATGGAGGCCATGACCCGGCAGGTCGAGGTCCGAACCCGCACCCTGGACAGCTATTGCGCGGAAAAGGGACTCTACCCCGACTTCATCAAGATCGATGTGGAGGGCTTCGAGCCGCACGTTTTCGCAGGTGGCATGCAGACGATCGCCGTACGCCGCCCGATGGTGCTCTTCGAGTTCTGGGAATCCCACTACGACAGCTTCAGACCGTGGTTTGAAGCGATCTCCAGAACGCATGACATGCGCCGGGTGACGGATCATGTGGACGCCGTGACCTGGTATGCCGAAAATCGATCGGATGGCATCGTTGATATCCTCTGCCTTCCTCGCTAGGCGGCGCAGTATCGCCAACGGCGCGTCGGCCCTCCGAGGGCCGAAACCGACCTGTCCACGGCCCGCCTCGGGACGGGCCTATTGAGGTAGTCATGCGGATATTCGTCGTCGGCTATTATGGCTTCGGACTGGTCAGCGATGACGCGGTTCTCCAGTCAATTGTTGACGACCTCCGCGATCAGTTCGGCGCCGAAGTGCAGATATCTGCGACCTCGGCGGGCCGCGCCACCTTTGCGGTGAAAGGCGTCGAGGAAGTCCCGATCGACAGCCTGGCCGCGGTGCTCGCCGAGATCAGGCGGGCGGATCTGGTCATCATCGGCGGCGGGGGCGTCTACAACGAGGACAACCCCTATAACGCGCGGACCTTCCTCACGCCGCGCCAGGCGTTCAATGATCTGTGCGCCTCGGTTCCCGTGCTGTGTCTGGGCGTCCGCACGCCCTGCGTCGTGTACAGCGTCGGCGTCTTCTCACTGAAGACACCCCGCCTTCGAGAGCGGATACAGTTGGCTTTCCGGTCGGCGAGCGCGGCCTCGGTTCGAGACCGCACATCGCTGGCAAACCTCGATGCCGAAGCCGACAGCCTCGCCGGCGTGGCTGTGAACGCTGACCCGGTGTTCAGGCTGAAAGCGGTCGATCCGGGCGAGGATCAGGCAGGTTCCACGGCGACGGACGGTCCCGTCGTCGGCGTCTCCCTGCGGCATTGGCGGGTCGAGGACGATGCTTCGCCACAACCCAGCGCCTGGGAAGCGGAACTGGCCGCGGCGCTGGACCAGTTCATCGAGGCCCACGACGCCCAATGTGTCTTCCTGCCGTTCCAGAGCACCGCGTCGGCCGGCCCGTTCTCTGACGACGTGCCCGTGATCGAACGGGTGCGCGAGCGCATGAAGCAGCGCGCGCGCGCGACGGTCAGTCCGGTCATATCCAGTCCGCATGCCATGGCGTGGCGTATCCGCTCGACCGATGTGATGATCTGCATGCGCTATCACTCCATGATCATGGCGATAGCTCAGGAGCGGCCGTTCTTGGCTCTTGGCTACAGCGAGAAGCTTCGCAACACCCTCGAGGACGTCGGATTTGACCATGCTGTGGTGGACCTCGAGGGCCTGACGGCCAGGCGGGTCTTCACGGTGCTCAATGAGCAGTATCACTCGCGCGAAATCGGAAAGCCCCTGCGAGCCGAGGTCGCCTCCCGTTCGGCCGGGAAGTCAGCTGCGAACGTCGCCATGACCACGGCCGTGGTTGCGCAGAACAAGGTCGGCTCGATTGATGGCGAGGCGCTGGCGGAACTGTTGTTCGAATCCGTGGAGCGGATCAGCCGCTTCGAGGAGCAGGCCTCCCGGGACGACGCCTCCCTCGACACCCGGATTTTCCTGGCAGGTCTGATCGCTGACGAAGATGCCGCGGACGGCGACGCCCAGCTCGCCATAGGTAAGCTGTTGGTGGAGCGGTGCGCCTCTGATGAGGCGCGGCCGGAGGACGCGAAGGGAGCGGCTGAGCGTCTGACCGCGGCGCTGTCGGCGGGGGCCGACCGCTATTGGACGCACTTCTACAGGTCAGCTGCGCGCTATCACCTCGGCCAGTACGAGGGGGCGCTCGAAGACGTGAAGGCGGCTGCGGTGATCCGCCCGGATCGCGACGACTGGAAGTCGATCGAGCAGGCGTCCACGGAAGCCATCGCAAGGCGCGACCATCCTGCGGACATGCCGGAGTCGTCCGGCGACCGGACCCCTGATGCGGGCTAGGCCGAGGCCGCCCTTTCCAGCTTGCGGATGACGGTCGCTTCGCTGGCGTGCACGGCCGCGTGGGCCGCTTCGATCCGACTGGCGATCTGTGTGCGGAGGGTGTCCAGGCGGTCGGCCATCTCTTTCTCGCGCAGCCGCGCGGCCGCCTCGACCGCGTCGATCTCGGCCTTGACCATGGCGGCCATGTCCGAGAGCTGCGCGGCGTTTTCCTTGTCCAGACCCACGGCGGCCTGAAGGGCGGCGTTGATCGTCTCCTGGCCTTCGGCGATGGCCTCCAGACGCTCCCGGATGTTGCGGTTGGTCTCGTCTGAAAGGGCGGCGTCGGCGCGCAGGCGCCGATCAAGCCCCTGAAGCCAGGTGTCGATGGCTTGGCTCACGTCTTCGCCTGATGCCGAGACCGCCGCCAGCACCGCCTCGTGGCGGCCGACCGTGGCGTCTTCCAGCGCAGTCGCAGTGGCGCGCGTCGTTTCCGCGCCGTGCCGAAGGGTCTCGTCGACACCGTTCAGGGCCGCTTCGATGCGAATAAAATGTCCCTGCGAGGTCCGCGTCGCCTCGACCATGCGTTCGTGGACCGCGTTGAAGCGGTTGAGGTTGGCCGTGTCCGCGTCCGCCAGCCAGTCGTCAAGCGCCTTGGCGAGAAGCTCTGCGGCGCGGCGCGCACTTTCTACCGCGGTGTCGAGCCGGCCTTCGAGACGCTCGCCTCCGGTCTGTAAGGCGCCGAGCTTCGTCTCCAGCGCGCCCAGCGCTCGGCGAGGTTCAGCGAGCTCGGTCCGGATGGCGCGACCCGTCAAAAAGGCGATGTCCGAGGTGCGTTCGGAGAGTTCGGTGACGCGCGCGGCGATATCCCTGACGCTCTCGGCCAGCCCGTCGCGGTCGCGGTCCGCCAGACGGGAATCAATCGCCTGGAGGTTACGGCCCGACTGAATCTGCAGCTCGACGATGCGGGTCTCAAGCCGTCCGATCCGGTCATACATGGCGCGTCGGGCTCGCACGCCCGGCCAGTGCTGCTTCAGCTGATTCAAGAAGCCCATCTGATCTCCCTGAAACGACCTGTTCGGCCGTCCCGCCTCCTAGGCTGCGCGGCCAGCGGTCCGCGCGCGCCAATCCTCAAGAACATCCGAAAGCAGCGTATCCAGCGAAAGGCGCGGCGCCCAGCCGGTCGTCGCCATCAGCCGTGCGGGATCCCCCGCCGCGCTTAAAACCTGTGACGGGCGGAGCCGGTCAGGATCCGTTTCGACGCGCACCTGCGCCGAACTCAGCGCCAGCAGCCCGTCCAGCAGCGCCTGGATCGCCACCGGCCGGCCACTGGCGATGTTGAAGGTCTCGACCGGCGCCTCCGGCGCACGCTCCATCAGACCAAGGTAGGCCTCAATGACGTCATCGACATGCAGGAAGTCGCGCGCCGCCGTCAGGTCGCCGACCTTGATCACGCCTTCGCCGTTGGCTTCGATCGCCGCAATCTGTTCCGCGAAAGCCGGCAGGACGAAATCCGGAGCCTGACCGGGGCCGCTGTGGTTGAACGGGCGGCAGATCGTCAGCGGACAGACCTCCCGCAGCAACTCCTCCAGCATCCATTCCGCCGCCGCCTTGCTTCGGGCGTAGACGCCCTGCGGTTGGGGCGGAGTCGTCTCGGTGGCCACAGGCTGATCGAGAAAGGCCCGGCCATAGACTTCGCCCGTACTGGCCAGGATAAGGCGCGCGCCCGGACAGGCCGCGACCATGGCCCTGGCAAGCCGGATCGAGCCGATCAGGTTGAGATCGACCGCGGGCGCGGGATCGCGCGCGGTCTGGCCGACAGAGGCCTTGGCGGCCAGATGCAGGATCGCCTGCGGCGCGAAGTCCGAGAGCGTCGGCGCCAGGTCATCCACCGCTAGGTCAAACGCCGCAACCCTGACCCGATCTGTCGTCTCGACAGTCCCTTTGTGGCCTAGCGCAAGCACCTGCACGTTCGGCCAGGCGCGTGTGACCGTGCGGATCAGGCGTCGGCCCACGAACCCGGACGCCCCGGTGACGAGGAGGCGATCGAGCGACACGATCTAGCGACGCAGGGACAGGCGTTGGAGGTCCGCGTCCACCATCTCGGTGATCATCTCCTCCAGGGTGATCTCCGGCTCCCAGCCAAGGGCCTTCTTCGCCTTGCCGGCGTCACCGAGAAGAACATCGACTTCGGCGGGACGCATAAAGCGCGGGTCCATGACGATGTGATCTTCCCAGTTCAGCCCAACGTGCTCGAAGGCGATACGGGCCATGTCGCGCACGGTCGTGGTGCGGTTGGTGGCGATCACATAGTCATCCGGCGTGTCCTGCTGCAGCATCATCCACATGGCGCGCACGTAGTCCTTAGCGTGCCCCCAGTCGCGCTTGGCGTCCATGTTGCCCATGGGCAGGGTCTTGGCGAGGCCCAGCTTGATGCGGGCGGCGCCGTCCGTGACCTTGCGGGTGACGAACTCCAGACCGCGCAGCGGAGACTCGTGATTGAACAAAATCCCCGACGAGGCGTGCAGGTTGAAGCTCTCGCGATAGTTCACCGTCATCCAGTGCCCGAACAGCTTGGCGACGGCGTAGGGGGATCGCGGATAGAAGGGCGTCGATTCCGACTGCACCGGTTGCTGGATGAGGCCGTACATCTCGGAGGAGGACGCCTGGTAGAAGCGCGCCTCAGGCTGCTCGATGCGGAAGGCCTCCAGCATGTTCAGCGCGCCGACCCCGGTGATGTTCGAGGTCAGGACCGGCTGGCTCCATGAGGAGCTGACGAAGGACTGGGCGCCGAGATTGTAGATTTCGTCCGGCTTGATCTCGGCCACGGCGCGGCAGAGCCCACCCAGGTCCGCCAGATCGCCATCGACGAACTCGACGTTGTCGCCGATGCCCAGCCAGTTCAGGCGGTGACGCACGACTTCCGAGTGGCTGCTGCGGCGAACCAGGCCGTAGACCTTGTAGTCTTTCTCGAGGAGCAGTTGCGCCAGATAGGCGCCGTCCTGACCGGTCACGCCGGTGATGAAGGCTGTCTTGGACATTCGGGCTCCAGAGGTCTTTTCGAGTTCGGGATTGTCTGGGAGGTCGACGCTGGGGAGCGGCTCAGGCCGCGATTAGCATGGAAGGATGGAGAACGCTGGTGATCGCCTGTCCGCCCCGGATGGCCGCGGTCTCGATGGCGATGCGTTCACGCAGATTGGGCTGGCGGGCGCCGATCACAGCGGCGACGCGCCCTGCGCCGATGTCAGCGGCCTGCGAGGCGTGCACGGCGGCCTCGGCGAGACTGCGGATGATGTGATCACGACCTTTTTCGTCGCCTGCGACGTCGAGCGCGTCGAGTAGCGCCGCGACTGCCTGGAAATGCTCACCGCAATCCGCCAGCAGGACGCCGCGATTGCAGTGCGACCAGTAGGCGATCTCGCCACCCAGTCGAGCGCCGGCGACGTAGTGGTTGATGGCGGCCGCCAGATCATGGCCGGTGATCCGAAGCGCTTCGGCATGCAGGTAGTTGGCCAGGGCATGGTCAGGCCAGACTTGCATGATCGACCGCGTGCGCCTCTGCAGGCCATCGAACTCGCCGGCGTGGAACAGCGGCCAGAGGTCCGCGGAAATCGAGAAGACGGCCTCATTGCGGGCCGTGTCGTCGGTCGCGATCGCGTGCGCGTCGCGTGCGTGGAGGGCTGCGTCGGACACGCGGCCCAGTTCCATCGCCAGTTGTGCGCACAGGATAAGACCCCAGAAGCGGTCGAAACCGAGCTCAAGGGCGTGAAGGGCGTTTCGATAGGCGTCCGGATCCGTTCGACCAGCCTCCTGGGAGGTCTTGGCGTACAGATAGGCATAGTCCGAGGTCAGGCCTGTTTTCCGGCGTGAGCGGACAGCGGCGGTGACGTCGTGGATCCAGCGGCGCTCGCCCGCGCCATATTGATCCCACAGCGAGGCGCGCAGCTTCAGTTCCTTGACCGGAACCCAGATATGGCTGACCGCCAGGGCCACGGCGGCGCGCCAGGCCTCGTCCGCCTCGATCGTGCGTCCGAGGCCGCTGAGGATGCGTGACTTGAGGATCAGCGAGGGCATGGCCTCGTAGCCGAGGCGGATAGAGGCGTCGGCCTCTTTCAGAGCCTCCCGGCCGTCGCTTTCGGAGAGCGCCGCGGCCAGTTCATGCCGCACCGACGCCTCATCGGGATGAGAGGCGCGAAGCTTGCGCAGCAGGTCCAGGGCCAGTTCATGACGGCCCAGCTTCGTGGCTGCGGCTGCGGCGTCCAGAACATAGGAGACGTAGGTCTGGTCCGGGCGGCTGAGCCGCGGCGCCGAGGCCGCCAGACGTGGCTCCAGGTCCAGGAACGGAGCGAAGGCGGTGCGGAAGTCCAGCGCTTCGCTGCGGACGCGTCCCGCCGCCGCGATCTCGCGGCTGCGCTTGGGCGCCGAGATGATTTCGTGCAGTAGATCCGGATAGGCCGACAGATCGTTCTCTTCGATCCAGGCCTGGGTGTCATCTCCCGCCGGAATGCCGCGGAACGCCACCGACGTCCCGACGACGAGATGGCCGCCGGCCAGCGCCTCGACCGTCTTGAGCGACAGTCCGGTTCCCAGGGTGAGCGGAATGAGCACCGCCGAGGCATGCTCGTACATCAGCTTGAGCGTGAGATCGTCCACCCGGCCGAGTGCGCTGAATCCCGGCTGGCGCTCTGGCTCCAGGCAGCTTCCTGCGACGAGGAACTCGGCCCTGGCCTTCGGCCAACGGGCCTGGAACGCCTCGGCGATGCGCTTGACCTCGCCGGCGGCCACGACGTTGGGCAGGAACCGGCTGCCCACGAAGATGAAGATGTGCCTGGTGTCCGGCGCCAGCCCGCACAGTTCCAGCAGAACCGACCGGGTATCGGCCGGGAGCCTTTGGCGACACGTCTCCGCATCCACGCAGTTCGGGCTCAGCGCCGACGTCCGGCCCCAGCTCTCGAAGACCGCGCGGTCCGATTCCGTCACGGCCACGACATCCGAGGCTTCGCTGATGTTGCGGCGCTCAAGCCACCGGGTGATCCAGCGCAGGGGCCTGGAGGCGCGCACCTGATCGGAGATCACATCGTAGGTGGTGAGGATAAATCGCTTGCCGTTCGCCCGGCACGCCCGAGCTACGGTGGGGGCCCAGAACGGATATTCGAGGAAGATCAGATCACTGTTGCGAACGATCTCGTTGACCCGCCGATAGAAGGTCTTGCTGAAGCGCGGCAGCAGCAAGAGGATCAGATAGATCTCCTCACCGTTCTTGGCCCGGAGGACGTGGCGACAGAACCGTGAGAGCCACAGGAAGGCCTTGGTGCGCTCCAGCCCGCTCAGCAACGGGAAGGACTCGAACTGGACGCCGTCGCGCCGGGTGTAGGGTTCAGATCCGTCCTGCAACAGCCGCACCTGGCTGCAGCGCTCCTTCAGGAACCGCGCGAAAAGATTGACCCGCAGGGCCGCCCCGGCGGCATTTTGAACAGCGTCGCCCCAAGGATAGAGCACGGCGGCCGTCGGCCGGCTGGATACGGCCGTGGGGGCCGCCTCGCCATGCAGCAACGCGCGCATGAAGCTGTCGGGGTTGTGGAACTCCAGCCATTTGCCGGCAGTGGCCCGCGCTGTCCGGTCCATCGCCTCGAAGTCGTCGGCGCACTTGATCAGGGCGTTGGCCAGATCCGTTTCATCACGGTCCTTGATCAGGACGCCGGCGCCCGCGAGCGCCAGCTGGTCGCTCATCCAGGTGTCGTCGGTGCATACGACCGGCTTGCCCGCCGCGACCGCCTCAAGGAACACGCCCGAAGTTCGCGCCATGTAGATGTCGCGCCAGTAGGGGAGGGCGACGATGTCGGCCGACTTCAGCAGGTCGAAATAGGCCTCGGTCGACAGCGACTGGGTCAGCAGGGTTGCGCCGGCTCGCTGCTCCTCGGCGAAGGCCCGGATAGCGAGCTCGATGTCGGGCGCTGCGTCATTGACCTGGAATACGAAATCAAACCGGTCTGACTGTCCCAGCGCCTCGATGATCCGCACCGCATCGAGCAGTTCCAGAATGCCCTTCTCGTCGCGCGCATTGCCCAGGCTGACCACGCGTAGCCGCTTGCGTCGGGCGTCCCGCTTGCGCTTTGCCTCGTCGCCCAATTCCGTCGTGTGCGGCAGCGGCCAGATCTCGACCGGCAGGGTGGTCAGGCGTTCAAGCTGATGCGCGAGCCGCGAACTGTCGGACGACAGTCGAATACGCCCGTCCTTGGCAAGTTCCTGCAGGATCTGGAAGCCCTCGTCGGCCGGGTGGCCCATATAGTGTTCGGGCTGGTAGCGCAGCAGAAGCACGATGGTCGGACCGTCGGGTCCCGCATGCTGCTGGGCGAACTTGGCCCAGCCCAGCAGCTGGCGCGCCGTCACCATGTGGCCGAACACGATGGAGTCGCGGTCTAGCTTCAGGTCGGACGTCGCAGCCTGGAGATCGGTAAGGAACTGGTCGTTACAGGCGCGCTCGAGATCCTCCCGCGGCTCTGGCGGCGTGCCGGGCGGCGGAGTCCAGATGTCGCAGAGAAAGGTCTTTCGGACCGGCAGCCGCTCAACGATCTCGTCGGTCACCGCCTGGTTGGCGAGGCACACGACGTCGAAGCCGGCGGTCTCGGCCCCTTCAACCACCGCCCGGTCGTACTCGTAGTGGTGACCGATAAAGTCGCTCAGGCTGGGATCGACGAGGCAGAAAACCGGCTTTTTGTTTGGCTCGCCGCCCATCTGATCCTTCCCCGTCCCCCAAAGTGCTATCGCCCGGAGCGCCCCATATTGCAATGCACTAACATGCCGCAGTTACAGCTGCGAGCAGAGCCGTTCCGCCGTGTCGAGCGGCCCTCGCCCGGGCCTCGGCGCGAGCCGTATCGCGGTAGTGCGCCAGGTGCCGCTCGACCTCCAGCAGGCCGGTCGGCAGGTCGTGGACATTCTCCACGATCGCGCCGACGGCTGATCGCGGTGCATCGATGGGAACCGGGCGGAACTCGGGCGTGACCGTTCTGACAGATGTCGGGGACACGAGCTCGATTTGTTCGAATCTTTCGTCGGGCTCGACCGCGACCAGCACTGGGCCCGGCCCTCTTCGGGTCACGCTGCGCTCGCCAATCCGCAGGGTCCAGTATTCCGCCGTGTCCAGGTCAACTCGGGCCAGGCGGCCGTGGCCACGTGCCGGCAAGCCGCGCAGATGGGCCTGTTCCGCGTGCTGAAGTTCTGACGCCATCCACGTCCCTGCCGTCACCAGCGGGCAGACGCCGTTTACAAGCGCCTCAACGAACACGCCCGACGAACGGCGTGCATAGGCCTCGCGCGAATAGGGCAGCAGCGCCACGTCCGCATTGGCCAGCAAGGTGTCGTATTCGCTGGCCGTCAGATGCCCGGACCAAAGGCTCAACTCCGGTCCGGCTCGAGCAGTGAGGGCCAGACGCGCCTGCGATATGTCGTGATCCGGAGCGTCGGTCGAGACGCTTCCGTCCTGGATGCTGTAGCGGCGCGCTGGTCCCGGAGGACACGCATCCAGCAGGGCGGGGATATTGTTGAAGCCTCGCTCGCGCCGAGCTCCGCCGACGTAGAGAATGCGTACCGCCGGATCGTCTGTCCCATGGCTCATCTGGGTGCGAACGGCCGGCGGCGGCGCCGGCTGGACAGGCTTGTCGGTGAGCGTCGCATACTGGTCGGCGAGCAACGCCGTGTCGGCAAGCAGGCGCACTTCAGGCGTACCAGCTTGCATCAGTCGTCCAAGGCGGCGAATGCGACGCTCGAGCACAGCGGCGGGAGTGCGGCCTTCTACGACCAGGTCGCGCCGCATGATCAGGGCGACATCGGGCGAAGCAGTTCGTCCGTACAGGAAGCGGTTGAACCCATCGAGTTCGACCACGAAGGCGTTCGGCGCAACAATCAGATCATCAGGCCCAAAGCCGCCCAAGGCCGCCTCCGCTCTACGCAGGTCACGGGCGAGCCTCTTGGCTGCGCGGCTCTGGCGCAAACCAGAGATCGTCCAGCCCGGCAGCATCGCAAGCGCGACGGCGGCAAACGGCGCCAGGACGCTTCTCCGCATCATGGGCGACCATTCCCGTGCACGGGGGAACAGGCCGTCTCGCCAGCTAACGGCCAGTTCGAGGGCGTCGGCCGTCAACCCTCCCTCTCCACCGGCTACGGCTTTGAACGAGGGCCAGAACCTTTGCTCAAGCAGGTTGTGGACGGGGTGGCCGCCCAGTTCCGTCACCTCCCCGCGGGGGGTGACCAGCGCGGTCGCAAGGCCCGCGTCGCGCGCTGCGTCGAGCAAGACCGTCGCATAAGTTCGGTAGTGACCGGACGAGGCCTCGAAGGCGGGGTCCACGATGACGAGCCGGCTATACCTGAGGGACGCCTGCGTTGCCGATCGTCTAATTTCATGCTCCAAGATGGCCGCTTCCGGGAAATTTATTCGATGTTGATCACGTCTAGGACCCCATTGCGGGTCAGCTTGTTTGGGGGTGGCACCGACTATCCCGCATATTTCGAGAGCCGTCCCGGCGCCGTCATCGGAATGGCGATCGACAAGCATATCTACATTTCAGCGCTCGAGATCAATGCTTGGCAGGGGTACAATCTGAGGCTGTCTTATTCGAAGATCGAACACGCCGTATCGGCGTCTGAGATCGAGCATCCTGTCGTCCGCGCGATCCTCCTGGACCAGCAGATCGACAAGCGCCTCGATCTGAACGTCATCGCCGATCTGCCCGCCGCGTCGGGTCTGGGCTCCTCGTCCGCCTTCACGGTGGGCGTGCTCAATCTGATGGCTGCGATCCACGGACGTTCGATCGCCAAGATGGATCTGGCCAAAGGCGCGATGCGCGTCGAGCAGGAACTCCTAGCGGAAAACGTAGGCGTTCAGGATCAGCTTCACACCGCGTTCGGCGGGCTCAATCGCTTCGATTTCTGCGGCAAGCGATTTTCGGTCAGCCCGGTGTCTCTGCATTCGTCCGTCGCGGAAGCGCTCAACAAGTCGTTGGTTCTGATCCACACCGGGCGCTTGCGCCGCGCGACGAATGTCGCCGCCGCGAAGATCGAGAACATCAAGAACGACAAGAGCACACGCGACCTTCAGTCGCTGTACGACATGGTGGGCGCCTGCCAGACGATGCTCGAGGAGGCGACCGGACCCTCCGTCATTCAACAGCTGGGCGAGATGCTGCATGAAGGCTGGGAAGTGAAACGCCGACTGTCTGCCTCTGTGACCGATCCCGAAATCGACGACCTCTATTCCCGCGCGCGCGCGGCCGGCGGGATCGGCGGCAAGCTTTGCGGCGCCGGCGGCGGCGGATTCATCCTGATGGTGGTTCCGCCCGAACGGCGCGAAGCGCTTTCGCGCCAACTCGCACCCAATGCGGTCATTCCGATCGGGATGGACGTGCAGGGTTCTTCCATTCTCGGCGGCCTTTCCGTCCGCTGATCGCCCACAACCTCCCAACCTCTCACGCTTCCAATCCAAGGCCTCCCAATCATGAAGATCCTCGTCACCGGCGGCGCCGGCTACATCGGCTCGATCCTCGTCCCGCAACTGCTCGAACTCGGTCACGAGGTCACGGTGCTGGATATCTTCAAAGGGGGCGGCACCGAGCTGTCCGCCGCCTGCCGCTACGAAGGCTTCCGACCCATCAAGGGCGATTGCCGTGACGAACGCATCCTGGACGACCTGGTGCCTCAACATGACGTCCTGATCCCGCTGGCGGCGCTGGTCGGCGCGCCGCTTTGCAAGGAGGACCAGATCGGCGCCACCACGCTCAACCGCGACGCCGTCCGCGCCCTGGTAAAGCGTTCCTCGTCCAGTCAGAAGGTCGTCTATCCGACCACGAACTCGGGATACGGCGTCGGCGAGGCTGGCAAGTTCTGTACGGAAGAAACGCCGCTCAACCCGATTTCTCTGTACGGCGTTACGAAGGTTGAAGCTGAGCAGGCCGTTCTCGAGAACGGCAACGGCGTCTCCCTGCGCCTCGCCACTGTCTTCGGCATGGGGCCCCGCATGCGCATCGACCTGCTCGTGAACGATTTCACCTATCGCGCCGTGACGGATCGCGCGGTGCTGATCTTCGAAGGTCACTTCAAGCGCAACTACATCCACGTGCGCGACGTGGCCAAGGCGTTCATCCACGCCATCGACAACCATGACCGGATGAAGGGAGAGGCCTTCAATCTCGGCCTGTCGTCGGCCAATCTGTCCAAGCTGGAGCTGTGCGAGCGTATCCAGCGCCAGGTGCCGAACTTCGTCTATGTCGAGGCGCCGATCGGCGAAGACCCGGACAAGCGCGACTACATCGTCTCCAACGAGAAGCTCGAGAACAGCGGCTGGTCTCCGGACTGGACGCTGGACGCCGGCATCACCGAGCTGATCAAGGGCTACACGATGCTGCGCAACAGCCGCTTCGCGAACGTCTAGGCCGGTTCAGGCGCGGTCCGGGCTTCGGCCAGGACCGCGCGGACCAGCGTTCCAAGGTCGCCGCCCTCATACAGACGGCCCTCGATGCCCGCACGCGCGCCGGCGTCGAGGTCGATGTCACGATCCCCGATAATCACCGAGCGTTCGCGTTTGATCGGCAGTTCGGCGAGCGCGCGCAGCACCATGCCCGGGTTCGGCTTTCGGTCCGGATGGTCCGTGTGCCGATAGGCATCGACCACCGCTTCGGGGTGGTGGGGGCAGTGATAGAAGGCGTCGATATGGGCGCCGTGGCGCGCCAATTCCTGCTGCATCGTCCGGTGAAAGCGGTCTATCGCCGCCTCGTCGTAATAGCCGCGGGCGACACCGGCCTGATTGGTGACCACCACCGCCAGCCAACCCGCGTCGTTGACGGACCGGACAGCGTCGATCGCACCAGGCGTCCAGGCCAGGTCTTCCGGCTTGTGAGTGTAGCCCGCGTCATGGTTCAGCGTGCCGTCGCGGTCGAAGAAGACGGCCGGTCTTCGGGTCGCGTCGGGCATCTCGCGGCGGCCCTGGGCCAGGCTGTCAGGGATGCCGATATCCAGGAAATAGCCGTCGAACTCGCGACCGTACAACTGACCCTGACCGGCCAGCACTGGGAACACGTCTGTCTCCAGCGAACACGGGGTCTGCTGGATATAGGACAGCACCTCTCGCTTGAGCACATAGACGCCACCTGAGATTAGCCCCTCGCCACGATCTGGATCCTTCTCGCGGAAGGCGACGATGCGGGAACCGTCCATGTCGACGCCGCCGTAGCGCCCTGAATCAGGGACGCGCCGCAATGCCAGGAGGCCTATCGCGTCCGGCTCCATGTCCTGGGCCAGGGCGAGATAGTTGAAGTCGAAAAAGGAATCGCCGTTCAGCATCATGAACCGGTCGTCGAGACGATCTGCGAGAAAACGCAGGGCGCCGCCTGTCCCTGCCGGTTCGGGTTCGCGGATCACCGTCAGTAGCGTCGAGCCAAAGGAGCGGCCGGCGTAGCGCGCCTCTACCTGTTCGCCGAGGTGCCCCGCGCTGAGCAGGATTTCTTCCAGCCCATACCGGGCGAGATTCTCCAGCACGTAGTCGAGAAAGCGCACGTCCCCGTCGATCGGCAGCAGGGGCTTGGGGGTCTCGCGGGTCAGCGCACCCAGGCGCGTGCCCTTGCCGCCGACCAGAACAACCGCCTGTCGCATCTAGGTCTCCCGCCCCATAAGCCTGTCCGCTACGCGTGTGGCGATGGCCAAAGCGCTGGTCAAGCCGGGCGATTCGATCCCGAGCAGATTGACCAGACCGTGTGTCCCGTGCCGCGCCTCGTCGTCGATGAGAAAGTCGGCAGGCGGCTCTCCCGGTCCGCTAAGCTTGGGTCGGCACCCGGAATAGGCGGGGGAGAGGGCGCCGTCGGGCAAACCGGGCCAGTAACGCCGGATCGCCGCATAGAACCCGTCGGCACGCCGGATATCGACGTGGTAATTGACCTTCGACGGATCGGTCTCGTCCAGCCATTCCACATCCGGTCCAAACCGCATGGCGCCTCCTAGATCGAGCGTCAGGTGAACGCCCAGACCGCCATCCACAGGGGCGGGATAGATCAGCCGGCGAAACGGCGCGCGCCCCGCGCAACTGAAATATGAGCCCTTGGCCAGGCGGGGCTGGATGGCAGGCCCCTCATAGCCGCTCATCCGGGCGACCATCTGAGGCGCGAACAGGCCGGCGGCATTGACGAGCCGGGGAGTCTTGAGCCGCGTCGGCGCCGCGCCCCCCGTCACAACCTCGATCTCGGGGCCGTCCAGATTGATCGAGACAACCGGCGTTTCCAGCGCCAGAGCTCCCCCGCCGTCCTCGGTCTCGCCCAGCAGGGCCAGCATGAAGGCGTGGCTATCGACGACGCCCGTCGATCCGGATTCCAGCGCGGAGGTGCATCGCAGGGCCGGCTCCAGGGCCATAGCCTCGGCGCAGGTCATCAACCGCATGTCTTCGACGCCATTGGTTTCGGCCCGGTCGAGCAGGGCGACGAGGCTTGCATCTTCGTCCTGCGTTGTGGCCACGATCAGCTTGCCGCAACGCCAGACCGGGACCCGGCGACTCTCTGCATAGGCATAGAGCCTGCGCCGACCCTCGACGCACAGCGTGTGTTTCAGACTGCCGGTCGGGTAGTAGATCCCGGCGTGGATCACCTCGCTGTTGCGCGATGAGGTATGCGATCCGATCAGCGCCTCGCGTTCGATCACCAGCGGCGCCAGTCCACGCCGAGAAAGCTCGGCGGCGCATGCGAGTCCCACGACCCCCGCCCCGATTATGACGGCATCCGCTTGAAAGATGTCTTCGGTCATGCGGCTCTCTTGACCAGCGCGGACCATGGCTGCTGATCCAGCGCCTCGCGCGTCCATGGTGCGTTCAGGGCGGCGATGCGTTTGACGCCGGCCCGGCCCAGCCTTGAGCGCAGGGCGGGCTGATCTGCGATAGCGAGAATGGCCTGCGCGGCCTGGCCCAGATCGGGATCAGCCCAGACGCCGCTGGCGTAATGGCCGGCGTCCGCGTCGACGGGAATGTTGCGCGCGGGGACCAGCATGGCCGAATCCGCGTCCATGAAATCGAGATTGCCGGACCAGCCGGTCGCGATAACGGGCCGGGCCAGCGCCATCGCCTCCGCCATCACAAGTCCGAATCCCTCGGCGCGATGCAGCGACAGGACCGCGTCGCAGCTGGCGATCAGGGACAGGGTCCCGGCGTCGTCCAGTTCGGAATCGATCAGCGTGATGTCGGGCCGTCCGCCGATCGCTGCGTGCAGCCGTGCCGCCGCCTGTGGGTCGGTGTCCAGTCGCACGGTCTTGACGACCAGACGTCGGCCCACGGCCGGTTCGGGGAAGGCGCGCGTCCAAGCCTCAAGCACGCCCCAGGGATTCTTGCGTGCGAACGTCGACCGTCCGTCGAACATCATCAGGAACAGGACGTCATCACCCGGCAGTCCCCACCTGCCGCGGTCGGCGGCCCGAGGGTGGGGCACACGCACGGGGTAGGGCATCAGCCTGATTCGATCCGTCAGATCGTCCCGCCCTGCAGCCCTGAATCCGGCGGTCACAGCGTCCGCCACAAAGCGGCTCGGGACCCAGATTTCGTTCAGGTGTTCGGCTGCGCGCGCCCAGGCCTGGGGCGCCATGGACGTCTCCCACGCCCAGGACCCGATGCGGTACCGCTTCGCCCAACCGGCGGTCCTGACGCTGGCCCACAGGGCCTCGGCTTCGGGCGGGTTCGCCTGCAGGATCCAGACGCCGTCGTCGCCGGGGAGCGTTCCAGCGCCGGTCAACATGTCGCGGACACGAACCCGGGCTGAGTGGCGGACGGGCGAATGGCCTGCACGCTCGAGCGCGTCCACGATAAGGCGGGCGGCGCGGCCGATACCGAGGACCTCGTCCATGAAGCCGCTGACGACCAGCGAGCCGGCCGAGAGCGCTTCAGCGTCGGCGGCGGGCGTCCAACCGCCGCGCGCTCGCACGCGCACGGCCGAATGCAGGACGCTGTTGAAGAGACGACGGCTTTCCGGGGAAAGCCGTCGCTCAAGCCATGAACTGGACGCCGATTTCAAGGGCGTGTGCAGTCGCTCATCACCAATGCCAGGCGCTGTCTCGCGTGGCGTCGATGTTGATGCGGCCCAGGTCCTGCATGCCGCGGGGGTCGTCCGACGGCAGAAGCACCGCTACGCCGTTCCAGCTCCCCGTCCAGTAGTGGCCGAGTTCGCCAACCGGCGCGGTATCCTCCTCCGAGGTCGGGCAGATCTGCAGGTCGTCGTCCATGCCGAACTTGCCGGCGAACTCGTCCGGTTGGATCAGCGGCTGGTCAGAGACGTTCTTGCCCAGCAGGAAGTCGTCGTCCGCGCCAGGCAGGACGAACGGCTGATCGGTCTGGCCCTTGCCCAGCGTTTCGATGACCTCCGGCTGGACCAGCGGCTGGTCACTGCCCTTGCCGGCGACCTCCGTTGGCAGCACCAGCGGCTGATCGCCGCCCTTGCCATTGACCTCAGTCGGCAGCACCAGCGGGTCATCGCCGGACTTGTCACCCCAGAAGAGCCACGGCGTGGCCTCTGCGGCGCTCGGCGGGGCGACGAAGTCGAAGTTCGACGCCTGCAGGCTCGCCTTGGTCACGCCGGTCAGGGTGATCGAATGGCCGTCCTTGGAGATCACGACGCCGCCGGCCGTATCGACCGCATTGGCCAACACGTCCGCGAAGTTTGCGAACCGGTCGGTGGTCAGCCGGATCGTGTCGTCGCCGCTGAAGTCCGTGATCGTGTCCGTGCCGAAGAGGGAGCCGAATACGAAGGTGTCGGCGCCGCCACCGCCGGTCAGGACGTTGGTGGCGGCGCTGCCGGTAATGACATTGTTCAGGCTGTTGCCAACCCCGGCCTGATAGCCGCTGCTGATCAGCGTCAGGTTCTCCACGTTGGCCGTCAGGACATAGTAGGTCAGGGTCGACCAGACAGTGTCCGTTCCCTCACCGACGAGTTCGACCACCGCGTCGGCTGTGTGATCGACGACCATGATGTCGTCGCCGAGACCGCCGGCCATGTAGTCGTTGCCACCCTGGCCGTTGAGGAAATCGTTGCCGTCGTAGCCGTACAGCACATCGGTGCCTTCACCACCACCGATGACATTGGCGAAGGCGTTGCCCTCGATCGTATTGTCCAGCTCGTTGCCGAAGGCGTCCTGATTGCCCCCGCCGATAAGCCGCATGTTCTCGACGTTGGCGGCGATCGTCGCATAGGTCGCGTGGCTGAGCACCAGGTCGGTGCCCTCGCCCGACAGTTCGGTGATGACGTCGCCCGGGTTGTCCACCACGAAGGTGTCATTACCCAGCCCGCCGATCATGGCGTCTGCGCCGGCCTGGCCGTTGAGGTAGTCGTCGCCATCAAAGCCATACAGGGTGTCGTTGCCCTCGCCGCCGCCGATCGTGTTGGCGAAGGCGTTGCCCTGGATGATGTTGTCCAGCTCGTTGCCGTAGCCTTCCTGGTTGCCGCCGCCGATCAGGTTCATGTTTTCGACGTTGGCCGCGATGGTGGCAAAGGTCGCATGACTGAGGATCAGGTCGGTGCCTTGCCCCGCCGTTTCGTTGACGACATCGCCCGCGTTGTCGACGACGAAGATGTCGTTGCCCAGTCCGCCGAACATCGTATCTGCGCCCGCCTGACCATTCAGGTAGTCGTCTCCTTCGTGGCCATAAAGGGTGTCATTGCCGTCACCGCCGCCGATCAGGTTGTTGAAGGCGTTGCCCTGGATGATGTTGTCCAGTGCGTTGCCGTAGCCTTCCTGGTTGCCGCCGCCGATCAGCATCATGTTCTCGACGTTGGCGGCGATGGTGGCGTAGGTCGCATGGCTGAGGATCAGGTCGGTGCCTTCTCCTCCCAGTTCGTTGACGACATCGCCGGGGTCGTCGACGACGAAGGTGTCGTTGCCCAATCCGCCGAACATCGTGTCCGCGCCGGCCTGGCCATTCAGGTAGTCGTCTCCCTCATGGCCATAGAGGGTGTCGTTGCCGTCGCCGCCCCCGATCGTGTTGGCGAAGGCGTTGCCCTGGATGATGTTGTCCTGGCTGTTGCCGAACCCGTCCTGAACGCCGCTTCCGATCAGGATCATGTTTTCGAGATTGGCGCCCATGGTGAAATAGGCGGCCGAACTGCGGACCAGGTCGGTGCCTTCCCCACCGAGTTCGACCACCACGTCGCCGGGGTTGTCGACTGTGTAGGTGTCGTTGCCCACGCCGCCGCGCAGCGTATCGACGCCCGTGCCGCCATCCAGGATGTCGTCGCCGGCCAGGCCGTCGATGGTGTCGTTACCGCCCAGGCCGCTGATGGTGTCGTTACCGGTGGTGCCGACAAGGGTGTCGTCGCCCTCGGTCGCGACGTTGGAGTTCGTCAGAGCGTAGAGCTGGTCAGAGAACTGGATTCGCTCGACGCCGTTCAGCGTGTCGGTGCCGGTGCCGTCCGGTCCGGTCACCCGGAACGAGCCACCGCCCAGATCGGTGATGGTGTAGGCGGACCGCGCGCCGGAATAGACGACGGTGTCCGTGCCGTCGCCGCCATTAAAGGTGTCGTTGCCGTTGCCGCTGTGCAGGACGTCGTCACCGGCGTCGCCGTTGAGCGTGGAGCCCAGTGCGACACCCTCGACATAGGCGTGGCCCGGGATCGAAACGTTCAGCGTGTAAGTGGCGTTCTGGGCCGGCACCGCGTTGGTCCCCGCCATCGCGGACCATGCGGCGACTGCGACATAGTAGGTGCCCCCGGTCGCGAAGGTGTATTCGATCAGCGACAGGGTGCTGTTCGGTTGGCCGTCATCATCGTTCACCGCCAGTTCGACGCCGTTCGAATCGAAGATGCGCAGAACGGTGTCGAAGCTCGCCGAGGCCATATCGAAGAGGCAGGTCGCGCCGGCGGTGACGGTAAACGCGTAGTATTCGTGGCCCGCGCCCGATGCCGTGCCGCGGATGACCGCGTGCGGCACCGTCGTGGCATTGGTCACACCCGCGTCATTCTGGAGATCGAAGTTGCCGTCGATGTTGACGGCGGCCGCGCGCGAACCGTTGTTGGTGCTCGCCGGCTTGATGACATCGGCCGCCGCGGTGAGGACGCTGTTGCCTGCGATCAGAACGTCATTGCCACCGCCGCCGCTGATGGTGTCGGAGCCGCCACCGCCTTCGATGCGATTGGCGTTCCCGTCGCCCGTGATGGTGTCGTTGAAAACGGTGCCGCGAACGTTCTCGATGCCGCTGAGCGTGTCTGTTCCACCGCCTTCTCCGGCGGGCTTCGTCGTCTGGCCCGTGGCCAGATTGATCGTCAGGGCTCCAGTGAAGGACGAGTAGTCGGCGGTGTCGATACCGGCGCCGCCGTTCAGCGTGTCGGAGCCGCGGCCAGAGATGATGATGTCATCGCCATCTCCGCCGTTCATGGTGTCATTGCCGCCGGCGCCGTTCAGGATGTCGGCGTATTGTGTACCGGTCAGGGTGTTGTTGGTGTTGTCGCCTTCAAGGCGGATACCGGCCGCGACGCTGGAATTCACGGCGATGGTTCCATCGGCGAACTGAAGGCTCTCGATGTTGTAGAGCCGGTCGGTGCCGTCAGGCCCGGCTACGGTCGTCACGCGATAGGCGACGCCGTTGAACAGCTCTGTGCCGTGCGTGATCGTGTAGGCTGCGGCATTGCCGGAATAGATGGCGGTGTCCGTACCCGCGCCGCCGTCGAGGATGTCGTTGCCGGCATTGCCGCGAAGCGCATTATTGGCGCCGTTGCCGACGATGGTGTCGGCCCCGGAGCCGCCGATAGCGTTTTCGATAACCGCGCCGATCGCGATCGACACATTGCCCGTGAGGCCGCCGACGCTCGAAAAATGTCCCTGACGCAGATCGATCGTTCCGTTCGATGCGTAGCCCGAGAAGTCGAAGGTGTCGGTGCCGCCCGCGTCCCAGACGCTGAAAATGACAACGGGCTCAATGCCCGGACCAGCCGAGGCGTCGAACCAGATGCGGCCCGCATTCGAGTTGAATCCGTAAGTCGTGTCGCCGGTGCGGGTCGTCATGTTCGCGCCGTACATGCGCTGGGCCGCCGCGATATCATCCAGCAGGACGGTCGACGCATAGCGCCCCGAGAAGTTCGCGCCTGTATTGCTCTCCGACCAGTAGCTCATGACCGAGTACTGGCGCGTATCCTCATAGTAGGTGGCGTCGGCGTAGGTCGGCGACCCTTGACCGGCGTTGTAGTCGCCAGGGTGGCTCAGGCCGATGGCATGTCCGATCTCGTGGACGAGCGTCTGGTAGCCGTAGGCCAGATAGGTCGGGTTTCCGTTGTAGCTGGCGCGGTTGGGGCCAAAGAGGTTGACCCACACGTCGCCCTGCGCCGACGAGGCGCCCGTAGCCGCGTTGTTCGCCAGATACGCAAACGCGGCGGCGCTGTCGTCTTCGGAATAGTTGGCGAACAGCATCGTGGCGTTGTTGGTGTAGGCGCCTTCGCCGCTGTCGCCGGCGCCCACGCGCTGGAAGGTGATGCCCGCCACATCGGACCAGGCGGCCAGCATCAGTTCGGTCGCCGCGATCTGGGTGGCGTTCATGCGGCTGAAGCCATCTGGGCTGCCGCCGCCGCCATTGTAGGTCGCGCCGGGATCGGTCGACCGGAAGCCGTAGGTCACGGTGACCGCCGTTCCCAGGCTGCCCGCCCAGGACCGGCCGGAGCGGTTCAGCTGAATCGCAGCCTCGTCAGTCGTAAACGATTGCAGGCCATTAGGGCCGAGGCCGCCGCGGTCATCGAGGTCGAGGAAGTAGTCGCGTCCATCACCGACATCTCCCGCACGCGTCAGCGAGTCAGAAATGACGGCCACGCCGTCGATGTAGGTGAGGCTGTCGTTGACAGCCGTGGCCGAGAAGGTGCCCTTCGACAGGCTGTTCGACAGGTTCGCACAGATGGTGCACATGGCTAGACCCTTCCCATGAGTTGGAGATTGTGGCGCACGACGTTCGGCACGCTATGATGGGAGCCGGGCGCCTACAAGAGCGCGTTCCTGCGAAGGTTGCAGAATGTTCCGGTTGCGATGGCTGGCGATAGTCGCCGTTTTGCTCGGTTGTTCCGAGCCGTCCGCCGCCCGTGTCAGTGGAGAGGTGGAGCCCTTGATGCATGAAGATCGACCTTCCGGTCCTGCCGACATAGTCGGGACGTGGACCTTGTACGGACCCACCGGCCAGGCCTGCGAGCTGGTGCTGCTGGAGACGATCGCCGAGCCCCGGGCCGCCGGTTCAGTGCCGCCTGAAATGCGCGGCGCGCGCATGACCGGCGACTGCGGCATGGAGCGCCGCATCGGCGGCTGGCGCATGGAAGGCGCCGACCTGGTGCTGGTCGATCACTACGGAATGGCCGTATCGAGCCTCGCGCCGGACGGCGAGGGTGGCTACCAGCAGCCAGACGCCGGGGTGCGCCTGCGCCGGCCCTAGCTGGCCCGCCAGTTGGAAACGCAGGGAATCTTGGAGCGGTCCGCCCGGTCGGCGTAACGAGCGGCGATATCGCGAACCTCGCCCATCAATCCGTCCGCCAGGGTGGTAGGCTCCAGTCCCAGGTCCAGGAAGGACTGGTTGATCACGTCCAGCCCGTTCTCGTCGGCTTCCCTGCGCGGGTTGGTGACGTTCGAAACCTCGACGCCCGTGGCCTTTGCGATCATGGCCGCGAGGTCCCTGACCCGGTGGGTCTCGGTCATCTGGTTCAGAATCTTGACCCGCTCGCCCCTGGCCGGCGGGTTTTCGATCGCCAGCTGGATGCAACGAACGGTGTCGCGGATGTGGATGAAGGCGCGGGTCTGGCCGCCGGTGCCGTGCACCGTGAGCGGATGGCCGAGCGCCGCCTGCATCAGGAAACGGTTCAGGACCGTGCCGTAGTCGCCGTCATAGTCGAAACGGTTGATCAGGCGCTCGTCCTGCTCGGTTTCGTCAGTCTGGGTGCCCCAGACGATGCCCTGGTGCAGATCGGTGATCCTCAGCTCGTCGTTGCGATTGTAGAAGTAGAAGAACAGCTGATCCTGGGTCTTGGTCATGTGGTAGATCGAGCCCGGCGCCGCCGGATACAGGATCTCGCGCTCGACCGGGCCCTCGGCCGTGTCGATGCTGACCTTCAGATAGCCCTCGGGGATCGCGGCCCCCGCCGTCCCGTATCCATAGACCCCCATGGTGCCGAGATGGACGAGGTGGGCGTCCAGGCCGCTGTCCACGATTGCGGCGAGCACGTCGTGGGTGGCGTTGATGTTGTTGTTGACGGTGTAGCGCTTATGCGAGGCCGACTTCATCGAATAGGGCGCTGCGCGTTGCTCGGCGAAGTGGACGATGGCCTCGGGGCGTCGCTCACCCAGCAGCTTGACCAGACGATCGTAATCCTGCCCGACGGTCAGGTTGATGAAGTCGATCTCGCGGCCGGACACTTCCTTCCAGGCGGCCAGTCGCTCGGACAGGGGGCGGATCGGCGTGAGAGACTGCACCTCCAGTTCAACGTCGATCTTCCGTCGCGACAGATTGTCGATGATCGTCACGTCGTGACCGAGCTTCGACAGGTGGAGCGCAGTGGGCCATCCGCAAAAGCCGTCGCCGCCAAGTACGAATATCCGCAAGAGGTCCTCTCAGGCATGAATCAGGGTCAAAGCGGGTTCTATGGCATTCAGGTTGCAGGCCAAGGCCAATATTTGACAGAGGCCATGTCGGCGGCCTGATTTCGACGATCTGGCGCATCTGCTCAGCCTTTCGGCAAGGCGCTGGGTGAGTGCGCGCGTCGAGTTCCACCAGGCCTGATCGCCTTTCCAAGGTTTAATGAGAAACGGCGTTCGCTTTCGGCTAAGAGCCCGCGTCCAAATGGAGACCTCCCCATGTATCGCCTTGCGATCCCCGCCCTTCTCGCCCTCGCGGCCGCCGCCTGCACGCCCGTCGTTCAGGGTGGCGAGCCCATGCCGATCTCGCCCGATCTGGCGGCCGGCGCCCACATCGGCGCCATCCGTGTCAGCAGCGACTGGATCAACGCCGAAGACGACATCACCGCCACCTTCACCGACGAGGTCCGCGAAGAGCTGTCGCGCTGCGCCACGGGTCCTCGCACCCTGGACCTGAACGTTCACATCGACGACCTGAACCGCGCCTCGCGCCTGGGCGCCGCGCTCAACGGTTCGGGCATGAACGCCCTGGCCGCGACCGCCGAGTTCACCGATCCGGCCCAGGGCGGCGCGGTGGTCGGCCGCTATCGCATTATCGCCCACGCCCCCGTTCAGGGCCGCGTCGAAGGCATCTTCGCCGATCGCCAGATGGTGGTCTCGGAGGAATGGGGTCGCGAGCTCTGCCGCGACGCCTTCGGACGCAACCCGCGTGAGCCGGGCCTGCACAACGCGACGCCGAACTGACC
>JAEYWU010000122.1 GCA_023428785.1 Pseudomonadota bacterium
CCGAAGAACCAGAACAGGTGCTGGAACATCACCGGATCGCCGCCGCCGGCGGGATTGAAGAAGCTGGTGCCGAAGTTGCGGTCGGTCAGCAGCATGGTGATGGCGCCCGCCAGGACCGGCAGCGACAGCAGCAGCAGGAAGGCGGTGATCAGCACCGACCACGCGAACAGCGGCATGCGGTGCAGGGTCATGCCCGGCGCGCGCATGTTGAAGATGGTGGTGATGAAGTTGATCGCGCCCAGGATCGACGAGGCGCCCGCCACGTGCAGCGAGAAGATCGCCAGGTCCATGGCCGGACCGGTGTGGCCCGTGGTCGAGAGCGGCGGATAGATGGTCCAGCCGCCGCCGAAGCCGCGGCCCGGGCCGCCGTCAACGAACATCGACATGATCAGCAGCACCCAGGCCGCGACCAGCAGCCAGAAGGAGATGTTGTTCATGCGCGGGAAGGCCATGTCCGGCGCGCCGATCATGATCGGGACGAACCAGTTGCCGAAACCGCCGATCATGGCCGGCATGACCATGAAGAAGATCATCACCAGCGCATGGCCGGTGACCACGACGTTGTAGGCGTGACGGGCCCGGCTGACGTCCGAGAGGTCGAACAGGCCAATCTGGGCCAGCATCGAGCCCGGCGTGAAGACCTGCAGACCCGGCTCGGCCAGCTCCCAGCGGATCAGACCGGACATGAGCCCGCCCACGATGCCCGCCATGATGGCGAACAGCAGGTACAGGGTGCCGATGTCCTTGTGGTTGGTCGAGAAGAACCAGCGGGTGAAGAAACCCGGCTTGTGGTCGTGGTCGTCGTGACCGGCGTGATCGGTTGCGGCGGTGGCCATGGTCGTGTCGAGCCCCGGTCTTACTGGGCCGCCGGCGCGGCGGCCGTCGGTTCGGTGGTGGTTTCGCCTTCGGCTGGCGCTTCAGCGCCTTCGGTGGCGGCTTCGGTCTCGGCGGCCTGAGCGGCGGCCGCCTGGGCGGCGGCTTCGGCGGCGGCGGCCTCGCGGGCCTGGTCGGCCGCGAAGGTCATCGAACCGCCGCGCGCGGCGACCCACTGCTCGAACTCGGCCTGGGTCACGACGTTGATCTGCAGCGGCATGTAGGCGTGATTGATGCCGCAGAGCTCCGAGCACTGGCCGTAGTAGACGCCGGTCCGTTCGGCGCGGAACCAGGTCTCGTTGATCCGGCCCGGGACCGCGTCGGTTTTCAGGCCGAAGGCCGGCAGGGCCACGGCGTGGATGACGTCGGCGCCGGTGACGATCAGGCGGACGGTCTGGCCGACCGGAACAACCATCGGCTCGTCGGCGGCCAGCAGATAGGGCACACCCTGCGAGCGGGCCTCGTCCTCGGGCAGGACGTTGGAGATGTATTCCGACACGCCCAGGTCCGGATATTCATAGCCCCAGTTCCACTGATAGCCGGTGACCTTCACGGTCACGTCGGGCTCGGGCATGTCGGCGTAGGCGTAGACCAGCCGGAAAGAGAAGACGGCGATGAAGGCCAGGATCAGCACCGGCCCGAGCGTCCAGACGATCTCGATGGCGGTGTTGTGGCTCCAGGTCGCCGGGGTCGGGTTGGCGCGCTTGTTGTAGCGAACCACCACCCAGATCAGCAGGCCCAGCACGAACAGCGTGATGACCGTGATGATCGGCAGCAGAATGGCGTCATGGAAGAAGTGAGCCTGATGCTTGAGGGGCGACGCCGCCTCCTGCAGGCCGATTCCGCCCGGCGTCGGCTGTCCAACCGCGGCCCACGCCGCTCCGGACAGCATCGTCGCGCCGATAAGCGTCGCCAGACCGGCGATCCGCTCGCGCATCCCCATTCCCCAAATCCTCATGTCGTAAACGGCTCGGAAGTTTCTGGAATCGCCGACGCGCCCGATAACCACACGGACGGGGGCGATATTGGGGGCCGACATACCGGGTCGCCTCGCGCTTGCCAAGCGGCCCTCCGGGGGCAGATTACAAGTTTGTATATTGACAGCTACCTTGCGTCGCCAGATACCTGTTTATGACAGGGCTGCTGAAACGGAGGTCCACCCATGCCGGAAGGCGTCGAGATACAACTGAAGAAGGGGGTTCTGGGCCTTTGCGTCCTGGCTCTCCTGTCCGCCCAGGACAACTACGCCTACGAAATCGCCGCGCGCCTGGCCGACGATATCGGAATGGGCGAAGGCACCATCTATCCGCTGATGCGCCGGATGCAGTCCGACGGACTGGTCGAGACCTATCTGGTCGAGAGTCCGTCGGGCCCGTCCCGCAAGTACTATCGCCTGACCGATGCGGGCCGCCGCGCCTATGAGGCCCAGAAGACGGAGTGGACCGGCTTCGCCGCCGCCGTCGACGGCATCCTCAATGCGCCCGCCCCCGCCCAAGCTGAGACTGGAGAGACCGCATGACCCGCGCCGAGTTCCTGACCCGTTTGCGCCGGGCCCTGACGGGCCTGCCGCCGGAAACGGTGGACGAGATCGTCGCCGACCACGAGGCCCATTTCGTGGAGGCTGCCGCCAAGGGCCGCAACGATCCCGAGATCGCCGCCGCCCTGGGTAATCCCGAGCGTCTGGCCCGCGAGGTCAAGGCCGAGGCGGGCATGGCGCGCTGGGAAGCCGAGAAGACGCCCGCCAGCGCCGTCGCCGCCATGGTGGCCCTGATCGGCCTGGGCGCGATCGACATCCTGTTCCTTCTGCCGCTCCTCATGGGCGTGGCCTCCGGGCTCGCCGCCATCTTCGTCAGCGCCATCGCCGTCTTCCTGGCGGGGGGCGTCGTCTTCGTGGCCGGCCCGTTCACCCCGGTGCCCGGCGGGCCGCTGGTCGCCATCCTGGCCGGCATCGGCGTGATGGCGCTGGGCGTCGTCCTGGCGGCGGTCACCGCCGTGCTGTCGATCTGGCTGGTCAACGCCCTGGTCTGGTTCGGCCGCCTTCACTACCGGCTGCTCAAGCCGGCCCTGCAACAGTCCGACTCGGGAGAGATCTGAGATGGTCCGCACGCTTCTTATCGTCGCCGCAGCCGGCTTCGTTCTCATGCTCATCGCCTTCGGGGGCGCCGCAGCCCTCGGCGGACCCGAGCTCCTGCGCGGCGGCTGGCAGATCGAACTCGGCGACCGCGACGGCGACAGCTCGGTCGGCTGGTCCGGCCCGTCGATCAACCAGACCCTGGAGTGGGACGGGTCCGACACCCTGACCATCGCCCTGCCCGCCCATGTGACCTTCACCCAGGGCGACGAGGCCTCGGTCGTCGTCAGCGGCCCGGAGGAGGCGGTGCGCCGCGTCGTTCTGTCCAACGGCCGCCTGGGCTTCTCGGATGACGACGGCGGACGCCGCATCCACATCCTTGGCCGCAGCGACAGCCTGTCGGTGGTCATCACGGCCCCGGACGTCAGCCGCTTCGTGATGCAGGGCTTCGGCGACCTGGAGCTGAACAACATCGACCGCGAGACGCTCGACATCATCGTCGAGGGCGCCGGCGACATCGAGGCTTACGGCCGCACCGATCAGCTGAACCTCACCGTCGAGGGCGCGGGCGAGGCTGATCTGTCGGATCTGGTCGCCGCCTCGGCCGAGATCCGCATCGAGGGCGCCGGCCAGGCCGAGGTCAACGCCACGGACGCGGCCAATGTCGTGATCGAGGGCGTGGGCGACATCGACTTCGTCGGCCGCCCGGCCCGCCTGACCCAGGACGTCTCGGGCGTCGGCTCGGTCCGCGTGGCGGGCGAGTAGGCCCAGGGGAGGTGACGGAGACGGTCGGAACGCCTAACTGAAGGCCATGACCGTCTCCGTTTCTCCCCCTCCCATCCTCGAAACCGCCGGGGTCGAACCCGACCAGGCGCTGGATGTCCTCAAGGACGCCCTGCACGGCGCCGACGACGGCGAACTGTTTCTGGAGCGATCCGAATCGGAATCGCTCCTTTTCGACGACGGCCGGCTGAAGTCCGCCGCCTATGACGCGACCGAAGGCTTCGGCCTGCGCGTGGTTTCCGACGAGACCGCCGGCTACGCCCATTCCAACGAGATTTCGGTCGAGGCCCTCAAGCGCGCCTCGGACGCCGCCGCCCTGGCCAAGCAAGGCCGCGCCGGCTCGGCCGCGGTCGGTCCGCGCGCCACCAACCAGAAGCTCTATGAGGAAGTCGACCCGCTCGCCTCTCCGGCCTTCTCGGACAAGATCGAACTGCTGCAGGAGATCGACGCCTACGCCCGGGCGCAGGACCCGCGCGTGGTCCAGGTCTCGGCCTCCATCGCCGGCGAGCGCCGCGCCATCGAGATCCTGCGCGCCGACGGCGCCCGCCTTAGGGATGTGCGCCCGCTGGTTCGACTGAACGTGTCGGTCACCGTCGAGAAGGACGGGCGCCGCGAATCCGCCTCCCAGGGCGCCGGCGGCCGCGCCGGGTTCGAGACCTGGATCGCGCCGGATCGCTGGCAGGGCCAGATCGATGAGGCCATCCGCATGGCCCTGGTCAATCTCGACGCCATCGACTGCCCCGCGGGCGAAATGGACGTGGTGCTGGGTGCCGGCTGGCCGGGCGTGCTGCTGCACGAGGCCGTCGGCCACGGCTTCGAGGGCGACTTCCACAGGAAGGGCTCCTCGGTCTTCTCCGGCAAGATGGGCCAGCGCGTCGCCGCGCCCGGCGTCACGGTCGTGGACGACGGCTCGATCGCGGGCCGCCGGGGATCGCTCTCCATCGATGACGAGGGCACCCCGACCCAGCGCAATGTCCTGATCGAGGACGGCGTCATGGTCGGCATGATGCACGACCGCATGAGCGCGCGCCTGATGGGTCTTCAACCCACCGGCAATGGCCGCCGCCAGTCCTTCGCGCACATCCCCATGCCGCGCATGACCAACACCTTCATGGAGGGCGGCTCGGACAAGCTGGAGGACATGATCGCCTCGACCAAGCGCGGCCTCTATGCGGTGAACTTCGGCGGCGGCCAGGTGGACATCACCAACGGCAAGTTCGTCTTCCAGTGCACCGAGGCCTATCTGATCGAGGACGGCCGCGTGACCGCTCCGGTGAAGGGCGCGACCCTGATCGGCGACGGAGCCACGGCGCTGACGCGTATCAGCATGATCGGCGACGACTTCGCCTTCGATCCCGGCGTCGGGGTCTGCGGCAAGGCGGGTCAGGGCGTTCCGGTCGGGATCGGCCAGCCGTCGCTGAAGATCGGCGGCCTCCCCGTCGGCGGGACCGCGGTCTGGTCGCCGCATTTA
>JAEYWU010000137.1 GCA_023428785.1 Pseudomonadota bacterium
GCGCACGGCAGGCCGCCGCCGAGGCCGCCGCGGCGGAACGTGCGCGCGCCCCACAGGAGACGGCGGCGCCCGCAGAGGATGGAGCCGAGGAATGAGGCGGGTCGCGCCCGCGCGACGGGCCGCTGCAGTCAAGGTCGTCGGCCCGGTTCAATGGATCCTCTATCCGGCGCTGGCTACACTTGCGGCTACGCTGGTTCTGGCCACGCCCATCGAGGTCTTTGGCCTGACCCTGCCTGAACCGGTCGTGCCCATGGTGCTGGCTTTCGCCTGGCCGCTGATCCGTCCGTCGATCCTGACGCCGATCGCCCTGTTGCTCGTAGGGCTGGTGACGGACCTGTTCTGGGGCACGCCTCTCGGCCTATGGCCGCTCGGTTTGCTGAGCGCCTATGCGACCGTGCTTCTGGCGCGCGCCTACATCACCGGGCAGGACACCCGCCTGTTGTTCGCCTGGTATTCGGGCGTGACCCTGATGGCCTTCCTGGTGGTCTATCTGATCGTCACCGGTGTGGCCGGACATCCGCCGAGCGTGATCGCCCTGTTCTTCCAGATCCTGCCGACGATCCTGCTGTTCCCGGCGGCGAACTGGTTGATTGAGCGCTTTGACGACGGAGACCTGCGTTTCCGATGAGCGACGGTCCCAAGATCTATTTCAACGAGGTCAATGAGCGGCAGGGCTCGTTCCTGCGCCGGACTTTTCTGCTGGGCGGCGCAAGTCTGCTGGGGCTGGGGGTGCTGGGAGCGAGGCTCGCGCACCTGCAACTGATCGATCAGCGCCGCTATGCCTCGGCCGCGGTCGCCAACCGCTTCAACGACCGACTTCAGGTCGCGCCGCGCGGGCGTATCGTCGATCGCAACGGCGTGGTGCTGGCGGGCAATCGTCCGAGCTTCACGGTCTCTGTCGTGGCCGATGCGACCCAGGACCTGGACGCCACGCTGGATCTCGTCACCCGCCTGATCCCCGAGACGGCCGAACGCCGCCGCCGGATCATCCGCGAAATCAGTGCTGCGCCCCGGTTCGCGCCAGTGCCAGTGAAAACGGACCTGACCTGGGAGGAGTTCGCGCGCGTCAGCCTGTTTGTGAACGAGCTGCCCGGTGTGATCGCGACGATGGACGACGTGCGGTTCTACCCCTTCGGCGGCAGCTTCGCCCATGCCGTCGGCTATGTGGCCAAGGTCTCGGACCGGGACGTGGAGCGGGTGCGCGAAGACGGCGACCAGCCGCCGGCCATCTTCTATCACCCCGGTTTCCGCATCGGCCGTGTCGGGATCGAGCGGTCGCTGGACGAAGAGCTGCGGGGCCGGCCGGGCTTCCAGCGCGTCGAGGTGGACGCCCAGGGCCGTGTTCGTGGCGAGGATCCCGAAGGTTCGCAGCAGCCCACACCCGGGGACGAGGTGGTCCTCACGCTCGACGCTGACGCCCAGAACCGGGCGCTGGAAGTCTTCGGGGAGGATTCCGGCGCGGCCGTCGCGATCGACTGCCGGACCGGCGATATCCTGTGCATGGCCTCGGCGCCGTCGTTCGATCCGAACCTGTTCGTGTCCGGTGTGCCGAGCGCGATCTACGGGGCCTGGCGCGACTACGAACGGACGCCGTTGCTCGACAAGGCGGTGACCGGCACCTATGCGCCGGGATCGACCTTCAAGCCGGTCACCGGCATGGCGGCGATGCTTCAGGGCGCCGATCCAAACCGCATCATCACCTGCAACGGCGGCTACTATCTGGGAAGGCGTTTCGGCTGTACCGGCCGGCACGGCCCGCAGGATATGAAGAACGCCATCAAGAACTCCTGCAACGTCTACTTCTATACCCTGGCGGTAGAGATCGGACCCGACGCCATCGCGGCGGTCGCGCGTCACATGGGCTTTGGCCAGGAATACGAAATCGGCATCGGCAGCCAGAACGTCGGCATCGTTCCGGATCGCGCGTGGAAACGCGAGAATTTCGAAGGTGAGAACCAGCGATGGTTTGCCGGCGAGTCACCGAGTTACGGGATCGGGCAGGGGTACCTGGGCGTCAATGCCCTGCAGTTGGCCGTCTATGCCGCGCGTATCGCCAATGCCCGCAAGCTGGTGATGCCGCGCCTGATCAAGTCGGTCGGCGGCGTGGATCGGCCGCAGCAGCCGTTCGAGGACATCGGCTACGACTTCGACAAGATGCGAGTCCTGCAGGAAGGCATGGAACTGGTGACGGACACGGGCGGCACCGGATTCCGCAACAGCCAGCTGGGTCTGGGGACCATGCGCATGGCTGGCAAGACCGGCACGGCGCAGGTGCGCAATTATGGCAGCGGTGCGCGAGGCCGTGGCGGCGACTGGTCCAGCCGTGACCACAACCTGTTCATCGCCTATGGGCCGATCGACGATCCGCGCTACGCCATCTCGATCATCGTGCAGCATGGGGGCAGCTTCGGCGGCACGGTCGCGGCGCCCAAGGCGCGCGAGATCATGCGGACCCTTATCCTCAAGGACCCCGAACTGCTGGCGCGGTTCGACGCACCGCCGCAGCCTGAAGCGCCCGCCGAAGACGTCGCGCTGGAGGCGTCCCAATGACCGCTTCCGCCATCAGCCGTCCGGGCGAACGTGACCGCCTTCCGGTCAAGCTGGGCCAGATCGACTGGCGCCTCGCCGGCCTGCTGGCCATCGTGGCGGGCGCCGGGTCGATGATGCTCTATTCTCTGGGCGGCCAATCCTGGGAGCCGTGGGCCATGGCCCATGCCATCCGGTTCGGCGTGCTGTTCGTGATGATGCTGGCCCTGGCGCTGGTGGAGCCCCGCTGGTGGTATTCGGTGGCCTATCCGACCTACGGCTTCATCCTGCTGCTGCTGCTGCTCGTGGAGTTCACGCCGCTTGGCTACACCGCCGGCGGCGCCAAGAACTGGCTGAACCTCGGCTTCACCCGGATCCAGCCGGCCGAGTTCATGAAGATCGGCGTCGTTCTGGCCCTGGCCCGCTGGTACCACGGGGCGACGGCGCAGGAAGCGCGGCTGCACTGGAAGCTGATCGTCCCGGCGGGGATTGTGGGCGTGCCTTTCCTGTTGGTCGCCAACCAGCCAGACCTGGGCTCGGCCATGCTGATCGGCATCACTGGGGCCGCGGTGATCTTCGCGGCCGGCCTGAGCTGGAAGCTGGTGCTTGGGCTGGGCGCCACGGCGCTGGCCGCCATCCCGCCTTTCGTCATGTTCGTGATGCACGACTATCAGCGCAATCGGGTCATGACCTTCCTGAACCCGGAAGCCGATCCGGGCGGCGCGGGCTATCAGATCGTGCAGTCCAAGATCGCCATGGGTTCGGGGGGCGCGCTCGGGCGCGGATACGGGCTGGGCAGCCAGAGCCAGCTGAACTTCCTGCCCGAGAAGCATACCGACTTCATCTTTGCGACCCTGGGAGAAGAGTTCGGCTTTGTCGGGTCGTTCGGCCTTCTGCTGTGCTTTGCGGCCATCATCATTATCTCGCTGCGGATCGCGGCCTTGTCGCACAACCACTTTGGCCGGATGGCGACTGCGGGCGTGGTGGCGACCTTCGCGGCCTATGTGCTGATCAATGGTGCGATGGTCATGGGCCTGGCGCCGGTCGTGGGCGTGCCGATGCCGCTGCTGTCCTGGGGCGGCTCGATGATGCTGACGGTGATGATCGGCTTCGGACTTGTGCAGAGCGTGCGGGTGCACAGATATCTTGAACTGCCCAAGGGAAGAGGCGTTTTCTAGCGGCATGACCGAAACCACGCGGCCCACGGCCGACCAGCTGGGCAAGACACCCGAAGACGCGATCGACGCTACGTCGGCCGCGGCCGCCGTATCGGAGACGCCCTGCGCCCCGGGCGAGGACTGTCCGCAGCCGATCACCGCCTGGACCACGCCGGAGGACTCAGCGGCCATGGCTGAAGGCCTGCGCATGCGCGAAAACCCAGCGGAGTGGGCGTTTGTGCGGCTGTCGCGCCTGATTCAGGACTTCGAGTCCAAGCTGGACGAGAACGATGAGGTCGGGGCGCGCATCGTCAACGGACCGGCCGACAGCGCTTTTCACATGCGCGACCTGGGGTTCTGGGGGCCGGACTTCATCCTGTTCATGGGGGTCAACGAGAGCGGCCGGCCGATCCGGCTGATCCAGCACTACACCCAGCTGAACGTGCTGCTGAACGCCATGCCCAAGCCCCAGCCGCAGGAGCCTGCGCGCCGGATCGGTTTCCAGCTTCAGGAGCGGGTCGACCAGACCCAGAAGGGCCGCCGGGACTAGAGCCTGCCGGCGGCGTCCGTCGCGCGGATCAGGCCGTCGATGATGCCCGGCTCGGTCGACGCGTGGCCGGCGTCGCCGATGACCTCGAAACGGGCCTCTGGCCAGGCGCGGTGGAGCGCCCATGCGCCCGACATCGGCGTCACCACATCGAACCGGCCCTGAACGATCCACGTCGGGATGTGGCGGATGCGGTCGACCGATTTGAGAATCCAGTTCTCCTCGGGGAAGAAGCCCTTGTTGGTGAAGTACCAATTCTCGATCCGGGCGAAGGCGACGGCGAAGTCGGCCTCGGCGAACTTGTCGGGGCGGGCGGCCGGACCCTGGGCGCTGACGGTGTCGCCTTCCCAGCTGGACCAGGCGATGGCGCAGCGGCGGCGCTCGGCCACGTCGTCCCCCATTAGCCGCTTGTAGTAGGCTCCCATCAGATCGCCGCGCTCAGCCTCAGGGATCGGCTCCAGGAAGCGCTCCCACGCGTCCGGGAAGATCTCGGACGCACCATGTTGATAGAACCAGTGCAACTCCGGCTGGGTCAGCAGGAAGATGCCGCGCAGGATCAGGCTATCGACCCGGTCAGGGTGGGTGAGAGCATAGGCTAGCGCCAGGGTGGAACCCCACGAGCCGCCGAACACGGACCACTTCTCGACACCGGCCTGGACGCGCAGATGTTCGATGTCCTCGATCAGCTTCCAGGTGTCGTTGTCCTCAAGGACTGCATTGGGCGTCGACAGGCCGCAGCCGCGCTGGTCGAACAGGAAGACGTTCCAGACCGCCGGGTCGAAATAGCGGCGCATGCCGGGATTGACCGCGCCGCCCGGACCGCCGTGCAGGACGATCATCGGCTTGCCGCGCGCGTTGCCGCAGGCCTCCCAATAGATTTCGTGTACGCTGTCGGTCTTCATCCGGCCCGAGGCATAGGGCTCGATCTCGGGGTAGAGGACGCGACGGGAAGCTGACTGAATGGAATCCATGTCCTTGTGGACCGTCCGGCGAAGCGGGGGTCAACCCGGAAACGCCATTCTTTCGCCGAGTTCATGATCGCGCGCCGTTCGCGCCACGGCATGCTATGGGCGCCCGATGCGCGCGTCTCACGCCACCGCCCTGACCTATGGATTGATCTTCGGCGCGACGGGGGTCACGCTGCCCTATGCCGGGCTCTGGCTGGAAAGCCGGGGGCTGTCTGGGGCCGAGATCGCAGTGATCCTGGCGGCGCCGATGCTGGCGCGAATCGTGACAGGGCCGATGGTTGCCCTATGGGCGGACGGCTTCAGGTTAAGGCGCACGGCCCTGGCCTGGCTGGCGGCGGTAGGAGCGGCCGCCTACGGCGCCTGCGCCCTGGTGGAAGGCTTCCTGCCCTGGCTGGTGCTGTGGTTCGTGGCGGCGACCGCCTCGGCCTCGTTGATCCCGCTGGCCGACGCCCTGGCGCTGAAGCTGGCGCGGCGGGAGGGCTTCGCCTTTTCCATTCCGCGCGGCGTGGGATCGCTGACCTTCATCGGGGCCAATGTAGCGATGGGCGCGATCCTCAGGACTGCCGACACAGGCGCGGTGCTGGCCTGGACCGTGCTGGCGACCGGCCTCATCGCAGCGGCGGTTCTGCTGGGGCCCCGCGAGCCGGTCAGGGATGAGGCGAGCCCTCCGACAGGATCTCGGTTCGAGGGCATGGGCCGGCTGCTGGGGGACCGGACCTTCATGATCGCCATCCTCGCCATCAGCCTGATCCAGGCGGCGCATGCCTTCTACTACGGCTTCTCGGCCATCGCCTGGCGCGAGCAGGGGATTTCGACGCGCGATGTCGGGTTGCTGTGGGGCTTCAGTGTCGCGGTGGAACTGGCGCTCATGTGGGGGCTCGAGCCGTGGCGTCGGCGTCTCGGTGTGGGCCCCCTGACCATGCTGGCGCTCGGCGGGGCGGCGTCACTGGTGCGCTGGACGGCCATGGCCTTTGCGCCGCCGCTGTGGCTGTTGTGGCCGTTGCAGGGCCTGCACGCCCTGTCCTTCGCGGCGGTGTTTCTTGCGGCGCTACAGGTTATCGAAAGGCTGGCGCCGCCATCGCAGTCGACAGCGGCCCAGATGCTCTATTCCAGCCTGTCGGCCGGGCTTCTCATCGGTCTGGCGACGGTCGTGTCAGGGCCGCTCTACGACGCCTACGGGGTACGCGGATATCTGGCCATGGCCGGCCTGGCCCTGGCGGGCGCCTCGCTCCTGCTAGCGGTGCGCAGACCGCTCACCGAAGCCGCCTAAGCTTGGGCTCTAGCCCAGGTCGCCGATCGCAGCGTCGAGCAGCAGGAAGGTTCGTCCGGTTTCGGAGGCCAGCAAGCCGCTCACGCCGGCCTCGTCGCCGGCTTGCGCCGTCTCCGATAGCGAGCGCGTGTAGTGCCGGACCAGTCGGTCGACATCGGCCCGCAGGGGGCGGTCGGTCAGAACCCGGCGTGAGATGCGACGCACGGCGGCTGGAGCCACCCGGCGCACGATGTCGCGGGCGCGGGCGTGATCACCCTCGAGCACGGCCTGGGCGGCTTCCTCCACCCGTGCGCGCGGCAGGAGCGCGGCCGGATCGATGCCCATGTCGCGGATGACGGCCGTGGCGTCCGCCATCAGGGTGGCGGCGTCGCCACGCGAGGTCGCCGGTTCGTTGTCTGGCTGGTCCTCGGCGCCGCCGGCCACGGCCAGCAGTTCCTTCCAGGAGAGCGGCTCAGCCGGCGGCGGCGATGCGTCGCCCGGATCGAAGGTGCGGCGGACCTCCTCGTCGCGATCGGTCGGCGCCAGTCGCAGGCGTCCCTTCAGTCCGAGCGTTTCCGCGGTCTCGGGCGCTGGCGCGGTGCGGCGCGGGCCCTGCGGCGGACCGTCACCGGACACGACGCCCATCAAACGAACGGCCTCGGTCAGCATGTCGTAGTTGCGCTTGATCCGCTCCTGGAAGGCGGTGTCGACCGCCTCAGTCTCGGCGGCGGCGCGGTGTGCCGCCTCCGTCAGGGTGCCCAGGCTGGCTTCAACAGCGCGGCTGATTTCCTCGATGTTGGCTTTGGCCTCCTCAGGCAGGCGGGCCGCTCGATCATCGAGACGCGTGAGCGAGTCCTCGACGTGGGCGAGCGCCGCGCGCGCCTCGAGCAGGTTGGCCTCGAGCCGTTCGGCGATGCGTTGTGCCGCTTCCTCGCCCATGGCGGCGGTTTCCTCGACGGCGCGGCGGGCGGCTTCGAGACGGGTTTCTGCGGCCTGGTCGGCGGCCTTGCCGGCTTCGAAGGCCAGTTCACCCAGTCGGTCGATCCTCTCGCGGGCCTCGGTGACCGCAGCGTCGGTGGCGCTTCGCGAGCGCTCCAGCGCGGCTTGAATCTCGGCGACTGCACGCTCGCTCTCCTTAGCGGCGCTTTCGCGCGCCTGGGCGGACAAATCCTCGAAGCGGTCGAGAGCCTCGCGGGTCTGGGCGTCGAAGGCGCGCGCCTCGGTCTGGCTCAGTGTAGCCAGCGCCTTGATCTGATCGGCGGCCGCATCGAGCAGGTCCTGCAAGGCGGCCGATCCGGCCGTTGAGTTCTCGGACATTTCACTGGCCGCGACGCGGGCGTGGGCGAGGGCCTCGGTCAGCTGAGCGCGCTGGGTTTCGACCTGGGCGGCGAAATCCTCCTGATCGCGACGCAGACCGAAGGCGGCCTGAACGAGGGCGGCGCGCTGTTCGGACAAGCCTTCCTCGACCGACCGGATCTGGTCAGCCACGCCGGAGCCGGCGGTTTCGATGCGGATGGTCTGACGGGCAAGGTCGTCCGACGCGGCCCGGGCGGCGTCCTGCGCCTCGCTGGCCGCAGCCGCCATATCGGCCGAGCGTGCGGCGAGCGCGGCTTCGGCCTCGCGGAGCTGGGTCTGGGCGAGGTCTGACGCGTCCGCGACCATGCGGGCCTGACGCTCAACCGATTCGATCACTCCGTCGGTCTGGGTCTCCAGCCGCTGGCTCAGGTCGGTCAGGGAAACCCGTTCCTTGGCCAGTTGCTCGGACAGGCGGCGCGCCGAGCGCTGAGCCACGTCAGCCGCCTCGTTCAGGCGGCGCGTCTCTTCTTCCATGGCGGCGCGAAGAGCGGCCAGTTCGTGCCGAGCAGCCTCTGCGGCCTGAGTAGAAAGATCGATGTCGGAACGCAGCCCGACCAGCAACTGGCCGGATTCCTGGACGGCGATGCCGGTGGGTAAGCCCAGAGCATCGGCCATGCTGCGGGCCCGGCGCGCCTCGGCGGCTAGAGCCGAGGCCTGACGCAGCATATGGGCGATGGCGATCAGCAAACCGGCCGGCGCCAGGGCCACCAGTGCAAGAAGGCCGGCATTGGCTGCGTCGAGGACGAGATCGCCCCCCCCGACCTGATAGGCGGCATAGGAAGCCACGCCGCCGATCCAGAGCAAAGCGGCGATGATGGCCAGCGGGTAGGCGGCCTTGGCCCCCTCAGGCGGTCGCGAACCGGCCGCGATCGGCGCCGGAAGATGCGTCGACGTCGAGACCGGGTCTCGTCCGCCCACGGCTTCGCTCTCGTGACTGTCCTCGGTGGCTTCCGGCAGGGCATCGGCCTCTACCGCCTCAACCAAAGCGACAGAATCTTTCTCGATTTCCTTGGTTTCGAGAGATTGTCTCGAACGCGATTTCATCATCAGGCCCCTGATCGGCGCGATGGCCCGCTCGCGCCGTAAGGGAACCCTTAACGGTTAGATGGCGTAGGGCAAAGCCCAACCGATGGTTAACAGTCGCGATTCGCCGTCGCGATGAGCGTATTGGCCGTCTCGCCGCAGTCATTGGTGCGGTGGATCTCGCGGGGTTCACTCTGGCGGGGCTCGAGATCGACGCCGAGTTGAGCCAGCGCCGCGGCCACGAGAACCGCGAATACTCCTGCCAGAAACTCGAAAAACGCCTGCATGAGCGTGCCTCCCCTTAAGGCCGGCCTCTTATGCCCTCGCGGGCCGATTGGGGCAACAGCGTTCCGGATGAAGATTCTCTCATGCGATTTCGCTGCTCATGCGTTAAGGGCGACGTGAGAGGGGAAACCGTGCTGCTCGACCCGGGATACACCTGCTGGCGGACGGCGCAGGCGGAGCGCGTCGCGGTCCTCCGTGAGAATGGAGTCTATTTCTCCACCGTCGCCCAAGCCATCGAAAACGCGCGCCAATCCATCCTGCTGATCGGCTGGCAGTTTGATCCGCGCACGCGCCTTGAGCCTGAAGATGGTCCTCCTGGGCCCGCCGGAGAGATTGGCCACATTCTGAGGCGCTTGGTGCGCGAAAAGCCCGATCTGGACGTACGTCTGCTGCTCTGGCGATCGCCGCTTCCAATCGCCTTGTCCCAAGGGCTCTACCCCCAGAGGGCGGAGGCCTGGTTCCGCAAGAGGTCGGTAGATTTCCGACTGGATACGCCAGGCGCGGTAGGGGCCTGTCATCACCAGAAAATCCTGGTCATCGACGACCGGCTGGCCTTTTGCGGCGGCGGTGACATCTCCACTGATCGCTGGGATTCTGAGGAGCATCTGGACGACGATGCTCGGCGCTGCACGCCGGGGGGGCTCATCTGCCCGCCACGCCACGAGGTGATGATGATGGTCGACGGCCCCGCTGCCCGCACACTGGGCGATCTGGCGCGGGACCGCTGGGCCAGGGCGACGGGCGAGCGCCTGGAGCCGGTGGAAGAGGCCAATGACCCATGGCCGCAGAGCATCACGCCTGACCTGCGCGATGTCACCCTCGGCGTGGCCCGGACCGAACCCTCGCGTCGCAAACGGCCAGGCGTGCGGGAGAACGAAGCCTTGCACGTGGAATCCATAAATCAGGCAAAGAAGCTAATTTATCTCGAGAACCAGTATTTCACCTCTCCGATTATCGCGGCCGCCCTGGCACGCAGGCTGGATGAGGAGGACGGGCCGGAGATCGTCATCATCTCAACCGGCGCCAGCCCGAGCTGGTTCGACAAGGCGACGATGGACGGCGCCCGCGCGGCGATCCTCAGACGGCTTCGCGCTGCCGATGTCTACGGCAAGCTCTCGGCCTGGCGGCCGCAGACGGCTGCCGGTCGAAACATCATCGTCCACTCCAAGGTGACCATCATCGATGATCGGATGATCCGGGTCGGCTCAACGAATTTGAATAATCGTTCCTGTGGCTTCGACACGGAATGTGATGTGGCGGTCGAGCTTGCGGATGCGAGCGCGGTGATCCGCGGCCAGCGTCAGGGGCTGATCTCACACTTCCTAGATGTGGATCAGCAGGCCTTCGCCGAGGCCGAGGCGCGGACCGGTTCGGTGGCCGGCGCGGTGGAGGCTCTGAACCACGGCCGTCTCGCGCCGCTGACCGACAAGGATCCGGGTTGGTGGGGGCGGTTCATCGCCGAGTACCAGCTGGGCGATCCCTCGAGCCCTGCGGACGCCTGGCGGCCTTGGCGGCGCCTGCGACTGTCGCACATGCTCAAGCGGGAAATTCAGGCGGCGCTGGCCGAGGCGACAGCCTCCACCTCGAAGTCGATCACCAGCGGCAAGTGATCCGACGCCATCCGCGCCAGCGGATGGAAGGGCGCCGCCACCCGCCTGACCCGGATTTCCGGGCTGACGAAACAGTGGTCAATCCGCAGCGTGGGGAAGGCCGATGGAAAGGTCTTGATGCTGCGCGGAAGGTCCAGGCAGCGCTGCGCGTCCTTCAACCTTCCGGCCAGCGCCTTGTAGGGTCGGGTCAGGGAGGTGCAGTTGAAATCTCCGACCAGGACGGTCGGACCCGTGCAGTCGACGTGGCCGAGCCAGTCCTTGCCAAGCAAGGCGCGAGCCTGCAGGCGCTGTTCGTGCGGCACCAGACCCAAGTGGGTGTTGAGGATCTGGACAGGCCCGCCGTCGATCTCGACCTCGATCCAGAGCGCGCCGCGCGGCTCAAGTCCCGGAATGCCGGAGACTGTCGGAAGGCCGCCGATCCGTTTGCGCCGTTCGGGAAGGGCGGTCAGGACCGCGTCGCCATAGAGCTCCTCCTCGACCTGCATGGCCGGATTGAAGTGAAAGCTCATGTCCAGCAGTTGGGCGATGGCGTGGGCCTGATCCACGCCGCCTGTGCGGGCGCGTCCGACATCCAGTTCCTGCAGGCAGACGATGTCTGGCTCGCATTCGGCGATGACGGCGGCGATGCGGGCGACATCGAGCTTGCGGTCGACGCCGACACAACGGTGCACGTTATAGGTCACGATACGGGTCATGCGGGCGCCGTTCTAAGCCTTCGTGCGTCGAAAGCGAGGCGAGCGGCCCGATCCTTCACGGTCGGGCCGAGAGAAGTGACCTTGCCTCGCTGAACCCGCGCGCCTCATCCCCGGCCTGCAGAGCGGCGATGAGGGCGGTGCGGGCCTGTTCGACCGTTTCCGTATCCAGGTTCTGGGCCAAAGTCGGCGAAACCAGGATGCGCGCGGCTCTCTGGCGGCGCGCGACATAGATCAGGACGCCGCCGGCCTCGGCGTCGAACAGGTCCCGCGCCTGGGCGTCCGCGCGCAGGTCCGGCAGCACCCATCCCGCCTGAGGCGCGAACTGGGCGGTGATGCGCCAGGCCAAGGCCGCGGCGATGAAGATCAGGGTTTGGGTCGCCAGGGCGGCGGTAAAGGGGCCCACGTCCAGACCGGAGAAGGCCGACAGGTGCGCCGCGCGCCACAAAGCGCCCGAGCCCGGCAGCCAGGCAGGGTTGATCCCAAGGGCCAGTGACGCGGCCGGAGCCAGAAGCGAGCATCCCGCCGCCACGACCAGACCGATGTCGAGGCGATCGGGGGCGCTGTGAACGCTGACGCAGTCAACAGGCCAGGCGATCTGTGCCGCACGATCCTTCACCACCGCGCCCGCCACATCTGCTCGCGCCGGAGCCGGTTGAATGACAGTCCTGCCAGCAGCCCCGCGAAGAGCACGAACAGGGTGTCTCTAAGGGCGTCAAAGGAGCGCTGCCGAAGCGGTCGCGGACTTGCCTCGCCGCCAAGCAGTTCGCTCCGAACAGCTTCGACGCCCTGCCGAAGGGCTGTGGCGTGGCGTGAGGCGCGCAGCGGCGGCAGCATCCGGGTTTCGATCATGTTCGCCCAGGCGGCGTCGGAGTGGACGGCGCGAAGCGCCGGATCGGTCTCGATGCGGACCTGCCGTTCGGACAGACTCATCAGCATGAGAATGCGGGGGCCCGGCGTCGACCAGATCGGTTGATCCTGGGCCACCTCTCCGGCCGTGCGGCCGTTGAGCCGGTTGACGACCATCACATGCACATCGACGCCGGTCTCCTCGAAGATTTCGGCCAGCCGCGCCTCAAGTTCCCGCTCCGTCGAGGGAAACAGGGCCCCGCGATCGACGACGCGGGGCTGGGCCGCCGCCAACGTCGGGACGAGCAGGAGTGCGAGGGTCGTCAGGACGAGAAGGCCGCGCCGGATCAGGTCCATGCCTAGACGGGGTCTGGCTCGACGCCGGCCGCCCGCGCGGCCGCTGCATAGGTGTTGGCCAACAGGCAGGCGATAGTCATTGGGCCGACGCCGCCGGGCACCGGAGTAATGGCGCCTGCTACGGACGCGGTTTCCTGGAAGGCTACGTCGCCGACCACGCGTGTCTTGCCCTGCGCGGCCTTTTCCGGATCGGGGTGAGGGGTGCGGTTGATGCCGACGTCGATGACCGTCGCGCCGGGCTTGATCCAGTCGGCGCGCACCATCTCCGGGCGGCCGACGGCGGCGACGATGATGTCGGCGCGGCGGCACACGGCGGCAAGATCACGCGTGCGGGAATGGGCCAGGGTCACCGTACAGTCCTGCGCCAGAAGCAACTGCGCCATGGGCTTGCCGACGATGTTGGAGCGGCCGATGACAACGGCTTCGAGCCCCGACAGCGACCCCAGGGTGTCCTTGAGCAGCATCAGGCAGCCGAGCGGCGTGCAGGGCACCATCCCGGGCAGGCCGACGGCCAGGCGCCCGGCGTTGACGACGTGAAACCCGTCCACGTCCTTGTCGGGGTCGATGGCGGCCAGGATGCGGTTGGCGTCGAGATGGCCGGGCAGGGGCAGTTGCACCAGAATGCCATGGACCGCCGCGTCGGCGTTCAACGTCTGGACCAGGGCGTCGAGCGTGTCCTGATCGGTGTCTTCCGCCAGGGCATGGGTGAAAGAGGCGAAACCGGCGGCCTCCGCCTTCAAGCCCTTGTTCTTTACATAGAGGCGACTGGCGGGATCGTCCCCGACGATGACAACCGCCAGGCCGGGACGAACGCCGGACGTCTCGGCGAGGCGCGCGGCGGCAGCGCCGACGCGGCCTACGAGCGCCTCGGCGGCGGCCTTGCCGTCAATCAGACGCGCCTGGGTCATGCTCACCGGCTCTTCAAATCAGGAATCGTGGCCACACCCCCGATTTACAAGCGGGGAGCGGGCGCGTCTATGTTGGGACAACGTCAGGGAGGGCACATGTCACGTTCAATTCTCGCCGCGAGCTCAGCGCTCGCTGTCGTCTTCGCCGCGTCCTCCGCCTGGGCGGGCGGGCAGGATAGCCCGGGCGTCCTCGCTGATCCCGTTCCCGCGGCCCTCGGTCAGAGCGTTTCGGGTGAACTGGCCGAGGGGGATTCCCGCAGTGATGAGGATGGACTGTTCGACCGCTACCTGCTCGACCTGGAAGCCGGAGAGCGCGTCGAACTGGTGATGCGATCCGACGATTTCGACACCTACCTCATCGCCGGCTACCTGGGCGGCGGCGATTTCGAGCAGATCGGCCTGGACGATGACGGGCTGGGAGAGGGCCTGAACTCGCGACTGCGTTTCACGGCGGCGGAGGCTGGTCGCTATGAAATCCGTGCGCGCGGCTTCGCCGGCATGGGCGAGGGCGCCTACACCCTGACCTTCGGTCAGCAGACCGAACCGCCGGCCGCTTCGGTCGCGGGGAGCATCGCTATCGGCGGAGACGTGCAGGGCGCCCTGTCGGCGGACGATGCGGCCCATGAGTGGGAGCCCGAGCTTCGATACGACGAGTACCGCTTCAGCGCCCGTGCGGGCGACCGCCTGCAGGCCGCAGCGGTCAGCGAGGATTTCGACACCACCCTGGAAATCTGGCGCGAAACCCGATGGGGTGTTTACGAACAACTCGCATACGACGACGACGGATTCGCGGACGGGACGACCAACTCCCGCGCCCGGTTCTCGATCTCCGAGGATGGCGAGTACTTCGTGACGGTCTCCAGCTATGCGGCGGGATCGACCGGCGCCTACCGCCTGAGCCTGGAGGAGCGTGCGCCGCTTCCGGCTCCGACTCCGCTGGCCATAGGCCAGACGATCGAGGACGCCCTTCTCGATGATGACGCCCAGAATGACTACGACCAGCTGTTCGACGGCTATCTGATTGACGCTCCCGCGGGGACGCGGATTGAGGTCGTGGCCCGCTCGCTGGCGATCGATACGGTCGTTGAACTGGGGCGCCGCGAAGGCGCGTCGGGATGGACGAGCTACGCCTATGACGATGACGGCCTCGGCGAAGGCACTGATTCACGGCTCCGCTACACGGTCGAGGAGGCGGGGCAGTACGAGGTTCGCGTGATGTCTTTCGATCCTTCCGAGCGCGGCGCCTACAGTCTCGGCGTTGTGGACCGAGGTCCGCCGCCGCCGCCGCCGCCGCCGGGCTCCATCGCCGGCGGCGGCAGCGCCGCAGGTGAGCTGACCGACGAGGACGGTGTCGCCGAGGACGACCGGATCTTCGACGAATACGACGTCCAGACCCGTGCGGGTCAGCGGCTGACGATCACCCTGACGTCCGAAGTCTACGACACCTACCTCGAAATCTACCGCCAGCAGGCCGATGGCGAATGGGCGATGGTCGAGTCCGATGACGACAGCGCCGGCGACCTGGATTCACGCGTCCTGCTCTATCCGGCGGGCGGGACCTATCGGATCCGCGCCACATCCTTCAGCTCGGGTGAGATGGGCGCCTATTCTCTGGTTGTGCGAGACCTCGGGCAGCCGGCGCGTCCACGTCCCCTCCGTCTGGGCCGATCGGCGCAGGGCGATCTGACGGACCGCGACGCCATGGCCGACACCGGAGCGCGCTATGACAGCTACGGCTTCAGTCTGGACGAGGGCGAACGGGCTGAATTCATTGCCCGCTCCGACGCCTTCGACACCTTCCTGGTGGTGGCCCAGCAGGATAGCGACGGCCGTCCCGTGTTCGTGACCTATGACGACGATGGGCTCGGTGACGGCACGACCAACTCCCGCCTGATCTTCACCGCCGACGAAAGCGGAGAGTACGAGTTGTGGGTTCTCCCGCTCGATCCTGGAGGGCTGGGGCCCTACAGCC
>JAEYWU010000103.1 GCA_023428785.1 Pseudomonadota bacterium
CCTCGGGCGGGGGGGCGGCGCGGGGCGGGGTGCCCTTTATCGCACGCGAACGGACCCGGCCCGCCTCCACCGACAGGAAGCGCTCGGGCGAATGGGACACCAGCACCAGCCCCGGCAGGCGCCAATAGGCCGACAGGGGCGCGGGGCTCCGGCCCACCAGCCGCCGGAAGGCGGCGAAGGGATCGTCCGAAGCGTCCAGCACGCCCGACCAGCCTTGGGCGATATTGGCCTGGAACAGCTCGCCCTCCCCGATCCGGCGCACGACGTCGGCGACGGCGGCCTCATAGGCCTCGGGCGCTTGCTCCGGCGCGAAGCCGCCAGGAGGCGCAGGCTCTGCGGGCGACGGCCGGCGGAGCGCCTGTTCGAAGACCTCGGCCTCGGGATAGTCGGCCAGGATGAGGTCGGGCCACTCGGGATCGCGCGCCAGGTCGAGCCCCTCGAACCGGGCGCCGAGTTCATAGGCCGCCAGGCCCAGCACCGCGCCCTGGGCCTTCGACAGGAAATCCCGGATGGCGGCGGTGGGATCGGACCGGTCCCCGGCCTTCAGGATCAGGGTGCGCGCGGGCCTGCGAAACAGAAAGGACCGCCCGGCTCCGGGCGAGCCGTCCGACAGCAGAAGCGCCGCCCACGGCTCGTCGGCGAAGGCCTGGAATGCTGTCAGGGCGTCGCGGACCGGCCCAGCCGGATTGTCCGCGAGGTCGTCGTCGGCGTTCAGGCGGTGAGCCTTTCGGCGATGCGCTGGCGCATGGCCGCGTCCAGGCCCAGGCTGTCCGTCAGATAGGCGTCCAGCGAGCCCGACTTGCGGTCGATCTCGGCGAAAGCCTCGTCCAGATATTCCGGGGCCACGCCGACGAAGGCGATGACGGCTTCCGGCGACGCCGGGCGGCCGCTCCAGCGCGACATGCGCTCGGCGATCTCGGGCGCACGCTCCTCCAGCCGCACGGCGGTATTGGTCAGCAGATAGTCCTCGATCATGTCGTCGTGGTGCACGCCCACGATTCGGTGGGTCAGGGCCGCCAAGATGCCCGTCCGGTCCTTGCCCGCCGCGCAGTGGATCAGCACCGCACCGTCGCTGTCGGCGAGCGCCCGGAAATATCGAGAGAATAGATCCAGATGCGGCGCCTCATAGGGGATGCGCCGATAGGCCGAGGTCATGAACTCGCGGCTGGCGTCGGGCGTCAGGTCGCGGCTCTTGAGGAACTGGACGTGGGGCGCCTCGGTCAGGTCGTCGGGACGGGCCGGCGCCGTGACCACCGTGGCGGCGCATTCGGAATGGCGGCGCGACGGCTGGCGCTCGCGCTCCACCGCCCGGCGCAGGTCGACGATGGTCTCGATATCGAGGGCGCGGAAGCGGTCCAGATCCTCGTCGGTGGCGTTGGCCCAATGGCCGGACCGGAATAGCCGCCCCGGCTTGATCCGCCGGGCGGCCGCCGTGGCGTAGTCGCCGTAGTCCCGGACGTTCTCGACGCCTTCGAAGGTATGGATGCGCGGGGTCACGCGCCTCTCTTAGGCGCCCTCGCCCTGCCCGTCCACCAGAGCGCTCATGGCCTGGAGATATTTCGCAAACGCGGTCCGGCCGGCCTTGGTGATGCGGGCCTGGGTCTGGGGCTTGCGGCCGACGAACTGCTTGATCACCTCGACATAGCCGGCGTCCTCAAGCTTTCGCAGGTGGACCGACAGATTGCCGTCGGTCAGTTGAAGCCGCTGCTTGAGGGTCGAGAACTCCGCCGAATCCGCGCCCGACAGGAAGGCCATGATCCCCAGCCGCACCCGGCCGTGGATGACCTCGTCGATCGCATCGATATTGAAATCGTCGGCCATGCTCACACCACGTCCGAGGGTTCCTGGCGCATCAGGACCGCGCCGGGGACGAGCGCGAGGAGGACGAGGCCCGCCGCATACACCAGCCACATCGCCGGATCACCCACGAACCAGGCCACGGCCGGCGCCAGGGCCCAGCCGCCGATGGCCGGCCACCAGAGCCACTTCTGCCCCGACATCGAGGCCGAGACCGCCCAGCCCGAGCCGTAGAGGGCGAAGATCAGGGACGGGAAGACGGCCATCGGGATTTCCGTGTCCAGCTTCAGCGACAGGATCGAGAGGGCGATCGACATGGCGAAGATGGCCAGGCCCACCCCCATCCAGGCATTGCCCGAAGCCCGATTGGACGGCGACATGTAGCCGGGACGGCCGCGCTGGCGCTGGATGAGCCAGATCAGGGCGGCGGCGAAAAGCACGCCCGCGCCACCCCAGACATACAGATGCCCGATCCCGCCCGCTTCGGCGACGAGGCCCGTCTGGATGGCCCATTCGACGACGGAGGCGCCGCCGAAGATGATCCCGGCGGCCACCAGGATGGAGCCGCCCAGCAGCGGGCCGCGCGAGCCCTCGTCGGCGAGGGCCTTCATATAGGTGATATCGTCCCTGAGGGACTTGATCTGGTCGTCGGTCATCTCGGTCTCCTGAGCGGATGACCAGATGTAACAAAAGCACTTTGTGTTGTAAAGCATATGATTTGGGATGCTTGTTCCAGCTTGTCCGGGTCCGCCCGGAACGACCGAGGGCGGCTGTCGTGATTGGGCTGGCTCGTTCCGCTGAAGGCTAGAACAGCTTCGGCATGCCGGGGATATTCATCCCGGCCATCGGGCCGGCGGCCTCGCGCATGAGGGCGTTGTTGGCTTCGTCGAGCTTGCGCTTGGCGTCGGCGTGGGCGGCCATGACCAGGTCGGCCAGGATTTCCGCGTCGCCGTCGGCGAGCAGCGACGGGTCAATGGTCAGCGCGGTCAGTTCCGAGGGGCCCTTTAGAGTCACGCTGACCAGACCGCCGCCCGAGGAGCCGTCGGCGGTCATTTCGGCCATCTTTTCCTGAGCGGCCTGCATGCGGGCCTGCATGGCCTGGGCCTGCTGCATCAGGGCGTTGAGGTCTTTCATCGGGCTCTACTCGTCTTCGGTGGGTTCGACGTCGCCGAGGGTCGGGGCCTCGACCGGCGCCGGGGCCAGTTTGCGGATGTGGGCCAGTTCCGACCCGGGGAAGGTTTCGAGCACGGCCAGAACAAAGGGGTCGCTCTCGATGGCCGCGCGCTCTTCGTTCAGGCGCCGGCGCTCGCGTTCATACAGGCTCTCTCCGCCCCCGCCGCCTTCGGTCGCGACCAGCCAGGGCCGGCCGGTCCATTCACGCAGGCGCCCCACCAGACGGCGGGTCAGGTCGGGCGGGCAGTCGGGCGCGGGCTCGAAGGTGATGCGGCCGGGCTGGAAGGAGACCAGCTTCACGAAGCGCTGGACGTCCATCAGAAGCTTCACGTCGCGCTTCTCTTCGATCAGGGCGACGGTCTCGTCGAAGGTCTGGGGGTTGGGCTGAACCGGGGCCGCAGCGCGCGGCTGGGCCATCGCCACCGCGC
>JAEYWU010000060.1 GCA_023428785.1 Pseudomonadota bacterium
GCGCCGGACAACCCCTCGATCACCAACACCCAGATCGCAGGCGTGGACGAGGGCGGGATCGTCAAGGTCTCGGGCGACTATCTGATCGTGCTTCGACGCGGCCGGCTGTTCAGCATCAACACCGCCGGGGATGGGCTGGAGCCGACCGGCGTGATTGACGCCTATCCGCCCGGCGTGAGCGGCCGGGGCGACTGGTATGACGAGATGCTGGTGTCCGGCGACTGGGTGGTCGTGATCGGCTACAGCTATGCGCGCGGCGGGACCGAGATCAATCGCTTCCGTCTTGGCCGCGACGGGCAGTTCACCTTCGTCGACAGCCACCATCTGCGCTCGGGCGACTATTATTCGGCCGAGAATTACGCGTCCCGGCTGCTGGGAGATCAGTTGGTCTTCTATACGCCGCTGGGCTTCGGCTATGACGACGATCCGCTGGCTGCGCTTCCGGCCCTTTCGCGCTGGAGCGCTGACCAGGACGAGCCGGGATGGCGCCGTATCACGACCGGGCGTCAGGTCTATGTGGCCCAGCCGCTCAGGGAAATGGGCGCGCACGCCGTCAGCCTGATGCACACGGTATCGACCTGTGACCTGACCGCGCCGGAGCTGAACTGCAGCGCTACCGTCATTCTGGGTTCTGACAGCCGGACGTTCTTCGTTTCGCAGAACGCGGTCTACGTCTGGACCGACGCCGACAACGTCTGGAACGATCAGACCGAAGACGACGATTTCGTGCCGGCGTTCCTTTATCGCCTGCCGTTCGACGGTTCGGCGCCCCAGGCGGTTCAGGTTCAGGGCAATCCGATCGACCAGTTCTCGTTCAGCCCGAATGCCTCCGCCGGCCGCATGGACATACTCGTGTCGGCTGACGGCGGCGGAGACGAGATGTGGGCCTCGGAAGTGTCGAACGGACAGATGGCGCTGCTGCGCCTGCCCATGGGCCGTTTCGGCAACGGCTCGACCCAGGTGGTGTCAGGCGACTACCAGATCCTGCCAGGATCGACCTACGCCGACATCGTCAGTGCAAACCGCTTCGTCGGCGACTGGGCGATGTACGCGATCACCACCTATGAGCCCGGTGTCTATGACCGGTCGCGCAGCGAGCTGGTGGCGGTGCCGGTGTCCGGCGGTGAGCCGACGATGTTCAACTTCGACGAGGGCGTGGAGCGTATCGAGCCGGTTGGCGCGGACGCCCTGATCATCGGCGGCCACGACTCAGTGGATTTCACCACGCTCCTGCTGAGTGGTCGGCGTCCCACCGTCGGTTCGACCTTCACCGTGCCCCAGGCCAGCCAGTCGGAGTCGCGCAGCCACGCTTTCTTCTTCCGGGCGGACAATGCCGAGGGCTCGGACGGGCTGATGGGGCTGCCAATCATGACGCGTGTCGAGGCGCCCTTTGAAAAGGGCTGGCTGGCGTCAGCCGACATGCTGTTCCTGCAGCGTACCGCGCGCGAGCTCGCCGATTTCGGCCGGCTTCATGCGTCCGGGCTGGCGGGTGGCGGCGACGGTTGCCAGGCCTCGTGCGTGGACTGGTACGGCAATGCGCGTCCCATCTTCCTGCGGGGTCGGGTGTTCGCCCTGATGGGTTATGAGCTGGTCGAGGGCCGGGAAGGGGCTTCGAGCATCGAGGAGGTGCGGCGCGTCGACTTCACGCCGTCCCCGCCTCCACCGGCGGTCGAGCCGGAAGACTAGCCTTCGAGCCCCACCAGCTCCGGCGAGACATGGTGCTCGTCGGGCCAGGCGATCTGGGGAACGTCCGTCGGCGCGATCGCCGTCTCGACCACGCGCCAGTCGCCGTCGTTCCAGTTCAGCAGGACGATGCCGAGATCGCCGTCGAGCATCCCCTCGGCGGCTGCGGCGGCGAAGTTGGTCTCCGCCCAATCCACTGGCCGACCATCGGCCGTCTGGATCGGTCCGTAAAGGAAGGCCCAGTCGCCCTCGCTACGGAAGATCTCGGGCTCGATGCGAACCGGCTGGCCTATCTGTTCGGTGAGGGTCAGGCCCGCCGAGGCGACGACCGCATTGTGGATGGGATCGTCCGGGGCGACCTCATGGTTCAGGCCCTGTTCGGCGGGCCCCGGCGGCGGTGCGTCGCCTGGCGCTGCGGCGGGTTCGCCGCCGTCAGGATACTGGGACCCGGCGTCCGGCCCGCAGGCGGCGAGCAGGCACAGGGCGGGCAGGATGGCGCAAGTTGCGAATGCTCTCATGGGATCCTCATCGAGGTCCCGACCATTGCGCCAATCGTGGGTCTTTGAAAGTCCCTAGTGGCCGCCGGCCGGCAGCCACGAAGGCCAAGCCCAGCCCAGGTCCATGAAGACGTCGTACGAGCCGTCGTAGATCATGCGGAAGGCCACGAAGAGCACGATGACCAGGCCGACGTAGGCGATCCAGCGGTGCTTGTTCAGCAGGCGCGCAATGAAGGTGGCGGCCAGGCCCATCAGGGCGATGGCGATGACCAGGCCCACCACCATGATCCAGGGATGTTCGTGCGCGGCGCCGGCCACGGCCAGGACGTTGTCCAGGCTCATGGTCACGTCGGCGATCATGATCTGGAGCAGGGCGGCGCCGAAGGTCTTGCGCTTGATGCCCAGTTCCTCGGGCGTGGCCCCGCCGCCGTGGTGGACCGCCAGGGCCGCTTCCATCTCCTCGGTGGATTCTTCCTGATCGTGGGTCGTCTGCTCCTGCAGTTCGCGCCACATCTTCCAGCAGACCCACAGCAGCAGGAAGCCGCCCGCGAGCAGGAGGCCCACGATGGCGAGCAACTGGACCGTGATGAGCGCAAAGCCGATGCGCATGATCACGGCGGCGGCGAGGCCAATGAGAATAGCCTTGCGGCGCTGCTCGACGGGGAGGGCGGCGGCGGCCAGACCCACGGCCACCGCATTGTCGCCGGCCAGCACGAGGTCGATCATCAGCACCTGACCCAGGGCGGCCATCTCGGCGGCGAAGGTCGGGGAGGTAAAGAAGTCGGTCAGAAATTCCATGGTCGGGCCTCTAGGTCAGGCGCGGCGCTTCGGCAAGCGAAGGTTCAGCGTCGAGCTGCGGCGCGCGCGGCTTCGTAAAGGGCGATGGCGGCGGCGTTGGAGACGTTCAGGCTCTCGAAGCCGCCCGGCATGGGGATCTTGGCGGCCACGTCGCAGTGTTCGGCCACCAGACGGCGCACGCCGTCTCCCTCCGATCCCATGACGATGACGGTCGGGCCGCCGTCGAGCGCTTCTTCCAGGGTCAGCTGAGCTTCACCATCCATGGCGACCGCGCGCCATCCGGCCTCGGCGAGGCGCTCCAGAGCGCGGCTGAGATTCGTCACGCGGGCGTGGGGCAACCGTTCGGTCGCGCCGACCGCTGCCTTGGCCAAGGCCCCGGACAGGCTCGGCGAGTGGCGGTCCTGCACCACGATGCCTCGCGCGCCGAAGGCCAGGGCCGAGCGGAAGATGGCGCCGACGTTCTGGGGATCGGTGATCTGGTCGAGCATGACGATCACGCCCTGGGCCGGTTCCGCCAACTCATCGAGCGAGACGCCCTCGAGCGGTGCGACCTTGAAGACGAACCCCTGATGCGCTGCACCGGGAGGCAAAAGCTTGGCCAGCGCAGGGGCGTCCATGACCTCGGCGCGGTGGCCATGCGGCGCCAGGCTCCCGGATTCGATTTCCTCGGCCCGGTCGGTGGTGACGATCAGACGCCCCATTCCCTTGCGGGCAGGATTGGCCAGTGCGGCCAGAACCGGGTGTCGACCCCACAACAGATTGTCCGGCTCGATGCGTCGCGGCTCGCGCGGCTTGGAATCAGCATCGACGCGCGGGCTCCAGCCCTTGTCGCGCGGCGGTTCGGACCGTCCTTTGAAGCCCTGTTTTTTCCCCGATTTACGGTCGTTGCGTTCGCGCATGGTCGCCACTATAAGACGCCCTCCGATTTGGGGCCCTGGGGTTTCCGGATCAGGTGTCGCTCCTATCAGGGGGCGGTCGCCGGGTCACGGGGCCTCCGTTTCTGTCTCGTCGAAAGACGCGGCCGGGACGCTCAAATCTTGCACCGAGCGCGTTGGGGGAATGTCCCGAGCGGCAAAGGGGGCGGACTGTAAATCCGCTGCGTAAGCTTCGCAGGTTCGAGTCCTGCTTCCCCCACCACGCGCCGGCGCAAGATCGACGAGGACCTTGAGTTCGGCGGGTATAGCACAATGGTAGTGCAGCAGCCTTCCAAGCTGAGGATGTCGGTTCGATCCCGTCTACCCGCTCCAACCTTTTTGACGCGAACCAATCCGCCGCTGGCGGTCAGGAGTTTTGGCCATGGCCAAGGAAAAGTTCGAACGTAACAAGCCGCACTGCAACATCGGCACGATTGGTCACGTTGACCATGGCAAGACGACGCTGACGGCGGCGATCACGATGACGCTGGCGAAGGCCGGTAACGCCA
>JAEYWU010000061.1 GCA_023428785.1 Pseudomonadota bacterium
CGAAGGCGGCCGCACCGTCGGCGCCGGCGTCGTCGCCAAGATCATCGAGTAGTCCTACTCGACGGTCTGACGACCTCAGAACAAGCGAAGGCCCCGCAGAGCAATCTCCGGGGCCTTTTGCTTTTGGGGACGACACCGGGCAGACAGGCTCGATGAGCCAGATGGACGTCGTCATTGTAGGGGGTGGCCACAACGGCCTGGTCTGCGCCTGGTATCTGGCGCGGCGTGGGCTGAAGGTGCTGGTGCTGGAGAAGCGCGGCGTCGTGGGCGGCGCGGCGGTGACCGAGGAGTTTCACCCGGGCTTTCGCAACTCCACGGCCAGCTACACCGTCAGCTTGCTCAATCCGCGCGTCATCGCGGACATGGAGCTGGCCCGGCATGGGCTGAGGGTCGTGGAGCGGCGGGCCTCGAACTTCCTGCCGCTGAACGATCGCGATTATCTGCTGACAGGCGAGGGGCGGACCCATGCTGAGGTCGCCAAGTTCTCCATGCGGGACGCCGACCGGCTGGAGGCCTATTCCGACCGCCTCGAAGCCATCGCCGAGGTCCTGAGGGACCTGGTGCTAAAGGCGCCGCCCAACATGACCGGAAGGGGGCTTCTCGCGGCCCTTCCTGAGCTGATCAAGGCCGGAGGCGTCGGGCGTCGCATGGGCCGGCTGGACGAGACCGGACGGCGGGACCTGCTGGATCTCTTCACCAAGTCCGCCGGCGACTGGCTGGACGGCTGGTTCGAAAGCGATTCCATCAAGGCCTGCTACGGCTTTGATTCCATTGTCGGGAACTACGCCAGCCCCTATGCGGCCGGGTCCGCATACGTGCTGCTGCATCATGTCTTCGGCGAGGTGAACGGCAAGAAGGGCGCATGGGGGCATGCGATCGGCGGCATGGGCGCCATCACCCAGGCCATGGCCCGGGCCTGCGCCGAACTGGGTGTCGTCGTCCGCACCGACCACGGGGTGCGCGAGGTGCTGACCGAGGCAGGCCGGGCCACCGGCGTTGTCACCGAGGCCGGCGAGAAGATCAGCGCGCGGGCCGTGGTGGCCAATGTGCACCCCCGGCTGCTGCATGAGCAGTTGGTCGATCCGGCCGTACTGCCGTCCGACTTCCGCGAGCGCATCGGGCGTTACGCCTCGGGCTCAGGCACCTTCCGCATGAACGTGGCCCTCAGCGAGCTTCCGCGGTTCAGCTGCCTGCCGGTCGATGGGGATCATATGACCGCGGGGATCATCATGGCCCCGAGCCTGAAATATATGGATGACGCCTGGCTGGACGCGAGACGGCACGGATGGTCGCAGAAGCCGATCATCGAGATGCTCATTCCTTCGACGCTGGACGACAGCCTCGCTCCCGCCGGTCGCCATGTCGCCAGCCTGTTCTGCCAGCACGTTGAGCCGACGCTGGAATGGGACCGTCACCGCGAGACGGTGGCGCAGCTGATGCTCGATACGGTGGACACCTATGCGCCGGGCTTCAAGGCGTCGGTTCTGGGCTGGCAGGCTCATTCACCGCTGGACCTCGAACGGAAGTTCGGCCTGATCGGCGGGGACATCTTCCACGGCAAGCTGAGCCTGGATCAGCTGTTCAGCGCGCGTCCGGTGCTGGGCCACGGGAACTATCGTGGGGCGCTGAAGGGGCTCTATATGTGCGGCGCCGGAACCCACCCGGGCGGCGGCGTCACTGGAGCGCCTGGTCACAATGCCGCGCGCGAGGTGCTGAGAGATTTGGGGCGCTAGATCCCTTGGAGCGTAGCCGTTCAGGTCCTATCCTGTTCACATGAGCAATCCCGTCCTGACCGGTCTGAAGCGCGGCTTCACGATGCACTGTCCCGAATGTGGCAAGGGGCGTCTGTTCCGCGCCTATCTCAAGGTCGATCCGACCTGCGACGTTTGCGGGCATGACAACAGCCAGTACAAGGCCGATGACGGTCCGGCCTATTTCACCATGGTTCTGGTCGGCCACCTGATCATCGCGCCCCTGCTGGTGTTCGAGTTCGTCTGGACCTGGAACCCGCTCGTGGTCCTGGCCCTGATCCTGCCGGCCCTGGCGGTCATCACGCTGGGCCTGTTGCCGCTGGTCAAGGGCGCGGTCATCGGACTGCACTGGGCCCTGAAGCTGCGGGGGCATCACCGCTGATCCGGGGCGAGCCCAACACGGCGGCGTTCAACGGCCGCGCAGGTGGCCCCCCGGGGGGTGCGGATTTGATCTGTTTCAAGGCGCGGAGCATGCCGAACGGCTCGGATGGCCCTGTTGACCTCACCGCTGGAAGGACGCGCCGTGATCTCTCCTCAGGCGAATGACATCGCTCAGGACTCCGGGCCGGAGGAGACACTGGACGCGCCAGGCTTCGACGACCGCGTGAAAATGGGGCTGTGCGTCGACTACGTTCTTCGCCTGATGCGCAACTACACGGAGATGACTGACGGGGATCCGACACGAGCGCTGGTCCTTCTGGCGGTGACGCGCGCCGGAACACAGCACCTCAACGAGCCGCGAGAAGGCCTGGTGCGGGGGTTCATCGGCGATGAGCAACGCCGCTCAGTCTCGATCGCGGCTCTGGCGCGGTCTCTGGCCCTGCCGGCCGAGACAGTGCGCCGCCACATCCATGCGCTGGTGTCCGACGGCTATGTGAGCGCTTCCAAGGGCGGGGTGGTCGTCCTCGCTAAAAATCTGGATAAGCCGGCCATCCTGGCGGCGATGCAGGACAGCCGCATCGCGCTGCAGCGGCTGGAGCGCGCGCTGAAGCCTTTGAGCGAGGAGGCCTGATTTTCGGGGATGGTGGACGCGACAGGGATTGAACCTGTGACCCCCTCGGTGTGAACGAGGTGCTCTACCGCTGAGCTACGCGTCCCCGGGTCGTTTCGGCGGGAGGCGGGTGAATAGCCCGCGACGGCGCGGTGATCAAGCGACGATCAGGCTTTCGAGCGCGGCGCGGACCGGCGGCGGAATCGGCGTTGGACGGCGCGTGTCCCGGTCGACATAGACATGGACGAACCATCCGTCCGCCGCGGCCTCGGCCTGCCCCTCGGAGAAGAGCGCCAGGACGTAGCGGACGCTCGAGTTGCCGAGCTTCTCGACCCGCAAGGCCACTTCGATGGTTTCCGGAAACGACAGGGCGGCGTGGTAGCGGCAACCGGTCTCGATCACCAGGCCGATGGCTGGGCTGCCGGCCGTGTCGAGCAGGCCGTTTTCGATTAGCCAGGCGTTCACCGCCGTGTCGAAGAAGCCGTAGTAGGCCGCGTTGTTGACGTGACCGTAAACGTCGTTGTCTGCCCAACGCGTGGGGCAGGGGCGTATTACGGTGAACTGGTCACGGGTCGGGCGGGTGGCGCTCATGGCCAAGATATGACCGAGGAGCCGCGTGAAGGCTATCGGCGAAACAGAAACGATGCGGCTGTGCTCCCCCGCGTTGCGGATTTGTGGGCGGCCTGCTTCTCGCCAGCCGCGGCAAGGCTCGACGGTTGCTGCCGCGTCCTCTAGGGAGGCCGGGCTGCGAGCGTGGCGGAACCGGTAGACGCAGGGGACTTAAAATCCCTCGACCTCGGTCATGTGGGTTCGAGTCCCACCGCTCGCACCAATCCCCTCGACCCGGTCTTGTTGCAATGTCCGGTTTCGACATTTCTTTCATTCCCGCATGTCACGAAACCGTGTTATGGTGGACGTTCTAGGGGACTTGGGAACGACTATGTCGGGGCTTGAATTTGGGGACGCGGACGCTGAAGCCGGCGTGCGCATCAGTGGTCGGGTGAAATGGTTTGATCCCGGCAAGGGCTATGGGTTCATTGTTCCCGATGATCCCACGCTGACCGATATGAAGGACGTGCTGCTCCACATCACGAGCCTGCGCGACAGCGGTCATGACGCGGCGGGTGAAGGCGCGGCGATCAGCTGCGATGTGATCCGCAGGCCGAAGGGATGGCAGGTTTCCCACGTCCACGAGCTCGAGGCCGTTTCCGCAGACGCCTCGGCCGCTCAGGTGCGTCCATCAGGATATGAAGGTCTGCGTCGCGAGCGCGGGGCCTTTGGCGCGCCCAGGCCGCGGCGGGCGGCGCCCGAGCCGTTCGAGGGACCGGCAGAGCGTGTAAAGGTGAAGTGGTTCAACCGCACCAAGGGCTATGGCTTCGTCGTCCGCGATGGCGAGGACGCCGACATCTTCGTCCATATCGAAACCCTGCGCCGCTGCGGACTTGACGACCTGCAGCCGGGAGAGGAAGTGGAAGTCCGGTTCGCGCGAGGCCCGAAAGGCCTGGTCGTGGCCGAGATCGCGTCAGACTAACGCTTCCAGGGAGGTCCCATGTTCGGGATCGGCAGAACGGCATTCGTGATCGTGGCCGCGGGACTGGTGGGCGCCTGCGCCCAGGCCGGTGGCTCGGGTGATCAGGCGACCGGGCCCGGCGGGCTGGAGATCGAACCCCTCACCATCGTGACCGACACCGGGCGCCACGCCTTCCGGGTGGAGATCGCCGACGACGAGGCCGAACGGGAGCGTGGACTCATGTTCCGGCCGCCGCTGGGCGACGACGAAGGCATGCTGTTCGAGTTCGAGGACGAGAGCGAGCGCTCGTTCTGGATGCACAACACGCCCAGTTCCCTTGACATCATCTATGTCGGCGCCGACGGACGGATTGTCTCGATCGCGCGCAACACGACGCCGAACTCGGATACGCCGATCCCGTCGAACGGGCCCGCCGCAGGTGTGATCGAACTGCGCGCCGGACGGGCCGCCGAGATCAGCGCGGATCCCGGCGACACGATCGAACATCCGTTCTTCTCAGCTGACTAGCCGAAGCGGTCCGGTCGTGGCAGAAGCGGCCTTCGCCGACGGTGACCCGGGGTGTAGCGCAGCCTGGTAGCGCATCTGGTTTGGGACCAGAGGGTCGGAGGTTCGAATCCTCTCGCCCCGACCATCGGCCGACGATTTGGAGACGACCGCCATGCTGGCTCGCATTTTCAAGCCCGCCAAGACCGCCATGCAGTCGGGCAAGGCCAAGACCCAGGACTGGGTCCTGGAGTTCGAGCCCGCCTCGGCGCGGACGCAGGACGCCCTGATGGGCTGGACCAGCTCTACCGACATGAACGGCCAGGTGCGCCTGAGCTTTGCGACGCGGGACGAGGCGGTGGCCTATGCCGACCGGCACGGCATCGCCTTCCAGCTGGTCGAGCCCAAGGCCGCGCCGCTGATCATCAAGGCCTATGCCGACAATTTCGCGCCGGGCCGCAAGCAGCCCTGGACGCACTAGGGCGCCCGTAGCTCAACCGGATAGAGCATCCGCCTTCTAAGCGGACGGTTGCAGGTTCGAGTCCTGCCGGGCGCGCCACTGTCGGCGCGGAGTCAGGCGTGGCTGGAGAAGGCCTTCAGACCATTTTGGAGATCGGCGATTAGATCGTCGGGGCTCTCCAGTCCGATGTGCAGGCGGACGAGCGGACCGGCAAGGCGCGGTGCAATCGCGCGGACCGTGAGTTGGCTGTCCTCGTAGGTTGCGAGGCTCTCGTAGCCGCCCCATGAAAAGCCCATGCCGAACAGCTCAAGCGCATCGAGCATCGCTTCGGCCCCCGCCCGACCGCCACCCTTGAGGACGATGGCCATCAGACTGCTGGCTCCGGAGAAGTCGCGCTTCCAGAGCGCATGATCGGGAGACTTGGGCAGGGCCGGCCAGAGTACCTCCGCGACTTCGGGACGCGCCGACAGCCACTCGGCGACCCTGCGTGCATTCGCTTCGTGCTGGGCCATGCGGACGGGCAGCGTCCGGAGACCGCGCAGCATCAGCCAGACATCATCAGGCGACACATACAGGCCGAGGTCCTCGATGGTCGTGCCGACCAGCCTGGCGACCTCGGCGGAGGCGCAGGAGATCGCGCCGCCGAAGACGTCGGAGTGGCCACTGACATATTTGCTGAGCGCCTGGACGCTGATGTCGGCGCCGTGGGCGACAGGCTTGAAGAGCAGGCCGGCCGCCCAGGTGTTATCGACGATGGTGCGCAGCCCGCGCCGGCGGGCCATGGCGGCGATGGCGGGCACGTCCTGGATCTCGAAGGTCGCCGTCCCGGGCGATTCCATCAGGATCAGGCGTGTCTCCGGTCCGATCATGGCCTCGATGTCGTCGGCCGTGGCGCGCGGCGGATAGTAACGGACGCTGGCGCCCAGGCGCGCGAGGGTGCGCTGAAAGAAGCGGCGGGTCGGCCAGTAGCAGGCGTCGCCGACGAGCACCTCGTCGCCCGGGCCGACGAGGGAGAGCACCGCCACCGTCACGGCGGCCAGGCCGGTCGAGACAATCTGGCAGTCGTGGGCGCCCTCCATCTCGGCCAGCAGGGTCCGGAGTTCACGGTGGGCCGCCGCGCCGTCGATGCCGTAAACCGAGCCTAGGGTCTCATCGCGGAGATCGGCCGCACGGGCGTTGAGCAGGGTCGTGCCGCGCTCGACAGGCGGGTTCACGGTCCGCCGATTGACGGGCCGTGCGGTAGCCGAACGGATCAGCCTGGTGCGATCGTCCACTTGACGTAGTCTCCGTCGGGCGGTTGTTGGGGCTGCACTATGCGCGGCCGTCGCCGTGCGGCAAGGGAGACCGATGAGGCTTCGGACCCGGCAGGCTTTCATTCTTGGGATCGCGCTCGCGCTCGTGGCCTGCGGGGGCGGCGACGAGGTGGCGACGGATCAGACCGACGTCGTGACCGGCGCGACCGCTCCGGCCAATTCCGAGGCGATCGAGCGCGAGGCCGGGCCGACGCTGAGCGTGGTGCGGTCGCGGGGGCGTCTGAACTGCGGTGTTCATCCGGGCCTGGTGGGCTTTTCCTATACCGACAACCAGGGCCGCTGGCGGGGGTTCGACGTCGACTTCTGCCGCGCGACGGCGGCTGCGGTATTGGGCAACCCCGATGCGGTACGGTTCGTGCCCCTGACCAATACCGAGCGGCTAGCCGCCCTGGCAGAGGGGCGAGTGGATGTCCTGTGGCGGAACACCTCCCGGACCCTGACCCGTGATGGGTCAGGCTTCGACTTCCCGGGGATGAACTACGTCGACGGTCAGGGCTTTCTGGTTCGCCGCAACCTGAACCTCGCCAGCGCGACCGAATTGAACGGGGCGCGGATCTGTGTGCAGTCGGGGTCGACGTCCGAGTTGAACGTGGCCGACTGGTTCCGCGCGCGTGGATTGGAGTATTCGCCGGTGATCGTGGCGACCGAGGCGGACGCCCGAGCCGCCTATGCGCGCGAGGACTGCGACGCGCTGACGGCTGACGTGTCGGCGCTGGCGGCGGCCAGGACGACGCTGTCGGATGCGCGGGTCCACGTCATCCTGCCTGAGGTGATCTCGCGCGAGCCGCTGGGGCCTGTCGTGCGCGAGGGGGACGATCAGTGGGCCGATATCGTCGGCTGGACGCTGAACGCCCTGATCCTGGCCGAGGCGCTGGGCGTGACTCAGAACGAACTCGATCTGCTGGCGGATCAGAGCCGCGATCCCGAGGTCCGGCGGCTTCTGGGGCTGGAGGGTCATATCGGCGGGCCGCTGGGGCTCGATGATGACTGGGCGCGTCAGGCGATCGCCGCCGGCGGGAACTATGGTGAGATTTTCGATCGCAACATCGGCCAGGGCTCGGCGCTGGACCTGTCGAGAGGGCTGAACGCCCTTTGGACTGCCGAGCCGGGAGGCGTGATGTACGCTGCGCCGATTCGATAGCGAGTATTGGGGAGGGATGAGATGACCGATACGGCAGAGAAGCCGAAGGGCTCCGCGCGTCACTGGTTGATGTTGCTGGGCTTTGTTGTGGGCCTGGGAGCGGGACTTGCGGTCAATCTCGGCATCGGCCCGGACGCGGCCTGGGTCCAGTGGGTGACGTCCAACGTCACCGGACCGATCGGGCAGATCTTCCTGCGCCTGCTGTTCATGCTGGTCATGCCGTTGCTGGTCGCGGCGCTTATCACCGGCGTCGCGGAGATGGGCGACGTGAAGTCGCTGGGACGGGTCGGCCTCAAGACGCTGATCTTCACCGTGGTGATCTCGGCGATCGCCGTGGTCATCGGCCTTGGCATGGTGAACTACTTCCGGCCGGGCGACGGGGTGGACCCGGCGCTGGCGCAGCGGCTGATGACCGAGGGCGCGGAAGGCGCGCGGGGCATCGTCGAGAGCGCGCCGGCTTCGGTGGGCGGCGCCCAGTTTTTCCTCGATCTGTTCCCGTCGAACGTGATCACTGCGGCGGCGGACAACCAGATCCTGCCGGTGATGATCTTCTCGCTGTTCGTCGGCATCGGCCTGGTGCTGACGCGCAGCGCCGCGGCGGACCACTTCCAGCGCTCGATGGAAGGCCTGCTGGACATCATGATGAAGCTGATCGGCCTGGTGATCTCGGTCGCTCCGATCGCGATCGCCTGTCTGATGTTCAACCTGGCGGCCCTGTTCGGCTGGGACCTTCTGGTGCGGCTGGGGGCCTACGCGGGCGTTGTGCTTCTGGCGCTGGGGGCTCACTTCGTGATCGTCTATTCGCTGGCGGTCTGGGGGCTGGGCGGACGCAATCCGATCAGCTTCTTCAAGGCGGTCCAGCCGGCTGTGCTGGTGGCCTTCTCGACGGCTTCGTCCAATGCGACCCTGCCGACGGCGCTGGAAGTCGCTCAGACGCGGCTGCGCCTGCCGCGCAAGATCTCGCGCTTCGTCCTCACCGTCGGGGCCACCGCCAACCAGAACGGCACGGCTCTGTTCGAGGGCGTCACAGTGTTGTTCCTGGCCCAGTTCTTCGGGGTGGAGCTGACACTGCCTCAGCAGGTGATGGTGATGTTCGTCTGTGTGCTGGGCGGGATCGGCACCGCCGGCGTTCCGGCCGGTTCGCTGCCGGTGATCGCCATGATCCTGGCAATGGTGGGTGTGCCGCCGGAAGGCATCGGCCTGATCCTGGGCGTGGACCGTTTCCTGGACATGTGCCGTACGACCCTGAACGTCACCGGCGATCTGGTCGCCGCCACGGTCGTGTCGCGGGGCGAGAGCGATCCGGAGGAAGCGCTGCCGCCATCAATCACGGATCAGCCGGGGACCTAGGCGCCACTTTCCACGGTGGACGGAAAAGCCGGTTTCCACGGCCGCTGATATGGGCGCCCAAGCGTTGGGGCTCTTCGAACGCGCGCGGCTGGCACGCCG
>JAEYWU010000107.1 GCA_023428785.1 Pseudomonadota bacterium
CTCAGCCACCCTCCCCATGAAGGGGAGGGAGAGGCGCGGCGCATAGAAAAAGGGCGGGACCTTTCGATCCCGCCCTTCCAATAGATCAGCTTGGAGGCTGATGGACCGCCCACCTTAGGTGATGGGCGTTGCTATGGATTTCTTAGAAATCCATGCCGCCCATGCCGCCGCCCGGCATGGCCGGGGCCGAGGCCTTCTTCGGCGCGTCGGCCACGGCCGCTTCGGTCGTGATCAGGATGCCCGCGACCGAGGCCGCGTCCTGCAGAGCCGTGCGCACGACCTTGGCCGGGTCGATGACGCCCATCTTGACCAGGTCGCCGTACTCTTCCGTCTGGGCGTTGTAGCCGAAGCCGGCTTCCTTGGATTCAAGGATCTTGCCGACCACGATCGAGCCCTCGACCCCGGCGTTTTCCGAGATCTGACGGATCGGAGCCTGCAGGGCGCGCTTGACGATCGCGACACCGGCCTTCTGGTCGGCGTTGTCGGTCTTGACGTCGTCCAGCGAGCGCGACGCCTTCAGCAGCGCCGTGCCGCCGCCGGGGACGATGCCTTCTTCCACGGCCGCGCGGGTCGCGTTCAGGGCGTCGTCGACGCGGTCCTTCTTCTCCTTCACCTCGACCTCGGTCGAGCCGCCAACGCGGATGACCGCGACGCCGCCGGCCAGCTTGGCCAGACGCTCTTGCAGCTTCTCCTTGTCGTAGTCCGAGGTGGTCGCCTCGATCTGGGTCTTGATCTGGGCGATGCGGCCGTCGATCGCGTCCTTCTCACCGACGCCGTCCACGATGGTGGTGTCGTCCTTGGTGATGGTGACCTTCTTGGCCTTGCCCAGCATGTCGAGCGTGACGTTCTCGAGCTTGATGCCCAGGTCTTCTGAGATCACCTGGCCGCCGGTCAGGACCGCGATGTCCTCCAGCATGGCCTTGCGGCGATCGCCGAAGCCCGGCGCCTTAACCGCCGCGACCCGCAGGCCGCCGCGCAGCTTGTTGACCACCAGGGTGGCCAGGGCCTCGCCTTCGATGTCTTCCGCGATGATGATCAGCGGGCGGCCCGACTGGACCACGGCTTCCAGGATCGGGAGCATGGCCTGCAGGCTCGACAGCTTCTTCTCGTGGAGCAGGATCAGCGGCTCCTCGAGTTCGGCCATCATCTTGTCGGCGTTGGTGATGAAGTAGGGCGACAGGTAGCCGCGGTCGAACTGCATGCCTTCGACGACGTCCAGCTCGGTTTCGGCCGTCTTGGCCTCTTCGACCGTGATCACGCCTTCGTTGCCGACCTTGTCCATCGCCTTGGCGATCATCTGGCCGACTTCGTCGTCACCATTGGCCGAGATCGTGCCGACCTGGGCGATTTCCGAGTTCGAGGTGACCTTCTTGGAGGACTCCTTGATTTCCGAGATGACCTTGGCCACGGCCTTGTCGATCCCGCGCTTCAGGTCCATCGGATTCATGCCGGCCGCGACCGACTTCATGCCCTCGACCACGATCGCCTGCGCCAGGACCGTCGCGGTGGTGGTGCCGTCACCCGCCTTGTCGTTCGTCTTGGACGCGACTTCACGGATCATCTGGGCGCCCATGTTCTCGAAGGCGTCTTCCAGCTCGATTTCCTTGGCGACCGAGACCCCGTCCTTGGTCGAGCGCGGGGCGCCGAAGGACTTCTGGATCACAACATTGCGGCCCTTCGGCCCCAGCGTCACCTTGACCGCATTGGCCAGGACGTTGACGCCCTTCAGCATTTTGTCGCGGGCGTCGGTGTTGAAATAAACTTGCTTCGCAGCCATCCGGCTTGCTCCTCAATTCAGATTGTCAGGAAAAGGCTCGAACGCCGAGTGCTCAGGAAAGCACGCCCAGAACGTCCGACTCCTTCATGATGATCAGCTCCTGGCCGTCGATCTTGACCTCAGAGCCCGACCACTTGCCGAACAGGATGCGGTCGCCGACGTTCAGTTCCGGCTTGATAAACTCACCGTCTTCGTCGCGAGCGCCAGGGCCTACAGCGACGACTTCGCCTTCCTGGGGCTTTTCCTTGGCGGCGTCGGGGATGATGATCCCGCCAGCCGTTTTCTCTTCTTCCTGGACGCGCTTGACCAGGATGCGGTCGCCGAGCGGACGAAACGCCATGTTTTGATCTCCCAGATGGACAATCGTTAGGGCCTCCGGCGCACGATTTTTGGCAGTCGCCACGCCTGAGTGCCAATGGCGCGGGAGGTATGATCGCACCCTGTCCGAGTCAAGGCGCGAAGCGGCATTTTGAGAGGCTGCGACACAGCGACAGCTGAAAACTGAGCGACAAAGCGACAATCGGGCGATCCATGGCCCTATGGTCGGGGCCCGCCGGGCGACGGGGAAAAACCTGCGATGCTCAGACTAGAAACCGGCGTCTGCTCAACAGCAAAGCCTCCCGGCCGGCGGGCGTTCAGGGCTGTATGTCTTCGTCCGCATAGATGGCGACCGACGGAGGGGAGTCCTGGTCGGCCCAGCCGCGGTACATGCCCGACGTGTTCATCGAAAAGGCGATGGAGCCATCCTCGGCCAAGGCGATGACGCCCCCGTCACCGCCAATGGCGCCGACTTCGCCGATCACGGCCTCGGCGGCCTCGGCCAAGGGCATATCGTTGAGTTCGTGCAGGCCGCAGATGTCGCGGGCGACGGTCAGACGAATGAAATACTCGCCCGTCCCCGTGGCCGAGACGGCGCAGCCGCGTCCCGCCCAGGTGCCGGCGCCGATCACGGGCGCGTCGCCGATCCGGCCCCAGCGCTTGGCGGTGGTTCCGCCGGTCGAGGTCCCGGCTGCGATACGACCCTCGGTGTCCAGAGCGACCACGCCGACGGTGCCGAAGCGGTGATCGTCGCCGAGGTCTGCGCTCGTCGCGGGTTCAGGCGCGGGCGCGCCTTGCGGGCGCTCCGGGATGGCCCAGCCTCTCTGGGTCAGGGTCTGGATCAGCTGGCCCCAGCGGCGCTCGGTGAAGAACCACGCGGGCTCGACCTGTTCCAGCCCGGCCTCGATGGCGAAGGCGTCGGCCCCCTCCCCGGCCAGCATGACATGGCCGGACTGCTCCATCACAGCCCGGGCAAGGGAGATGGGGTGGCGCGTGCTCGACACACCTGCGACGGAGCCTGCGCTAAGGGTCTCGCCGTCCATAATGGCGGCGTCCAGCGAGTTCGTACCCTCGGCCGTGAAGACGGCGCCACGGCCTGCGTTGAACAGCGGATCGTCCTCCATCAGCTCGATCGCCGCCTGGACCGCGTCCAGCGCCGTGCCGCCCGCCTCCAGGACATCGGAGCCAGCCTGGACCGCGGCGGTCAGGGCGGCGCGATACTCGGCTTCCCGCTCGGAGCTAAGCTGACCACGCTCGATGACGCCCGCGCCGCCATGGATGGCGATCGCCCAGCGAGGCGCGGCGTCCTGAGCCCGGGAGATCGTAGGGCCGGCCAGCAGGGCGGCGGCGACGGAGGCGGCGACGATGAGGCGCATCGAAAATCTCAGATGAGGCGCGAGAGCCAGTGAAGGATATTCAGGGCGAACTGCTGATCATCATGCCCCGAGGTTTGCAGGCCGAAGACGATGTCTTCGCGAGGATCATCAGGCGGAAAGTCCAGCCGCTGCGCCGTCAGCATGCCGGCCTCTCCCAGAACCACGACACGCCCCCGACCGTACTCGAAGGCCAGGCCCTGAGCGTGCAACGCCGGCCGCGCCAGTTCGGCCAGCACTTCATCCGATGCTGCGCCGGCCTCGATGCGGTCGTTTATGTTTCCAAGCACAGCGACGTCCGCGGCTTCCCGGTCTGTCGGCAAGAGAGCGAGCAGGATGGTCGCGTCTGCCGGTCCTGACAGCGACTGTCCGGTGAAGGTCTTGACCACTTCAATCCGCTCCGAGGGCTCCCGCCCCTCGGTGATCGGATGAGCGCCAAGGGTCCGGAGCTCACGGCTGAAATAGAGCTGAGACGTCACGGCGTTCTGGCCGTCCGGCGATAGGCGAAAGGCGTAGCCGAGGCCCATCCGCACCCCGAAGACTGCTCCCAGCGCCTCGGACGCGGACCCGTGCGGCGCATGGTCCGCCGCCAGCAGAAGCGATCCGCCCTGACGTACCCAGGCCCGCACCGCCTCGATCTCGGCCGGCGTGAAGGCGGACGGTTCATCGACGGCCTGCCGACGTTGGAGATGACCAGGATCTCGACGTCGTCCAGGGCGCCCGGCGCATCAAAGGCTTCCCGCCCCTCGCGGATCCCGTAGCCGTCAGCGCGAACGAGAGCGGCGAACCCAGCGTAGCGACCGTCGATCGTCTGCACGCTGCCGTGGGCGGCATCGAGCAGGATGGTCGGGCCAGCTTCGGCATAGGCCGGGCGGTCGATCACCGGGCGATATTCGGTGTCCGCCCCCTGGGTCTGGGCCAGCGCCGGTCCAGTCGCAAACAGCGAGGCGGCGGCGAGTGTGATTCCGATCAGGCGCATCGGACCCTCCCTTGCGGCCACCCTAGCCCTTCAAGCGCTCCGCGTGGAAGCCGATGTGATCATCGATGAAGCTGGCCATGAAGAAGTACGAGTGGTCGTAGCCGGCCTGCATGCGCAGGTTCAGCTTCTGGCCGGAGGCGTCGGCCGCAGCCTGAAGCAGTTCCGGCTTGAGCTGGTTCTGCAGGAACGGATCGGCGTCCCCCTGGTCGATCAGGATGGTGTCATAGACGCCGCGGGCGGCGCCCGCCTCGATCAGCAAGGCCGCATCGTGTCCGGCCCAGGCAGATCGATCGGGGCCGAAGTAGGCCGTCAGCGCCTTTTCACCCCACGGACAGCGCGTCGGGGAGCTGATCGGTGCGAAGGCGGACACCGACTGGAAAAGCTCCGGATGCCTCAGAGCCAGGGTGAGCGCGCCATGACCGCCCATCGAATGCCCGCAGATGGAGCGCACCGCCGAGACCGGAAATTCGGCCGCGATCAGGTCGAGCAACTCGCCGGTGACGTAGCTTTCCATACGGTAGTGCGGCGCCCAGGGCGTCTCGGTGGCGTCGACATAGAAGCCGGCCCCCTGCCCCAGATCATAGGCTTCGTCGTCGGCCACGCCCTCGCCGCGCGGCGAGGTGTCGGGCGCGACAATGATCAGGCCATGCTCGGCCGCGGCCTTGTAGGCGCCGGCCTTGGTCGTGAAATTGTCCTCGGTGCAGGTCAGGCCCGATAGCCAGATCAGCACCGGGAACGGTCCCTCGCCGGGCGGCGTGAAGACCGACAGCGTCATCGACGTGCCGGTCTCCTTGCTCTCGTGGCTGGCGTAGACGAGCTCTCCGCCGCAGACGCGGTGCGTCTTATTCCTTTTCATCGATCGTCTGCAGGTCCGGACTCTCGATCTTGTCAGCGCCCTGGGTCGACTGTCCCTTGGCGATGGCGAAGACCACGCCGGACAGCGCCAGGATGGCGACCAGGTTCGGCAGGGCCATGGTGGCGTTGGCGATGTCACCCATGCGCCAGACGAACTCGATCTGCTGGAAGGCGCCGACGAAGATCATCACGCACCACAGCAGACGCCACGGAATGGCGACCTTGGGCCCGAACAGGAACACCGCCGCCCGCTCGCCGTAGTAGCTCCAGGTCAGCAGGGTCGTGAAGACGAACAGGATCAGGGCGATCGAGGCAACCAGACCGCCAAATGTCGTCTGGCCGAACAGCAGCTGCGGGAAGGCCGCGCCATAGGCAGCCAGGGTCATGTCGAAACCGCGCAGGTCGGAGTTCCAGACGTGCTCGACCACGCCCGAGCCGGCCGGGAAGGCCCCGCGGACCGTGAGCAGGACCAGGCCGGTCATGGTGCAGATCACGATGGTGTCGATGAAGGTGCCCATCATGGCGAACCGGCCCTGACGCGCCGGGTCCTTGGTCTGGGCGACGGCGTGGGCCATCGGGGTCGAACCCTGGCCGGCCTCGTTGGAGAACAGGCCGCGGGCCACACCGGCGCGGATGGCCATCATGACACCGGCGCCGGCGAAGCCGCCGACAGCCGACATGCCGGTGAAGGCGCTGTCGAAGATCAGGCCGAAGGTAGCCGGCAGGTCGCGGGCGTTGATGATCAGGGCGACCACGGCCAGAAGGATGTAGGCCAGAGCCATGATCGGCACGATGTATTCGGCGATGCGCCCGATCGACTTGATGCCCCCGATGATGACGAGGAAGACGGCGGCCGCGACGATCAGGCCGCTGATCCATTCCTCGAGGCCGGTCAGGGCGCCGATCGAGTCGGCGATCGAGTTGGACTGGATCATGTTGCCGGTGGCCACCGACGAGAACAGGGTGCCGATGCAGAACAGCACCGCCAGCCAGGTCCAGTTATTGCCCAGACCGCGACGGATGTAGGTCATCGGCCCGCCGGAGTAGCCCCGCTCGGGATCATGGTCGCGGAAGCGAACGGCCAGCGAACCCTCGGCGAAGGCCAGGGCCATGCCGAGCAGCGCGGTGATCCACATCCAGAACAGGGCGCCCGGACCACCCAGGGTCAGGGCCGTGGCCACGCCGGCCAGGTTACCGGTGCCGACTTGGCCCGACAGGGCCGTCGACAGCGCCGCGAAGGGAGAAATCTCGCCCGAATCCCCGTCCGACTTCTCCTTCTTGAAGAGCCCGGCGAAGGCCGAGCCCAGCTTGAGCAGCGGATAGAATTTGAGGCCGATCATGAAATACAGACCGGCGCCCAGCAGGATCACGACCATCGGCGGGAAAGGCAGCACCCCTTCTCCGTTCCAGGTCCCGCCCCAGATGAAATCCGAGACATTGGTCACGTGGTCGTAGAAGGCTTGGAGCGCCCCCGGCGCGGTCGTTTCGGTCATGCGTTCGTCCCCCAGACAAATGACCCGGGCAACCTAGAGCCCCTTGTGCCTGTGGCAAGCCTTTGCGACCATCCGGCGAACGATTGACGCCTCAACCGGGACGATGGAGTGCGCAGACCTTGTTGCCGTCGGGGTCGCGCAAATAGGCCAGAACCAGCTTTCCGAACGGGCCCTGGCGCTCGCCGGGCGGATCCTCGATGGCGCGACCGCCGGCGGCGACGCCCGCACCGTGAAAGGCCTGAACCATCTCGGGCGTCTTCGCCTGGAAGCCGATCGTGCCCCCGTTGGCGTGGCAAGCCGGATCGCCGTCGATGGGCTTGCCGACAGCGAAGGAGATGCCGCGATCGGTCCGCCACCAGTAGCGACCCTTCGGGTCCGGCCCTGCCGACGGGGCGATACCCAGGGCGCCGAGCGCGGCGTCGTAGAATTTGCGAGCGGCTTCGACGTCGTTGGATCCGACGAGGATGTGCGAAAACATGGTGGCCTCCTCAAGCCGTCTGATCACGGCGACCCGACGCTAGTCCCGTCAGTTTCTTTTGGCAACCAACTAGAAGACCACCACCGAACGGATGCTCTTGCCTTCGTGCATCAGGTCGAAGGCCTCGTTGATGCGCTCCAGCGGCAGGGTGTGGGTGATCATCGGGTCGATCTCGATCTTCCCGTCCATGTACCAGTCGACGATCTTCGGCGTATCCGTCCGGCCCCTCGCGCCGCCGAAGGCAGAGCCCTTCCAGACCCGGCCGGTGACCAGCTGGAACGGCCGGGTGGCAATCTCTTTCCCCGCCTCGGCCACACCGATGATGATGCTTTCGCCCCAGCCGCGATGGCAGGCTTCCAGCGCCTGGCGCATGACGGTCGTGTTGCCGGTGCAGTCGAAGGTGTAGTCGGCGCCGCCCTGCGTCAGCTCGACCAGATGGGCGACGATGTCGCCGTGATCCTTCGGATTGGCGAAGTGGGTCATGCCGAAGCGGCGGCCCCAATCTTCCTTGTCGTTGTTGATGTCGACGCCGACGATCATATCGGCTCCGGCCAACTTGAGGCCCTGGATGACGTTCAGGCCGATGCCGCCCAGGCCGAAGACCACGCAGTTGGCGCCGGGCTCGACCTTGGCCGTATTGACCACCGCGCCCACGCCAGTCGTTACGCCGCAGCCGATGTAGCAGGCCTTGTCGAAGGGGGCATCCTTGCGGATCTTGGCCACGGCGATCTCGGGCAGGACGGTGTACTTCGAGAAAGTCGAGCAGCCCATGTAGTGGGCGATCGTCTGGCCCTTGTAAGAGAAGCGGCTCTCGCCGTCCGGCATGACGCCCTTGCCCTGGGTGGCGCGGATGGCGGTGCACAGGTTGGTCTTGCGGCTGAGGCACGACTTACACTGGCGGCATTCCGGCGTGTACAGCGGGATGACGTGATCACCGACCTCGACCGAGGTCACGCCCTTGCCGACCTCGACCACAACGCCGGCGCCCTCGTGGCCCAGGATCGAGGGGAAGATGCCCTCGCTGTCGAGGCCGTCCAGCGTATAGGCGTCGGTGTGGCAGATGCCCGTCGCCTTGATCTCGACCAGCACCTCGAAGGCGCGCGGCCCCTCCAGATCAACCTCGACGATCTCAAGCGGACGTTTGGCTTCGAAAGCGACGGCGGCTCGGGTCTTCATCTGGAATCTCCTGGTGGGCGCGCCTACCCTTAGACGCCAGATCTCACCGTAGGAACCACCCCATGCGCTATCTCCACACCATGATCCGTGTCTCGGACGTCGACGCCTCGCTGAAGTTCTGGTGCGATGCGCTGGGGCTGGAAGAGATGCGCCGGATGGACAATGAGGCCGGGCGTTTCACCCTGATCTTTCTGGCGGCGCCGAAGGACAAGGTGCGGTCCCAGGCCGAGCGGGCGCCCGAGGTCGAGCTGACCTATAACTGGGACCCCGAGGAATACACGGGCGGCCGGAACTTCGGCCACCTCGCCTACAAGGTCGATGACATCTACGCCTCGTGCCAGCGCCTGATGGACGCCGGCGTCGTGATCAACCGCCCGCCGCGCGACGGCAACATGGCCTTCGTGCGCTCTCCGGACGGGATTTCGGTCGAGCTCCTGCAGGACGGCCCCGCCCTGCCCCCCGCCGAGCCGTGGGCGTCGATGCCGAACACCGGGGTCTGGTGAACCTCGTCGTCCTGACCGGGGCGGGCGTCTCGGCCGAGAGCGGCGTGCCGACGTTCAGGGCGTCGGATGGACTTTGGGAAGGCCACCGGATTGAGGAGGTCGCGACGCCCGAGGGGTTCGCGGCCAATCCGACGCTGGTGCAGGAATTCTACAATAAGCGCCGCGCGCTGCTTCCCACGGTCCAGCCGAATGCCGCGCACAAGGCGCTGGCCGAGCTGGCGGCGCGGTGGGAGGGCGACTTCCTGTTGGTCACCCAGAATGTGGACGACCTGCATGACCGGGCCCATGCGGAGATCAAGCCCGCCGCCGGGTTCGAGCTGATCCACATGCACGGCGAACTGAACAAGGCGCGCTGCACAGCGACGGAACGGGTCTGCGACTGGACGGCCGATCTCGACCCGTATCACGACAGCCCCTTTTCGTCGGACGGGTGCTTGCGGCCACACATCGTCTGGTTCGGCGAGATGCCGCTTCAGATGGAGCGCATCTATCGGGCGCTGGAGGCCTGCGACCTGTTCGTCTCGATCGGGACGTCGGGGGCGGTCTATCCGGCGGCGGGCTTTGTGCAGGAAGCGAAGCTCGCGGGAGCGCGAACGGTCGAGATCAATCTGGAGCCGTCGCTCGGCGCCCGGATGTTCGACGAGGGGGTCTATGGTCCGGCGACCGAGGCGGTGCCGCGCTTCCTCGAAGGGCTGTCAGTTTCCGGCGCCTGACAGGACCGGGATCGGTCCATAGATTTAAGGTCCGGTCTTCGCACCGGCAGGCCCCGGCTTCTCCCGAAGCGCGGGGCCGATGCGTCTTCGCCCGAAGGGAGGACGCGATGACCGAGGAAAAAAAGCGCGAGCGCCGCATCCGCGACAGTCAGCGCATGAAGGCCAGGGCGCGCCGCATCTATCCGGACAGCGCCAAGGCGCACTTCTGGGCCGACCGTCTGGCGGTCTGTTCCTGTGCGATGTGCGGTAATCCCCGTCACGTCTGGAAGGATGGCGCCCGCACCATGCAGGAGCGCCGTTGCGCCCTGCGCGAGGCCGATCAGGACTGATCGGTTTCCAGACGCCGTCGGCGCTGCCAAAAGACGGCATGGTCCAGCCGCAATCCGCGACGGCGCCGGGGGGCGTCTCCTTCATCAGCCTGATGGCGATCGTCATCACCGGGCTGATCCCGATCTGGGGCGTCCACGCCTATGGCTGGGACGCGGTGCAGGTCGTGATCCTCTACTGGTTCGAAAGCCTCATCGCCGGCGCCTTCACCTTTTTCCGGGTGAGGACCGCCGAGAAGCATGATCCGGCCGAGCGCGGGTCGCCCTTCGGGCTCAGCGGTTTCTTCGTCGTGCACTATGGCCTGTTCTGCCTGGTGCACGGGGTGTTCGCCTGGCTTCTGGCGATCCTGGTCATGGCTGAGGGCGACGCGGGCGCGGTATGGACCTCGACGCTTGCAAACGGCGACTTCTGGTCGGCGCTGATGGGCGTGGCGCTGCTGCAGGGCATGGTCTTCTGGCGTGAGTGGGCGCGGCCCAAGGCCTGGCTCACGGCTAGCGCCTCACGCGAGATGTTCCGGCCCTATGGCCGGATCGCCGCTATGCATCTAACGGTGATTGCGGGCTTCTGGCTACTGGGCTTGTCGAATGCCTCGACGCTCATGGTGGTTATTCTGTGCGGGCTGAAGCTGGTGATCGACCTGGCGCTCGAGCTCTGGAGCGCGCGTTTCCGGATCCGATTTGAGCCGGTGGTCGAGCGCCGATGAATATCGTCTTCACAACGCCCGGCCCGCTGTCCCGGCGCTCTATCGCCGCCATTGTGATCGGCAATCTGATCCCGGTCGTCGGCGTGCTGTTTCTGGGCTGGGACGCGGGCGCGATCCTCATCCTCTACTGGATCGAGAACCTCATCGTCGGCGCCTTCACCCTGCCGCGCATCCTGAGCGCCCAGGGTCCGGCCGCGGCCGCCGGATCAGTGCTGGGCGGGACGTCGTTCGGCGCGCGGCTCTTCATGGCGATCTTCTTCTGCTTCCACTACGGCATGTTCTGGATCGGCCACGGCGTCTTCGCGCTCATGCTGGCCGCCAGCTTCTATGGCGAAGAAGGTCTTGCGAGCGACGGGGGACCGGTCGAGGCCGTCGGCGGCATGGCGACGGGGAGCGACGCGATCAGCTTCCTGGTGGCGGTCGGCGCCCTGATCGTCATCCACGGGATAGGCTTTTACCGGGAATGGATCCGTTCGGGCCTTTGGCGCACCGCGACGCCGAACGCGGAGATGTTCCGCCCCTACGGCCGCCTTGTCGTGCTGCATCTCACGGTGCTGCTGGGCGCGTTCGGACTGGCCTCTGTTGGAGCCCCGGCCTGGACGATGCTAGTGCTGTGCGGCGGCAAGATGATGCTGGAACTCGCACTGGCCGGAGCGTCGCTGTTCAAGCCCAAGCCGGTCGATCAGTCGACCTGAGCGACGACGGCCGTCATCACGATCTCCGAGCCCGGGCGGAATTCGGTCGATCGACTGATGACGGCCTGAGAGTCTGGCCCTCGCCAGACCGAGATAGCGAGCGGACCCTGCCGTTCGTCGATGACCGGCTCCAGACCAAACGCGCGCAGATAGGGCTCCACCGTCTCGGCGATCCGCTCCACGCTGCCTTCATGGATGCCCACGGAGCACACCCGAAGGCCGTACTGGTTGCGCAGGCGCAGGATCCCCCGATGAGAGCCCTCCATCTCTACGAAAATCGGCTCCGGCTGACGGTCGGCTGCCCCGTAACGGATCGTCGTCGGCAGGATGTAGCTGACCGCATAGCCAGCCCGTTCCGCCGCCCCGATCGCGGCGTACATGTCGCCGTCTTTGAGAAGGGGCGGGCAAATCTCCCCGGCGACACGCTCGGTGATCAGCCGGACGTTCATCGACTGCGCCTGGGCGGCTGGCGCGGCAGCGCATACGAGAACGGCGGCGAGAGCGAGGCGATTCATGGCCCCATCCTCGCCGCCGCATCATCGGTCGGCCAGTGACGTCACCTGATCAGGCGTCGACCTTCACCACGCCGCGGCGGATCTGGTCGAGCTCGATGGAGTCGAACAGGGCCTGGAAGTTGCCCTCGCCGAACGCCTTGTTGCCCTTGCGCTGGATGATCTCGAAGAAGATCGGGCCGAAGGTATCCTGGGTAAAGATCTGCAGCAGCAGGCCGTCGGTGTCCGAGCCGTCGATCAGGATGCGGTTGGCGCGCATCCGGTCCACGTCATGACCATGGCCCGGCAGGCGCTTGTCGATCAGGTCGAAGTAGGTCTCGATCGTGTCCTGGAAGGGCACGCCGCGGCGCTTCATTTCCTCGACGGTCTCGAAGATGTCGTCGGTGTGCAGGGCGATGTGCTGGATGCCTTCGCCGTTGTAGCGGGTCAGGAATTCCTGGATCTGGCTCTGCTCGTCCTGGCTCTCGTTGAGCGGGATGCGGATCATGCCGTCCGGCGCGACCATCGCCTGGGAGAACAGGCCCGTGGCCTTGCCCTTGATGTCGAAATACTTCTGCTCGGTGAAGCCGAAGACCTTGCCGTAGAAGGTCGACCAGGTCCGCATCTGGCCCTTGTGGACGTTGTGCGTCAGGTGATCCAGCAGGGTCAGGCCGACGTTGTTGTCGGCTTCAGCCGCCTGCCAGCCATCGACCTCGGTCCAGCCGTCATAGAGGGTGGCGTCACCCCACTTGTCGACGAGATAGAGCAAGCTGCCGCCGATGCCCTGGAGCACGAACGGATAGTCGCCAAGGCCCGTCGCGGCAGCTTCGGCGGCGGTCGCGCCGTTCTTCACTGCGAGCTCGAAGGCCTGCTTGGCGTCCTTGACGCGGAAGGCCATGCCGGCGGCCGACGGGCCGTGGGCCGCGCGGAATTCGGCGGCGGGCGTGCCGTCGGTCTTGTTGATCAGGAAGGTGATGTCGCCCTGCTTCATGCGGATCACCTGGCCGTCGGCGCGGGTGTGCGAATGCACGAAGCCCATCAGCTCGAAGGTCTTCTGCATCGCGGCGGGATCGGGGCTGACGAACTCGACGAACTCGAAGCCGTCCAGGCCCATCGGATCAGTCGGATTGGCGGTCATGGCTGGCCTCCATAGGGGTGTGTGATTGGCGCGGAACCTAGGGACTGGGGCCGAGAAAGCCAAGGTGCGGTCGGTTCACGATTGGGAGGGGGCTGGGTTTTCTCCCTCCCCTGTCGGGTCAGGATGGGGGCGTGCGTCGTCGGCCTCCGGCTTTCGCTCGGAAGGTTGGGAGGGCAGGCGGAGCGCCGGACTTCGGGTCCGGTGACCGTAGGGATAGTTTGAGCGTTTCGACCCTCGGGTGCGCTCCGCCGCGATCTGTTTTCCCGGAGCTCCTGCTGGGCGGCCGTATTAGGGCCTACGCAGATTTTGAGTCAGCCCCGGACGGTCGGGCCCCTGCACAGCGACAAGGGTCCCGGAACCGACGGGTACTCCGCCCCGCCGCTATCCGCTCAGTCCCCATCCTCACACCGACAAGGTCGCTGGCCATGCGCCCTCCCCTGGCGTGGGGACGAGGCAAGTATGGGAGGGGTCAGGAGTGGTTTAGCGGCGAAAGATTCTTTTTCGTCCCCGGTCCCTTTCCGTCATCCCGGCAGAAGCGAAGCGGAGAGCCGGGACCTGAACCCGGTTGCGCCGTCAGCGATCAGGGCCCCGGATCTTCGCCCCAAGGGGTTCGTCCGGGGTGACGGCGAAGGGGCGCGATTTCCCCGCTTCGTTGCGGGAGTTAATCCGGTCGTCATCCGGATATGAGAAGGCCCGGCCATAACGATGACGCAGACGCGACCGATATCCTCGCCGAGATGACCGCGATTCCCGACGCCCATACCGACACGGCCACGTCCGGCTTTATCGGACTGACGCGCGAGCTGGCGACGGCGGGCGGGGGCGAAGGCCTGACGCTGGGGGAGATTCGCGACAGGCTGGATGAGCGTGGCTTCGGCCTCTTGATCCTGATCCTGTCGATTCCCTGCCTGGTGCCGGCGCTCTACGGCGTGCCGCAGGTGATCGGTGTGCCGATCATCCTTCTGGCCGGTCAGATGCTGATCGGCATGAAAGAGCCCTGGCTTCCGGGCGGGCTACTGCGGCGACGCGCGCCCCAGTCCTGGCTCGACCGCATGGCCGACTTCGCCGAAAAGCGCATGGGCTGGTTCGAGCGGCTGAGCCGGCCGCGCCTGAAGGTGATGTCGACAGGCGTGGGTGAGCGGCTGGCGGCCGTGTTCATGATCCTGGCCACCCTGACCATCATCCTGCCCCTGACCAACACCATCCCGTCAGTGGCGCTGGCCCTGATGGCGGTGGGTCTGATCCAGCGCGACGGCTTGTTCGTGATCGGTGGAATGGTCATCGCCACCCTGTGGGCCGCAGCCCTGACCACGGTAGGCCTGGGGGTCTATTACGGGGCGGCCTGGGCCGGCGGATTCACCGGTTGGTTCCAGTGATCGACGGCGGCCAAACGGCGGGCTAGAAGCAGGCGTCATGCCGTTCGTTCGCATTCTCCTGCGCTGGTGGGCCGTGTTCGCCCTGATCGCCGCCGCCGCCATGCTGGCAGCCGCGCACTGGTTCGAAAGCCAGGGCCTGGCGCCCTGTCCGCTTTGCCTCAAGCAACGTGAGATCTACTGGGCCGTCCTGGCCGTGGCCGGTCCCGCCGTGATCTGGACCCTGATCAGCCGCGCCAAGGGAACGCCTCGCCTGGCGGCGTTCGTCCTCTTTGCGATCTTCATCGCCAGCGCCATCACCGCGACCTTCCATGCGGGCGGCGAACAGGGCTGGTGGGACCTGCCCGCCAGTTGCCTGGGCGTCTCGGTCGATTTCGAGGCGATCGACATCCTCGCCGAGTTGGACGGGCCGCAGGCCGGGCCCAGTTGCGCCGACATCGCGTGGAGCTGGCTGGGCCTGTCGATGGCCGCCTGGAATGCGGTGATCTCTGTGGTGCTGGCGGGCTTCAGCCTGGCCGCCGCCGCCCGCCCGCGCGATGCGCGGCAACCGAGGCTCTATCGTGAACCGTGAGGTCCGACTGCCCCGCCCCGGCCGCGGCCAGATGCGCCGCCGGCTCGAGGAAATGCTGCGCGTCGACCACGCGGGCGAGATGGCGGCGGTGCAGATCTATCGCGGGCAGAAGGACGTCTTCCGCGCCGCCGGACGGGCCGACATGGCCGACGACATGGCGCGCATGGAGGGCGAGGAGCAAGTCCACCTGGACCGGTTCAACGCGCTCCTAACCGAGAACAACACCCGCCCGACCCTGATGACGCCGCTCTGGCGTGTCGCGGCCTATGGGCTGGGCGTCGGGACGGCCCTGCTGGGCGAAAAGGCGGCCCACGCCTGCACCGAGGCGGTCGAGACCGTGATCGCCGAGCACTACGCCAACCAGGCCGACGAATGGGAGGGCCGCGACGAGGCCCTGTCCGCCGAATTCCGCCAGTTCCGCGAGGACGAGCTGGGCCATCACGACCACGCCGTCGAGCAAGGCTCGCACGAGGCGCCGGGCTATGAGGTGCTGACCGCCGTGATCAAGGCCGGGTGTCGGATGGCGATCAAGGTGAGCGAGAAGGTCTAGGTGAGGGGCTAAGGTCTGGGGGGCCAGGTTCCAGGGATTCTGATACGACGCCCTGCCTTCTAGAACCTAGAACCTAGAACCTAGAACCTACTCACCGCGCATCGAACGCCAGCAGCAGCGTCCGCTGGCCCGGATTGAAGTTGTCGTCCGACAGGATGTAAAGCCGCACCCCGCCGTCAGGCCGGCGCACGGCGGCTATGCCTTCGAAGTTGTCGACGGTGGCGGGGGCGGTGAAGGTCGCAAGCGTCGACCACGGATAATAGACGGGATACATGCCCGGCGCCCGGCGGCGCTCGATGCGGATCGTGTTGGCGTTGCGCGTCGAGTCGTAAGCTCTCGAGAGGACGAACAAGACGTCGTCCGAGGGGTCGGCATCCATCGAGACGACGCGCAGGTCAGCGTCCGTCGGTCGGATCGCGGGCGTGGGCTCCCACTGGCGGCATGCCGCCGGGGCGCAGCGCCAGTGCCCGCCGTCCTCGCCGGCCAGCCAGAACTCGCCCGGCTCCCCGACCGCGATGGCCTCCATCCCCTCGTTCTCGGTGAACGGAAAATCCGGGATCACCCGCTCGCCGAGCCAGCGGCCGTCGCGGTCGTAGCGCCACACCCGGTGATCTCGCTCGAAGCTGACAAGGAGTTCGCCGTTGGGCATGAGGGCCAGGCCCTCGGCGTCGGCCAAGTATTTGGGAATCAATGGTTGATTGTCGGGATCGACCAGCGGGCGGACCTCGACCCCCTCGACGCCGACCAGTCGGCCGGAGGCGTCGAGCTGGACGCGGCCGCGTACCAGCAGGCCCTCGTCCGAGATGGACCAGAAGCTTTCGGCGTCTTCGAACTTGATATCAGAAAGACCGTGAAGTCGCTTGAAAGTCGATGTGATTTCCACACCGCCGGCATAGACCAGCTGGCCGGTTCCGGCTTCCAGATCCGCATCGTTGATTGACACAGGCGTGGCGGTGACGGGCACATCCGTCCAGGCCAGCGGAAGGGGATCTTCGGCGAAACGCACGGCTTCGCGCAGAGCCTCGGCGGCAGCGTGCTGCGCCTGCCAGCCGACCTCCGGCGTGGTCGCGCAGGCGGCGACAAGGGCGGCCAGAAGAGGTCCGACAAAGCGCCTCATGCGGCTCTCCTCATCTTGCGCTTGGTCGGAACGGCCGGGGCGCGGTCGAACAGTTCGGCCAGCTTCTCGACCATGACGCCGCCCAGCTGCTCCACATCGACGATGGTGACGGCGCGCTTGTACCAGCGGGTCACGTCGTGGCCGATGCCGATGGCCAGAAGCTCGACAGCAGCGTCACTCTCGATCGCGGCGATGACCTGGCGCAGGTGCTTGTCGAGATAGAGCGCCGCATTGGCCGACTGGGTCGAGTCATCGACCGGCGCGCCGTCCGAGATGACCATCAGGATGCGCCGCTCCTCGGGCCGCGCGGCCAGACGCTGGCGCGCCCACTGGAGCGCCTCGCCGTCGATGTTTTCCTTGAGCAGGCCCTCGCGCATCATCAGGCCGAGGTTCTTCTTGGCGCGCCGCCAGGGCGCGTCGGCGGCCTTGTAGATGATGTGGCGGATGTCGTTCAGGCGACCGGGCATGGGCGGCTTGCCGGCCTCGACCCAGGCCTGGCGCGACTGGCCGCCCTTCCAGGCGCGGGTGGTGAAGCCCAGGATCTCCACCTTCACCGAGCAGCGTTCCAGCGTGCGGGCGAGGATGTCGCAGCACATCGCGGCCACCGAGATCGGCCGGCCGCGCATGGAGCCGGAATTGTCGATCAGCAGCGTGACCACCGTGTCGCGGAAATCGGCCTCACGCTCCCGCTTGTAGGAGAGCGAGAGCATCGGGTTGACCACGATGCGCGCCAGGCGGGCGGCGTCGAGCACGCCTTCCTCCAGGTCGAATTCCCAGGCGCGCTGCTGCTGCGCCATCAGCCGGCGCTGCAGGCGATTCGCCAGCTTCGAAACCACGCCCTGCAGATGGGAGAGTTGCTGGTCGAGCTGCTGGCGGAGGCGTGCCAGCTCCTCCGCATCACACAGGGCGTCGGCCTCAACCACCTCATCGAAGGACTTGTTATAGGCGCGGTAGACGGAGGCATCGTCGGTCGCCGGCACTTCCTTGCGC
>JAEYWU010000132.1 GCA_023428785.1 Pseudomonadota bacterium
CCCTAAAAAAACCGCCCGCCCCCCTGGGGGCCGGGGGCCTCGTTGTTCGCCTCAGCCCGGCCTAGAGCCGGGGTCGTCCGCGTCCGAAGATCAGCGAGACCACGAACAGGATGATGAAGATGATGAACAGGATCCAGGCGATGTTCATAGACATGCCTGCGACGCCGCCGAAGCCAAGGGCCAGAGCGACAAGGGCGATAATCAGAAAAATGACGGCCCAGCGAAGCATTTTGGTGTCCTCCAAGCAATAACCGCCAAGCTTGGCAGTTGCTTATTAAACTCCGAAGCGACGCAACCGTTCCCTGATTACTTGGGGGACGGATAGGTCCAGCCTGCGGCGCCCGACTTCGCGGCCGACAGCTGTTCGGCGGCGAACGACCAGTTCACCAGCTTGTCGAACCAGGCCTCCAGGAAGCCTTTCCGGTCCTGCTTGTGGTCCAGATAGTAGGCGTGCTCCCACAGGTCGCAGACTACAACCGGGGTGTCGGCGTCGGCCGACAAGGCGTTGGCGGCGTCATGGGTCGAGATGACCTTGAGCGTTCCGGATTTGTCGGCGGTGATCCAGACCCAGCCCGAGGCGAAGTGGCCCACGCCCTCGGTGACGAAGTCTTCCTTCAGCTTGTCCAGACCGCCGTAGGCGTCGATCGCCGTGGCCAGATCGCCGGACGGCGCGGCATATTCGCCGGTCATCGATTCCCAGAAGAAGCCGTGGTTCCAGCTCTGGGCGGCGTTGTTGAACACCTTGCCCGACTTGTGCGCGGCTATCACGGCTTCCAGGCTGTCGAAGCGCTCGCCCGACTTCTCGAGCAGCTCGTTCAGCGTATCCACGTACTTCTTGTGGTGCTTGCCGTGATGGGTGTTCAGCGTCTCGCGGCCTAGGACGGGCTCGAGCGCATCAGCGGCGTAGGGCAGTTCGGGGAGGATGAACATGAGAAGCCTCTCGTCAGTTTAGTTCAGCGACGAGAGCTAGGCCCTCGCGCCTTTTCGGTGAAGGCGGCGGCGACCATGGTGGCCAGCGCCGGGTTACGCAAAAAGATGTAGCCGGCGGCAAGGCCGGCGACGGTGCCGAGGATCGGACGCGAGCGGAACAGGCCCACCACGCGTTCCTGGATGCCCTCGGGCTCGTCGTCGTACTCAGGATCTCTGGGGCCCAGCACGGACAGCGCCACGACGCCCGCTGCGATGGCGAACAGCAGGGCGGTGATCGCGGCTGCGCCCGCCGGCACGAGCACCATGGCCAATGCAGCGTAGATGGCGAAGCCAAGGGCGACGACGGCGACGAATACAGACGCCGCCACCGCCGCTATCCCAGCGGCCTTGACCATCAGCCCCCGTCCCAGCATCAGCGTCGGCCGCCTGCCAGTAGAAGGCCGATAATGACACCGACGCCCAGGGCGATGCCGGTCGATTGCAGCGGCTTCTCCTGGACCCGTTCGGTCAGGTAGCGCTGGTACTCGTCAAAACGCTCGGAGGCCTCGTCGTAGTACTCACGGCCCCGGACCACGCCTTCGTCGTAGTAGCGGCGGGCGCGGGCGCGCAGCTCCGACGCCTGTTCCCGGACCTGCTCATCGGCGCGAGCAGCCATGTCACGCAGTCGGTCGGCTTCCTCGCGCGAGACGGCCTTCAGGTCGTCCTTGAGGGCCTTGAGGTCGTTCTTGACGTCAGCACGCGCATTCGTAGAGGCAGCTCGGGCCATATTCTCGTCTCCGGCAAAGCTTCGGGTTCACGCCATATGGGCGAGTTGTAGGTTGAACGCCAGAGGTTGTTGCGAGTTCCTTTGCGGGAAAGGCTTCTGTTGGCTACAGGCGAAGGGATGACCGACTATCTCTTTCCCCCGCCGGAGCCTGTCAGCCTGCCTGTGCTGGGAAGCGACGCGCGCTTTCCCGTTCGTCGCGTCCTGTGCGTGGGGCAGAACTATGCGGCCCATGCGCGTGAGATGGGTGCGGATCCCGACCGGCGGCCGCCCTTCTTCTTTTCGAAGCCCGCCGACGCGCTGGTTCCACAGGGCGGACAGGTTCCATTTCCCAGCATGACCCAGGACCTGCATCACGAGGTCGAACTGGTCGTGGCCCTGCGCCATGGCGGGGCCGACATCGCTCCGGACGAGGCCGAAAACCTGATCGCCGGCTGGGCCGTCGGCGTGGACCTGACGCGCCGCGATATCCAGGCCGAGGCCAAGAAGGCCGGGCGCCCGTGGGACGCGGCCAAGGGCTTTGATTTCTCCGCCCCTATCAGCGCGATCACACCGCGCTCCGGTATGGCGCGGGCGTCCGGCGGCATCCGCCTGTCGGTCAATGGCGAGCCGCGCCAGAATGGCCTGCTGGACGACATGATCTGGAGCCCGGCCGAGGTGGTGGCCAAGGCCTCGACCTTCTGGCGGCTCGCGCCGGGCGATCTGATCTTCACGGGCACCCCCGAGGGCGTCGGTCCGCTCCAGCGCGGCGACGCCGTGCTGGCCGAGATCGACGGCCTGGAGGCCCTGTCCTTCACCCTGGTCTAGGAGAGACGGCGATGATCCTGCACGGCTACTGGCGCTCGGGCGCGGCCTATCGGGTGCGTATCGGCCTGAACCTGAAGGGCCTGACCTATGAGCAGCGCCCGGTCGAGCTGCGCTCGGGCGAGCAGCGGTCCGAGTCCTTCCTGGCGCTCAATCCGCAGGGGCTGGTCCCGGCGCTCGAGGCCGACGGCCAGATCCTGACCCAGAGCCTGTCCATCCTGGAGTGGCTGGAGGAGCGTCACCCCGATCCGGCCCTGCTGCCGGGGCCGAGCTCCGAGCGCGCGATCGTTCGCTCGATGGCCGCGATCGTCGCCTGCGACATCCATCCGTTGAACAATGTCAGGGTTCTGAAGGCGGTCGGCGGCCTCGGCGCCGTGCAGAACGGCTGGGCCCGCCAGTGGATCGCTCCGGGCTTCGACGCCCTTGAGACGTTGATCGCGCGCCACGGCTCAGGCTGGGCCTTTGGGGACCAGCCGACCCTGGCCGACTGTTTCATCGTGCCGCAGATCTTTTCGGCGGGCCGCTTCGAAATCGATGTCTCGGCATGGCCGCACATCGCCGCGATCCAGGCCCGGGCCGACGCCCATCCGGCCTTCCTCGCTGCCCATCCTGCCCGTCAGCCGGACGCCGACTGACGGGCGAGGGGAGGCGGTTCTAGTAGGTGCTGGCGCTTGCCATGGCGGCTCCAAGGCCGACCACCCACAGGATGCAGATCAGAAGGCCGATGCCCGAAGTGATCAGGCCGGCGATAGCCATGCCACGGCCGGTCGGCTTGTTCATCGACAGGAAGCCAAAGATCAGGCCCAGCGGCGCAAGAATCCAAGAGATCAGACCGACAAACGGGATGATCGCCGCGATGATCGATACGATCCCGAGGACCAGTGAGGCCACTGCCATTCCGTTGGAAGGTGGGGGCGCGCCTGCGCCCGGCTGAATGTCGGCCATGAATCTCTCCGTGTTGGAAGGCCAAGCTGCCAAGCCGGACCGGCGCTGGCAAGCTCGAAGACCGTCGGTCCGTGTTAAGGCTCCATAAGGGTTCCGATCAGCGGCGGTTAAGGTTTCCGATGCATCATCCTTACCAGGCATAAGGCCCGGAGGATGCGCCATGGCGCGCTTCAGCTTGGTATCGACAAAGGAGGCGCAGACCGCGCCCGACTATGGCTCCGCCATCCAGACGGCCCGATTCCGAACGGGCGCCTGGATCGACGGCGCCGATGACGTCCGACGCCTCGACCTCATGAACGCCGACGGCGCGATCCTGCTGGGCTGGAACGATCCCGAGGTCGAAATCGCCGCCGCTGATCCCGCCGCCTCGGGGCTGCCCGCCCGGGTCGCCGCCCGTCTGGCGGCTATGACCCCGAACGCCGAGGCGGTCGCCTTTGAAACCAGCCTGTCGTCGGCCGTGGCCGGTGTGCTGTTGGCCGCCCGCACCGTCACCGGCCGCGACGGCGCCTTCTTCTGCGACGAGGCGGTGTCGGCCGCCGGATCGATCGAGGATCTGACCGCCCTGGTCGAGGGCCGCGGCGAAGAGATCGCCGCCATCGTTATTCGCCCGCTCGACGCGGCGCCCAGCTTCCTGAAGGCGGTCCGCCGTCTGGCCGACCGCGCCGGCGCCATGCTGATTTTTGAAGAAGGCCGCTCGGCCCTTCGCGTGCATCGCGGCGGCGCCCAGGGGCTGTCAGGCGTGCGCGCCGACGCCGTGGTCTTCGGGCCGTCGCTGGCCAATGGCCGTGAACTGTGCGCCGTGACCGGCTCGGTAGAACTCCTGTCGGTCTTCGAGCGTCAGGGCTCCCATCCCGATCTCGCCGCCTTCGCCGCCGCCGACGTCGTCCTGTCGCGCGTGGCCCGGGATGACATCGCCCAGGGCTTTCAGGTCTACGGCGCCGAAATCGTCGCCGAGCTCCAGATGCGCCTGATCTCGACCGGCGCCAGTCATTTCGTCGGCATCCATGGCGATCCTTCCTGGAGCGTGGTCGCGGGCGACACCGCCTTTGAATCGGCGCTGTGCGAGGCCATGGCCCGCGAGGGCGTCTTTTTCCAGGGCGCGCATGTCCTGTCGGCGGCCTTCGGCGGCCGTGAGATGGCGCGCCTGCTCAAGGCCTATGACCGCGTCCTGCCAACCCTGGTCGACCACTTCCACTGGCCCCGTCGACGCGCCGGATGACGATGGCTGCAGATACTCGCCGCGCCCGCCTGGGGCTGGGCACGGCCCAGTTCGCCGAGCCGCGTGGCCGTGGCGGCGAGGCGGAGATCCGCGCCATTCTCGATACAGCCGCCCCGGCGGGCATCACGCTGGTCGACACTGCGGCGGCCTATGGCGATGCGGAACGCGCGCTCGGCCGGTCCTGGCCGTTCCCCAGCCCGTTCTCGGTGATCACCCGCACGGTGCGCCTGTCCGAGGGCCTGGACCGGATCGAACATCGCGCCCGCCGCTCGCTGGAGCGTCTCGGTGTGGCCCGGGCCCAGGGGCTGCTGGTCCACGCGGCCGAAGACCTGCATGGGCCTGACGGCCGAGCGCTGTGGGCGCGGCTCGAGCGCCTCAAGGGCGAAGGCCTGTTCCAGTCGATCGGCTTCTCGGCCCACGCCGAGGATGATCCTTCGGCCCTGGCTCGCCGCTACAATCCCGACATCGTCCAGCTTCCGGTCTCGATGCTGGACCAGCGCCTCGTGCGCGACGGCACGCTGGAAAAGCTGGCCGAACAGGGCGTTCAGGTTCACCTGCGCTCGATCTTCCTGCAGGGGCTGCTGTTCATGGAGCGCGAGGCGCTCCCGGCCAGCGTCGCTCATGCCGGACCGCGCCTGTCGCGCATTCGCCGGATGCTCGCCGAGGCGGGCGCCGATCCGCTTCAGGCCGCGCTGAGCTACGCGCTGGACCGTCCTGAGGCGTCTGCGGTCTTCGTCGGCGTGTCGTCGGCGGCGGAACTGCGGGCGGTCATCGCCGCCTCGCATCAGCCCGGACCCCGGCTGGATTGGGCGGCCCTGTCGCTCGACGACCTGACCGCCCTGGATCCGCGTCAGTGGGTCAGTAGCGCAGCCTGACCCCGGCGTAGGCGGCCCGGCCCGTCTCTCCGTAGCCCAGCACCTCCTGATAGTGCTCGTCCGTCAGGTTCTCGACGCGCAGAGTCAGCTCGACATTGTCTGACAGCTGGTACCCGCCCGAGACCCGGCCGATGACGAAGCCGTCGCGCACGCCGCCGGCGTCCAGCTGTTCGCTCTCGCCCCGCACCGTCAGGGCCGCGCGCCAGGCGCCCGAATTCCAGTCGAGCGTCACCGACCCAGAATGCTCAGGCACGCGCAGCAGACGGTTTCCGCCCGCATCGGTCGCATCGGTCCAGGCATAGGCCGCCGATACGCCCAGCGCCTCGTTGACCTGCCAGTCGCCCTGAAGCTCGACGCCCGTCGATTCCGTCCGCAGCAGGTTCACGTAGTAGCTGTCGAAGGTCAGAGGATCGAAGAAGAAGCTGATCTCGTCCTCGACCTCCAGCCGGAAGGCGGTGACCCGCAGACCCATGCGGCCGTCGGCCGAGCGCCAGGCGACGCCCAGGTCATAGCCCTCCGCCCGTTCGGGACGGAGTTCCGGGTAGGGGCTGAACGAAAAGCAGAAATCGCACAGCGTCTGGCTGATCGTCGGGGTCTTGAAGCCCTGTCCCCACGACCCGGCCAGGGTGAAGCCGCCGTCCAGCGCATAGGCCAGGCCCGCGCGGACGGTGGTCTCGGCGTCGTATTCGTCCGGGTCGTCGATCCGGGCGCTGAGCGACGCCGTTAGCCGGTCCGTGGCGTCGAAGCGCGCCGCTGCGAAGGCCGAGGTGGCGCCGAGCATCTCGGCGTCGCCGGTCGAGAGATCGCCCTCGGTATCCTCGCGCTCCAGTCCGACGATCAGGCCCAGCCGGTCGGTCAGGCGCGCGTTCTCGGCCTGCCAGCGCCACGCCTGCCGCTCGCCCGTGTAACGTGAAGGAAAGTCGCCGCCATCGATTGCCCGGTCGATGCTCGAGGCCATCCAGGTCAGCGACTGGTCGAAACCGAACAGCGAAGCGCGGGCCCGCAGGAAGCCGGACGTCGTCTCCGTATCCGATACCTCGGCCGTATCCGACAGCACATAGGCCGGTGCGGGATAGCCATCGAGATGGGCCTCGGCCTCCTGATACCGGAGGCGGCCTTCAAGCGTCAGCACGCCCACGCTGATCCGTCCATTGAGGCCGGCGCTATAGGCCTCGAAGGGATCGGCCTCGGGATTGCCGTCCGCCTCATCTGCCTTGGAGATTCCGTCGGTGCGGAAGGACGACAGGTTCACGCCGAACGCCCCGCGATCGTTGGTCACGCCCACGGCGCCCGAGGCGTTGATCGTGCTCTGCGAACCGGCTTCCAGGCTCAGCCGGGCGCCGTCCAGCTCGCGGCTGGTCAGGGCGATGACGCCGCCGATGGCGTCCGATCCCCACAGCGATCCCTGCGGTCCGTTAAGCACCTCGATGCGGCTGATGTCGGCCAGCTCCAGCGAGGCGAAATCATAGCCGCCGGCCGGCTGGGACGGATCGTTCAGCACCACCCCGTCCAGCAGCACCAGGGTCTTGTCCTGACCGGCCCCGCGCAGGCGCACCGAAGTCACGCCGCCGGGCGAGCCCTGGCTGTAGAGACTGACGCCGGGAACCTCGCTCAGGATCTCCGAGACGAAGGCGGCGCCGGACCGTTCGATCCGGGCCTCATCGATGACGTGGGCGCCGGGCGTGATGTCGATGGGCGCGGCCAGCCGGGTGGCCGTGATGATGACCGCGTCGACCTCAGACTCGTCGGCCTGTTGGGCTAGGGCAGGGGTGGAAAGGGCCAGGCTCGCAGCCGTGGCCAGTAGAAGGGCGCGTTTCATGGCGCATTTGCTCCGTCGCAGGTCTGGCGAAGCCGCGCGCCCGACCGGTTCAGCGACAGCGATCATCCGAAACGGATGGCGGCCGATCGCGTCGCTGCGACGGAAAAGTCCCGCGCCCCTGTCTGGTCCCGGACAGAAGACGAGCGACGTGAACGGACAGGCATTCGGACTTGCAGGCGGACCTGCTTACCGTTGCGGGCACAGTGGCGGACTCACACCGCCTTCCCCCGTTCCGTTCGAGCGTTCTGTAGCCACGCTTCGGGACAAAAGAAAACCCCCGCCGGTCGCCCGGCGGGGGTCTGTTTTTCGACGGAGGCCGAGGCGCTACACCTTGGCCGAGCGGCTCATGATCCAGCGGTATAGAACCAGGGTCAGCACCGCGAAGACTGCGATCCCGACCGTCATGGCCGGCCAGCCGTCGCCCAGGCCGAAGAAGGCGGCCCAGTCGGCGTTCTCGGTGGCGACGATCGTCGCGGCATTGACCACCCCGAACAGGCTCTCGCCCACGATCAGGCCCGATGCGAGCAGCACGCCCATTCGCTTGGCCACTTCGCCGTACGACTTGTTGGCGACCGTGCGGTTGTAGAAGAAGCCGCAGACCGCGCCGATGACCAGCATGAAGGTCACCGCCGCCGGCAGGTAGAAGCCGATGCCGACCGCGAGCGGCGGCAGCTTGATCTTGTCGCCCGTCGTCCGGCGCAGAACCTCGTCGAGGATGATCACCGCGACCCCGATGGCCGCACCGACGCCGATCAGGTCCCAGCGCAGGTCACCGGAGATGACACCGCGGGCCAGGGCGGAGATCAGGGTCGCCTGCGGCGCCGCCAGCGGCTGGTCGGCGATGCCGGCCGGGCCGCCTTCGAAGCCGAAGGCCGCATTCAGCTGGTTCAGGACGAACGGGATGACCAGGGCGCCGGCCACGCAGCCGACGATCAGGGCCGTCTGCTGGCGCCACGGCGTGGCCTGGACCAGCTGGGCGGTCTTCAGGTCCTGGAGGTTGTCGTTGGCGATGACCGCCACGGCGAAGACGATGGCCGTCACGATCAGGGCGAAGGCCACGACCGACGGGTCCGCCGGCAGGCCGGTGATGCCCAGAACCACCAGCATCAGCAGTGAGGCGATCACGATCGCCAGGATGCCGACGCCGGAAACTGGCGAGTTGGACGAGCCGATCAGACCGGCCATGTAGCCGCAGATCGCGGCCACGGCGAAGCCGATGACCACCACATAGATCAGGCCGCCGACGACCAGCAGCGGCGCCGCCGATCCCAGGCCCATGGCCCCGGCCACGACGGCCAGCAGCACGCCGATGCCGCCCAGCGACAGCAGCGACAGCAGGGCCACGCGCGTGATCGGGATGTCCTGCTCGACGATGTCGAGGGTTTCACCGGACTGGCGCTTGCGGTTGGCCGCCAGCGCCGAGGTCAGGCCGCCGATCAGGGGGCCGGCCAGCTTGATCAGGGTCCAGATGGCCGCGACACCGATGACGCCGGCGCCCATGAAGCGGACCTCGCGGGCCCAGACGGTCCCGGCCAGTTCTTCGGCCGGCGCGCCGGCTAGGCCGGCGGCGATGGAGTCCAGCCCCATGCCCTGGGTCCAGGTGATGTAGTCCGGCGAGGTCATGATCGGCACCGCGATCGCCCAGGCCAGGAACAGGCCGAACAGCTGGGCCAGGCCGACCGCCAGGCCGATCAGGTGACCGGCGCCCAGGAGGGCGAATTGCATGCCGACACCGATGCCGGTGGCCCCGCCGCCCAGCGCCGCCGGCAGCTGGACGAAGCGCGCGGCCTCTCCGGCGAAAGCGCGGGCCGCCACGCCGAAGGCATAGGCCGCTGAGACGATCGCGCCCCAGATCACGACCCACAGGCCGGCCTTATTCTCGCGAACGGCTTCCTCGCTCTGGTCCGCGCCGGGCGAGCCGACCTTCAGGACCTCGGCGGCGGCGACGCCTTCCGGATAGGGCAGGCCGCCGTTGACCACGAGGGCGCGGCGCAGCGGGATCGAGAAGGTCACCCCCAGGATGCCGCCGAGCGTGCAGATCAGCACCGATTCCCAGAACGGGAACTCGAGCCACCAGCCGACCATCACAAGGCCCGGCAGCACGAAGATGATCGCGCTCATGGCCCCGCCGACCGAGGCCACGGTCTGGACGGTCATGTTTTCCCAGATGGTGGAGTTCCTGAGCGCCCTTAGCACGGTCATGGAGATCACCGCCGCCGGAATGGCGGAGGCGAATGTCAGGCCCACCTGCAGGCCCAGATAGGTGTTGGCGGCGGTGAAGATCACCGCCAGCAGACAGCCCAGCACAAGGGCGCGGACGGTCAGTTCTAGCCGTCGTCCGGTCGCCGGCGCGGTCTGATCGGTCATGGATTCCCTCCCAAAGGAAACCTGACGTAACCGCAAGGTGTGGGCGGGCGCAACGGAAAGGCGCCGGAGGTCAGTCCAGGGCGGCGATCCCGGGCAGGCCGCGCATTCGTCCGGCCGAGTCCAGCCCGTAGCCGACCAGATAGCGGGCCGGCGCCTGCCATCCCACGAAATCCGGCTCCAGGGCGCGCGGCTCGGGCCAGGGCTTGGAGGCGAAGACACAGGTCAGGACCCGCGCCGCGCCCTTCGCCTTCAGGATCTCGACCGCGCGCGACAGCGAAAGGCCCGTGTCGAACACATCGTCCAGGATCAGCACTGTGCGGTCCGTCACGTCACGCTGCAGGCCGGCCCGCTCGTCAATGGTCCCGCGTGAGGTCTTGCCGTCGCCATAGGAGGCCAGCCACAGGGCGTCGAAACCGATCATCCGCCCCCGCCGCGCCAGCGCTCGCGTCAGGTCGGCCGCGAACCAGATGCCGCCGGTGAGCAGCACGATGGCGACGGCGTCGTCGTCCAGCTCGGGCGCGATGCGGTCGGCCAGCGTCTCGACGGTCGCGCGGACCTCGTTTTCGCTCAGCAGGATTTCATAGGGCGGGGAGGGATCAGCCATGATGCCCGGCGGATACCGCCGGGCGCAGGCCGTTGTCGAGGGCTGCGCCATGCGTGTCGGCCAGCGGCACGGCCTCGGGCGCGGCTCCATCAGCGTGATGGTCTGCGCCGCGCAGACCGGCGTCTTCGGCGCCGGCGCCATGCGCGGCGTCCTCGGCCGGTTCAGATTCGTGCGCGCTTTCGGCCGGCGCGTGGGCTGCCGGGGCATGGCTTGCCGGCGTCGGAGTCGGCGCATGACCGCCCGTCCGGCCCAGTTCCGGCGCGAAGACCAGATCCACATCGGCCCCATGGCCTTCAGGATCGGGAATCAGGGTCGTCAGATAGAGCACGTGGCCCGGAGCCACCGCCTCGGGCGGCGGCTGGATGATGCGGGTGTCGATGCGCGCGCCGTGGCTGTCGACCAGGGCCACCCGCACGGGCGGCGCACGCCGGGCCTCGCCACGGACGTTTCTCAGCCGGAAGGTGACTTCGACCGCCGCCGACCCGTCAGGGGCTGCTCGCGCAGTGATGTCCTCGAACTCCAGACCGGTGGCGTTCACCGGCAGGCCGACCGCTGCATAGGCCGCCGCCGTCCGGGGCATGGCCTCGACCACATCGACCCGGAACAGATAGGCCGACAGGGTCAGGCCGAGGCAGAACACTCCTAGCGTCGCCCAGACGGCCCCCTGGACCACGGCGCGTTTTATCCGCTTCTGTTCGACGACCTTGGCGCGAAAGGCTTTGGGTAGTTCCGGCGCGGTCAGGGGAACCTCGACCTGCGGCGCCATCGGTTCGACGGAAAAGCCGGTGGCCCCGACTTCGGGATCAGCGACCAGATCCAGGGTTTTTTCGCCCTCGGCGCGCCAGGCGAACCCACACGAGGTGCAGCGCACGGTCCGGCCGTTCGCCCCGACAGCCTCATCGGGGACGAAATAGCGAGTGGAACAGTCGGGGCAGGACAGTATCATGCCATTACGGGCGCCAAGCCCATCTCCCCGAGTTCGCCCGTCCGACCATGTCCGTTCAAGCCGCCGCGCCCGCCAGTACCGCCGTCCGCTTCGACTCCGTCGGGCTGGCCTACGGCGGGCATGGGCCCGAAGTGTTGAAGGACGTCGATTTCACCTTGCCTGCCGGCTCTTTCCACTTCCTTACCGGGGCGTCCGGAGCGGGCAAATCCAGCCTTCTAAAGCTCATTTACATGGGCGCGGCCGCCACCCGGGGCTCCGTGCGGGTGTTCGGACGTGAGACGGCCCGCATCAGCCCCGCCGACCGCACGGCCATGCGGCGGCGCATGGGGGTGGTCTTTCACGATTTCCGGCTGGTCGATCACCTGACCGCTTTCGACAACGCCGCCCTGCCGTTGCGCGTCTCGGGCCAGAAGCCCAAGGCCTATCGCGAGGACGTCGAGGAACTGCTCAGCTGGGTCGGCCTCGGCGCCCGGATGGAAGCCCTCCCGCCCCAGTTGTCCGCCGGTGAGAAACAGCGCCTGGCCATCGCCCGGGCCGTCGTCGGCCGTCCCTGGCTGATCCTGGCCGATGAGCCCACGGGGGCCGTCGACGACGAGATGGCGGTGCGGATCCTCAGGCTATTCGTCGAGTTGAACCGCCTGGGCGCCACCGTCCTGATCGCTACCCATGACCGCGAACTCGTCGGCCGTTCGGGCATGCCCGAACTGACGCTTGAGCGCGGCCACCTGAGCCGGGCCGCCTGATGCGAGAGATTCGACCCGGTCCGCTGCTGCCGCCCCGCGAGGGCCGTGACACCGCCCTGTTCGCGGTGGTGGCCATCCTTTGCTTCCTGGCCGTCTTCGGCGCCATGGCCGCCGCCGCCGCTGACCGCGCCGCCCAGGGCTGGGCCCGCGACATGGCTTCTGAGGCCACCGTCCAGGTCAGCCCGCGCCCCGACGAGACCGGCGACCAGGCCGCCGCCCGTGCTGCCGAGGTCCTGGCCGGCGTTCCCGGCGTGGCCGAGGCCGCAGCCCTCGAGCGCGACGAGGCCGAGCGCCTCCTGCGTCCCTGGCTGGGCGAGAGCATCCTGGAGGACCTGCCCCTGCCGCATCTGGTGACCGTCACGCTCGATCCCGAGCAACCCGCTCGCGGCGAGGCGCTCAGCCGGGCGCTGGCCGAGGCCGGGCTCGACGCGCGGGTGGACGACCATTCCGTCTGGCGCGCCGATGTCGGGCGCGCCGCCCTATCGGCCAAGCTGGCGGCCCTGGGCCTCGCCTTCCTGGCCGCCATCGCGGCGGGTTCGGCGGTGGTTTTCGCCAGCCGGGCGGGGCTCCAGGCGCGTCATGAGCTGATCGAAGTTCTCAGCCTGACCGGCGCCGCCGACGACTATGTGGCCGGTCTCTTCCAAGCCCGGTTCGCCTGGCTGGCGGCGGTCGCGGGGGCGGCCGGCGCGCTGGTCGCCTGTGGCCTTCTCGCGGTCCTGATCCTGGGCGGCGGCGCGCGAGGGCTGACCCCGGCCCTTCCGTTCGACTGGCGCGACATGATCCTGGCTGGTCCCGCGCCGGTTCTCGCCGCCGTCTTGGCGGCGCTCGCGGCGCGCTTTACGGTTCGCGGGCTGTTGCACGCCGTCTGGCGCACGGAGACACGGGTATGAGGTGGATCGCCGCGATCGCGGTCATCGTGATCATATGGCTGGCCGGGCTGATGGCCTTCGCCGACCGGGTCGAGCGCGCGACCCCGGCCGTCGATCCGGGCCGGGCCGATGGCATCGTCGTCCTGACCGGCGCCTCCGACGAGCGGATCAACTCGGCCCTGCGCCTGCTGTCGGCCGGACGCGGCGAGCGGCTTCTGGTCTCGGGCGTCAACCGCCAGGTCCAGCGCGAGGAACTGCGCGCCGTGACCGCCGGCTCCAATCGTCTGTTCGACTGCTGTGTGGACCTGGGTTTCGACGCCGAGGATACCGTCGGCAACGCCCAGGAGATCGCCGCCTGGGCGCGGGCCAAGGGCTATGACAGCCTGATCGTGGTCACCAGCGACTATCACATGCCCCGCTCCATGCTGGAGATCCGCGGTCAGATGCGCGACGCCGAGCTGGTTCCCTATGCGGTCGTGACGCCCTCGCTCAACGCCGACAGCTGGTGGCGCAGCGAGACGGGCATCCGCCGCATGACCCTGGAATATTCCAAATATCTCGCCGTCCTGGTGCGCGAAGCGGTCGCCCGCCTGTTCAGCGGTTCGCCCGATGCGCCCGCCGGGGAGCAAGCGGCCGAGGCCCAATAGTCATGCTCGCCCTGCGCCGTATCCTGTTCGCCGTCTGGCTCTATCTCTCCATGCCTGTCGTGGCCATCGGCCTGTCTCCGGCGCTGTTGATGTCCCACCGGCTGGCCTTGGGCGTCATCCAGATCTGGGCCCGGTCGGTCCTGTTCGGCTTGCGCTGGATCATGGGCGTACGGGTCGAGGTCCGGGGGATGGAGAACCGGCCGCAGGGCGCGGCGCTCGTCGCGCCCAAGCATCAGTCGATGCTCGACATCATCGTGCCCTTCACGGTGCTGGATGACCCGTGCTTTGTCCTCAAGAAAGAGCTGATGATCACGCCCTTCTTCGGCTGGTTCGCCTGGAAGACGAAGATGATCCCGGTCGACCGGGCCGCCCACGCCAAGGCGCTCAAGGATATGGTCCGCCACGCCCGCGCCCGGCTGGCCGAGGGCCGCCAGATCATCATCTTCCCCGAAGGCACCCGCCAGAAACCGGGCGCCGAACCCGCCTACAAGCCCGGCGTCGCCGCCATCTATCGCGACCTGGACGGTCCCTGCTGGCCGGTCGCCACCAACTCGGGCGAGCACTGGCCGGCCAAGGGCATCGCCTTCAATCCGGGTGTGGTGGTGTTCGAATACCTCCCTCCGCTTCCCGCCGGTCTGAAGCGCGCCGAGTTCATGGCCCGCCTCGAAGAGGCCGTGGAGACGGCCTCGGATCGCCTCGCCGCCAGCCGGCTCGTCGAGGTCCAGCGGGTCTCAGTGCGAGACCCGGCCTAGTCCAGTCCCAGCTCGCGTCGCGCCTTTCGGGTCAACTTGCCCGCCACGATCTCACGCGCGGACACCAGGTGTTCGCTCAGCTCGTCGTCCGGCCAGGCGTCGATCGTCTTCAGGTTCACCCACTTCGCCCGCGCCAGATAGGGTGCGGGCGGCGCCTGTCCGCTCTCGGTCAGCACCTCATAGGCGATGTCCGAGACCTTGAAGCTGAGCTCGCCGCTCTCTCCAACCTTGGCGAACATCTTGCCGCCGATCCGGTAGGCGTCGTGGTGGTCGCCGAAGGGATGATCCAGCGTCACCGCCTTCAGCCCCAGGCAGAAATCCCGGACGCCGTCCCGGTCCACGGATCAGGCGTCCACGCCCAGTCCGGCCGGACAATCCACGCCCGTCCCGCCGATGCCGCAGTAGCCGTCGGGGTTCTTGGCCAGATAGCCCTGATGATAGCCCTCGGCGAAATAGTAGGGCGGTCGCGGCGCGATCTCGGTTGTGATCCGGCCCAGGCCGCTCTCCGTCAGCGCCGTCTGGTAGGCGTCGCGGCTGGCCTCGGCCGCCCCCTTTTGCGCCTCGTCGGCATAGTAGATGGCCGAGCGGTACTGGGTGCCCACGTCATTGCCCTGACGCATGCCCTGCGTCGGGTCGTGGTTCTCCCAGAATACCTTCAGCAGTTCGGCGTACGAAATCTGGGCCGGGTCGAAGACGACCTCGACCACCTCGGCGTGGCCCGTGTCGCCCGAACAGACCTCGCGATAGGTCGGGTTCGGCGTGGACCCGCCCGCATAGCCCGCCGACGTCACCCAGACGCCCGGCAGCTTCCAGAACACGCGCTCCACGCCCCAGAAACAGCCCATGCCGAACACCGCGCTCTCGAAGCCTTCGGGGTGCGGCCCCTTCAGAGGGCGGCCGAGGACGAAATGCACCTCGTCGGTCGGGATCGGATCGGGGCGGCCGGGCAGGGCGGTCATGGCGAAATCTCCTTCGCCACTGATATGGGCCCCCCGTTCGTTCTTTGCACCCTCAAAGCTTGCCCCCGGCCCCGGCGTGGGCTAGTTCCCCGCGCTCCCGCCGGGCTGGCGCCTCGCCGCCGCCCCGACTGGTACGGACAGGTGGCCGAGTGGTTGAAGGCGCACGCCTGGAACGCGTGTATAGGTGCAAGCCTATCGAGGGTTCGAATCCCTCTCTGTCCGCCAGCCAGCCCGCGAAATCCATCTCCGGTGCGCCCCCCTCGTTGAAACGGCGACTCTTGCAGGCGTTTTCGCCGCCAAACCCCTGTTTGGAGCTCCGGATTGCCAGGTCTTGGTCGGCTTACGGGGCCAATCGCACCCGCCAGTCTCTGCAAAGTCCCAGATCAGTCGAGTTTCACCCTGTTCCGACACGGATCAGGGAAACCGTGAGATTTTTGAAGGGACCAAGAAGCCCATTTTGAGGGACCCCCGGTCAGAAGCCGGAGCACAATCCGTGGGTTACGGCGACCCTTGGGCCGACCGCGCCCTCGTTAAGAACAGGGACATTTGACGAGCAAAACAGGGATCATTTTCCGGGCAAACAGGGATGCCGGGATCTGCCATCAGGGATTGTTTTCGGAATATCCGAGCAGCCGGCGTTGCTCGCGCCAGCAGACCGGGAACGGCTGAAGGAGGCGATCGAGCGTCAGGTTGGCCGGCTGCCGCCCTTCGAGGATGGATCTCTGTATGGTCGGTGCGAGGAAGGCCAGGCGGCAGAGCTTGCGGTCGTAGGCATTCTTCGGCGCCTCGACGTCCGGGGAACGAAGCGAGCCATCCGCGGCCTTCCAACCGATGCCGGCGGCAATACGGTGGGCCTTGCGAAGCGCCGCGATAAGGACCGGATCACGACGCTCGTTCGAACGGTAAGGTGCGCCATGCGGTAGGATTAGGGAGGCGCGGCCGCCGCGTGTCTGGCACTTGATCGGAACGGTGAGCCGACCGAAGGCATCGGCATCGGGGCCCTCGAGCAGGGCAGCGCCTGACCTGGACAGTGCGTCCCGCCGCACCTCGATCTTTAGCTCGTCCGCCGCCAAGGCAATGCGCCGGACCGGTTCAAGCAGGATGGTGAGCGCGGCATCTGGTCGGCGGCCTATGAGCGGAGACAACTGCTCCCGAACGAGGCCTTCTATCGTCTCGGCCTTGATGCGTCGGATGGCTCGGCCGTCGGGCTCAAGGTGCTGCCCTTGCTGCAGCGGCGCAGAGACATAGTAGCGATAGACCTTGCCCCCGCGGCCGTAGCCGAAGCTGGGGCTCATCACATGGCCATCGATGTCGAACAGCAGGCCCTTGAGCGGAAGATCCGCAGACCTTAGCGGCCGTTCGCTCCGCACCACCTTGTTGGAGTCCAGAAGGGCCTGGGCCTTCTCGAAGACTGAGAGGTCCACGATAGCGGGGTGGGCTCCGACAGCGGTCTTCTCGCCGTGGATGATCTCGCCGAGGTAGATGCGATTGCGCAGGAGGTGGAACAGCGCGCCGCGAGCGAAGGCGAGACCGCCGCGACGCTTGCCCGCCGAGGTTGTCCAGGCCTTGGACCGCAGGCCCTCTTCGTTGAGCCAGGCTTGCAACGCCGGCACGGATCGGAGTTGGAGGTAGCGGTCGAAGATGAGCCGGACGAGTTCCGCCTCGCCCTCGTTCACGACGAGTGCGCGGGTCTGGAGGTCGGTCGGGCGGTCGTATCCCAGCGGCGGCATGCCCCCCATCCACATGCCCTTGGCCTTGGAGGCCGCGATCTTGTCGCGGATGCGCTCGCCCGTGACCTCCCGCTCGAACTGGGCGAACGACAGCAGCACATTGAGCGTCAGCCTCCCCATCGAGGTCGTCGTGTTGAACGCCTGGGTCACGCTTACGAAGGACGCGCCGCGCTTCTCCAACCGTTCCACGATCTTGGCGAAGTCAGCCAGTGATCGGGTGAGGCGGTCGATCTTGTAGACCACGATGGTGTCGATGCGGCCGGCGTCGATATCGTCGAGGAGCCGTCGCAGGGCTGGGCGTTCCAGGGTGCCCCCGGAGAAGCCGCCGTCGTCATAGGTCTCGGGCAGGACGCGCCAGCCCTCGCTGCGCTGGCTCTTTACATAGGCCTCGCACGCTTCGCGCTGCGCCTGCAGGCTGTTGAAGGCCTGATCCAACCCTTCCTCGGTGCTCTTGCGGGTGTAGATGGCGCATCGAACCGCGGGCTTGGGCTCGGTCACTTCGACGCCTCCTCACGCAGGCCGAAGAAGCGCGGGCCGTTCCAGCGACTGCCGGTGATCTGGCGAGCGACCTCGGACAGGCTGCGATAGGTCTCGCCCTCGTGCAGGAACCGCCGCTCGGGCGTGACGACGACCTCATGGGTCCGCCCCTGCCAGTCCCGCATCAACCGCGTGCCTGGCGTAAGGCTGGGGAGCGGCGGGCGCGTCGAGGTTCGCCTCAAGGCTCGTCGCATCTCGACCTCGACGCCGCCCTCCTGCTCAGCCTGCATCCGGTAGCCCAGCATGAGGGCCAGCAGCTCGGGTGATCGCAGCTTGGGCGGCTTGCCGTATCGGCTTCGCCAAGCCGCCCGGAGAGCCTCAAGGTCGAGGCCATCCAGGGCAAGTGGATCGTGGCTCAGGTCTCTCATGATCGCGCATCTCCTGCGACCCCAGCGGGGCGCACTGACGCGACCCCGAACAGGGCCGGGGAGACAGTGGGACCAGTGCTCATTGTGGGCGCGCAGTCCAGTCCTGTGGATACGATGACCGCGGGTATTTGCGTTCGCCAATGTTGCTATTATGTTCTGGTTCATGAAGCGTTCTCAACCGACTCGCCTCGCGATCGAACACCGGACCCCTGCGGAGCTCCGCCCTTATCCAGGCAACGCCCGCACCCACTCCCGAAAACAGATCCGCCAGATCGCCGACAGCATCGATCGGTTCGGCTTCACCAACCCCGTCCTGATCAGCGACGATCAGGAGATCATCGCCGGTCATGGTCGGGTGGAAGCCGCCAAGCTTCTGGGGATGGAGACGGTGCCGACGCTTCGGCTGTCTCATCTCACCGCTGCGGAGCGGCGCGCCTATGTGCTGGCGGACAACAAGCTGGCCCTGAACGCTGGCTGGGACCAGGACATCCTGGCCATTGAGCTTCAGGCGCTCATCGACCTGGACTTCGACGTAACCCTCACCGGCTTCTCGTTGGCCGAGGTGGACCTGACCCTGGACGGCGCCCGCGAGCGGGATCCGGAAGCGCCATCGGGAGCCGAGGATGAGATCCCGCCGATCCAGCCTGAGGCGGTCACCCGGTTCAGAGACGTCTGGGTTCTCGGTCGGCACCGCCTCATCTGCGGCGATGCTCGCGAGCCCGATCACTACGCGCGGCTGATGGGCGCCGAGAAGGCGGACCTGGTCTTTACCGACCCGCCCTACAACGTGCCGATCGACGGCCATGTCTGCGGCTCGGGCCGCATTCGGCATCGCGAATTCGCCATGGGCGTCGGCGAGATGAGCGAGGCGGCGTTCACCGGGTTTCTCAAGGACTCCCTTCGCCCGATGGCCGCCGTCAGCCGCGACGGAGCCATCGCCTTCGTCTGTATGGACTGGCGCCACATGGCGGAGGTTATGGCCGCCGGCTCAGAGGTGTTCAGCGAGCTGAAGAACCTGTGCGTCTGGAACAAGACCAACGGTGGGATGGGGACCTTCTACCGCTCCAAGCATGAGCTGGTGTTTGTCTACAAGGTCGGGTCGGCCGCCCACACCAACACCTTCGGACTGGGCGATACCGGTCGCTATCGTACCAACGTCTGGGACTATCCCGGGATCAGCAGCATGGGGGCCGGCAGGGGCGCGGCGCTCGAGATGCACCCAACGGTCAAACCCACCGCCATGGTCGCCGATGCGATCCGCGACTGCACCCGGCGAGGCGAGATCGTGCTGGATGGCTTCGGGGGCTCGGGCACCACCCTGATCGCGGCCGAGACCTGCGGGAGATCCGCGCGGCTGATCGAGTTCGATCCGCACTACTGCGACGTTATCGTCCGCCGCTACCAGACCCTGACCGGCAAGCCCGCGCTGCTGGCCGACGGCGGAGCGCGCTTCGACGATCTCGCCCATCAACGCCGAGAGGAGATCGCCGCGTGAGCGAAAGCGCCAAGGCGCCGGCGACCGGCACAAGCGTGGTGGGCTACCGGCAGCCTCCCGTGGAGCATCGGTTCCAGAAGGGTAGGTCGGGCAACCCGCGGGGCCGGCCAAGGAAGCAGCCGGCGCCGCGAACCCAGCCAGATCATCTACTCACACACCACCTGGCTGACCTGGTGATGGCCGAGGCGATACGGCCGATCCAGATCCGCGAGAACGATGAGGTGGTGGAACTGCCTCTAATCCAGGCGGTCGTGCGTAGCCTGGGGGTGGCGGCGGTGAAGGGCAGCCATCGAGCCCAGATCGCCATCACCAGCATGGTGAAGGCCGTGCAGGAGAAGTCGATGGACGAGCGGACCTTCGTCTTCAAAACGGCCATGGACTACAAGGAGACTTGGGAGGCGCATTTCAAGCAGTGTGACGCCCGCGGTGATCCTCGTCCGGACCCCGTACCGCACCCCCATGACGTCATAGTGGACATGAAATCGCTACGCGTCCGCTACAACGGGCCTGAGACCGCTGATGAGAAGGCGCAGTGGGACCAGATGTTTGCCCGCCGCGCCGATGCTCTGGAAACAGTGGCCGAGATGCGCAAACTCTTGAGACGCAAGTCTAAGCACAGCGGCTTCTACCAAGAAGAAATGGAACGAGAACAACGACTGGCCGACATGATCGGCTCAATGCTGCCAGACGAGAAAACCAGGCGCACGCCCGGCTTCGACATTGTCAAATGGCGAGAGGCTAGGGGCGGACACGAAAAAACTCTGCTGGTGAAAAAGCTCGACGGTTCGAGACCGTGAGCGTCCGCTTCGGGCTCGAAGCGGACTTTCAAAAGGCCAGCTTTGAGCTGCCGCGATCAGCCGGTGGTCAGTGGTAACGCTATCTGGGCCTGTTTGGGTGACCGGCAGCAACGCTAGCCCTACGACCCCGCTAGCTCCATCAGCCGGTCGGTCGCGCCCAGATCGACGCAGTCGCCATATTGCTCCCGGAGCAGCGCGCCTTGTTCATCGAGCGCAGCCCTGCTTTCTAGGATTTCGGCCCGGATGTCGTCGCCTTGAGGAAGCGTCAGGGCCGACTCGATGAACTGATCGGCCTGGATGGCGGCCAGGCCCCGGTGCCGGTCCAGCAAGGCTAGGGTCCGGAGCAGTTCCACACGCACTTCCGCGTTCAGATCCGGCTGCGGGAAGGCTAGGGGAGCCAGGCCCGCGATCGCCAGGAATTCGTCGTTGTTGGCCTCGCCCCGTGTCCGGATTTGGAAAAACAGCACGGCGTAGGCGTCAGCGCGCTCAAGAGGAATGCGCTTAAAGGCCTCGCTGCCGAGCGCCCGGTCGAAAGTGTAGGTCGTCCACAGGCGCGTCGGCGCGCGATAGGGCGTGGGCAGGGCGAAAATTACGTTGCCGCTGTTCGCGCCCGGCGCGGCCGCCAGCGCGCCATCCGGCGTGTTGACCTGCTCCGCCATCGAAGACAGCCTCTCCGTTAGGCAGGGCGTGACGACCTGCCGTTCCCAGCTATGACCTACCGCGGCAACGAGGTCGGCCCGGAACGCCTCTTCCAGGTCGCGCGCATCACCGTGCAACCGGATTTCCTGCACTAGGTTCTCGAGGCCCAGCGCGATCATCACGCCGAACACCACCACCGCCAACTCGACCAGCCGCTGGCGGCTCAGGGACCAGGTCACGCGCCGCTTGGAGGCTTCTTCGATCTCAGGCTCTGACATTAGTCTCCCTCCTATGTTCGCGCTAACCCGCAGGGTTCAGCTTTCGCCTGAGCGCCCGCACCGACGCCTCCAGCCGCTCGAACCGCTTGGCCGCCACCGCCTTCTCGGCCTCCCGTCGCTGCGCCACCCGGATCGCGCGCCCCACGGGCTCGGCGATGGCCTCCAGCGCGTCACGCTCTTCCTTGCCCGGCAGCGTCCCGTCAGGTCGCGGCCCCAGCAACAGCCAGCCCGCGACCGTCCCGCCCCCGGCCGGCAGGGCCAGCCGCAGCGGCCAGACCGGATCGCGCTTGTCCAGCCTCAGGCCGGCCTCATCGGCCTCCGGCCGCCAGCCCACCGCGCCCGGTTCGGTATGCGCCGCCACGTCCCAGCCTTCCCCGTCGCGCACCAGCACCGCGCCGCTTGACGCCCGCACCCCGGCCATCGCATGTCGCATCGCCGTCTCGGCCAGACACGTCACCGTGTCCGCGTCGCGCATCTCGTCCATGTCGTGCGGCAGCTGCTTGCGCATCCGCACCAGCGCGCCCTGGAACCGCTTTTCCGACCAGCGCGACAGACTATGATGCAGCGGCAGGATCGCCGCCGCGGCCAGCCCTGCGGCGATCGCCCCGCCCAGACTGCCCAGGCCGCCGCCCAGATACTGGGCGCCCAGCACCTCGATGGCCTTTTCCGCTCCCGCGAACACCGCGACCACCGCCAGCGTCAGGGCACCGGCCGACACCGACCGGCTGATCGCCGTGTCGGCGTCATAAAGCCGATGCCGCAGGATCGAGATCAGCAGACCGCCCATCAGACAGGCGATGGCGACGAAGGACAGCAGGTTCGTGACGACCACAGCCAGCAGCCTGTGGGCGGTGTCCTCCGCGCCCCGCACAGCCATGTCGATGCCGCCGAGTGCGGTCATGAGCGTCAGAAAAAGCACCAGGCCCAGCAGCGTCCACTTGATCTGCTGGCGTTCCACCCCCGGCGCCGCCTTGACGTATCGCCGGCCGATCGAGAGGGCGCACAGGCCGAACATGACGACGCCGACCAGCACTCCAAGGACGCCGGGGTCGTCCGGTCCCGCCACATTCCAGATCAGCACAAGGGGAAGGAGCGCGGCCCCGATCCAGCTCCAGCGCGTGTCGAAGCGGCCGTTCGGAAACACCAGCAGGGCCAACACCAGACAGCCCATCGTCACCATGTAGAGGCCGTCCAGGATCGGGTCCACCATCGCGGGTGGGACAAGAGGGGGTGCGGCGCCGCTCATCGGCAGGGTCACGAACGCCACCGAGAACAGGGCCGCGACCGGATCGCCCGGTCTTCGCCAGAACAGCAGACCCGAAATCACCAATGCGAGCAGACAAAGCAGCACGCTCGTGACCCAGTCGAAGACCGACCGGGCCGCATAGGGCATGGGCGCGATGGCGTCCGCCGCTCTGAGATGATCCGGCGATCGGGTGAGAACGACATCGCGCGTCTCTCCTGCGGGAGACCGCAGGGTGACCGTCACCCTCGATCCCTCTGGTCCCTCAAGGCGGCGGGCCGCGGCGTCGACTCCAGCAGGCTGCCAAGAGGCCGGTTGACCGTCGATCGCCAACAATTCGCTGCCCGATACCACTCCGGCCTGCGCTGCATGATCGACCAGCGGGCCGAACCGGACGGACAGGCCCTGGGTTTCGAATCGAAGCCCGACGCCGTAGGCCGCAAGCGCTAGCCGGTCGTTCTGCACCTTGAACAGCCACGTCCCGGCGGTGGCCGCGAACAGCCCCGCCATCGCCAGCACGCACCACAGCACCCGATACGCCGCCAGCCAGCGCCGGGTCAGCCTCGGCAGGGCGGTCGGCAACTTCATGGCGGTCCCCCTGAACGCAGGGGTACGCCTGCTCCGGATGGCGATGCTATCTCATTGCCTCACCGGCGCAACCGGGGGTTTGGGGGCTCAGACCGGCTCGCACGCCAGGCTGCAAGTCAGCTCGGGTATCCACTGACCGTCACAAGTTTCGAGCAACCATAATCGCGCCGCTGGAAGCCAACATGCCTTTCGTAGGGGGTGCCCGACTCATGTCGTTTGGTTGGCGGTCGGCGAATGACTGCTATTGGCGCATTCGGGCCTCACGTGGCGTAAGATCAGGACCGGGGGCCTCCAAAATGGAGATGGCCATGGGCCAGCCCGATCTTTTTCGCATTCCCCGCAAACCATGGAACGCTGGTCGCATGATCGGAGCGAAAGCTCCGCTCAAGCCGAAGTACATCTGGGCAATCCGCCAGCACCTCAAATCTCAGGGCGCGGTGCGTGATCTGGCGATGTTCAACATCGCCCTAGACGCCAAGCTGCGCGGTTGCGACCTCGTGAGGCTTCGCTTGGCAGATGTCTGCCAGGCGGGCGTGGTGAGGCATCGGTCGACCGTCATCCAGCAGAAGACCGGCCGGCCCGTGCCATTTGAGATCACCGAGCCCGCCCGCGACGCCCTGACGCTTTGGCTGAAGCGAAGGGGTAATCGGTCTGACGACTGGCTTTTCCCTAGTCGAACTCGATCGGGCGCTCACATCAGCACTCGCCAATACGCGCGGTTGGTAGACAGCTGGGTGCGTATGGTCGACCTGAACCCCAGCGCCTACGGCACGCACAGTCTAAGGCGGACCAAGGTCGCATTGATCTACAAGAAGACGGGCAACCTCCGTGCCTGCCAGCTACTGCTCGGCCACGGCAAGCTGGAAAGCACAGTACGGTACCTCGGGATCGAGGTAGACGATGCCTTGGAGATCTCGGAGCAGATCGACCTTTGAGCGTCGCGGCGGGTCGGTCGCAAAGCCGACCCGCTTGGCGGCCGCTAAGGGTGGCTTGGTGAGACTGGCCTAGAGACCTGAGACGATCATGATCACACCCATCAGGACGAGGCCTATGATCAGGAATGTGCAAAGCGTGGCAACGATCTTGAACAGCCCGCTCTTGCGACGTGCGCGTGCCATTTCGTCGTAGTTATCGAATTCCTCGACGCCATCCGAATTCGTGCGCTCGTACTCTGCGCGTTCAAGCTGCTTGCCCGCTCGAAACAGCATCACATAGATGCCGACTGCAATGACGAGAAATGCGATGCCAACCCACAACATCGAAGGGCTCCCCAACAATGCCGGTGATGCTAGCAGCGAGCCCGCCACGCGCCAATCGCCATCGCGAGTTTCTGTAAGCAACTTCTCGAAGGCGCTGTAAGGCGTCGTATCGGCGCACGGTGCTGTCAGGTTAACCGGCGCCGGCCAGAACCAGCCCTACTTTGATCATCCTAGGCGGTAGCCGCCGCCCACGTCGCATCGGCTTCGGCGCGAAAGCGACGCAGGGTGGGTCGGCTGATGAGATGTCTCTGGACGTTGAAGGTGTTGTAGATCGCAGCGTGGGTGGTGAGGAAGCGTTGGGCGGATGGCTGGCTCTTGAAGAGCTGCTGCTGTCGCTCTCGTCGCCGGATCGGTAGATGGGAACTCTCGATCCGATTGTTCTCTCGAAGCCGGCCTGGCCGATGGATCTGGTCGAGGCCGAGTTCCCGAAGCGCCGACCCATATGACGCCAGACCATCCGTCGTGATCCGCTCTGGCTCAACGGGCTGATTGCGCAGCAGGCGGGTCAACAGCTTCAGCGCCGCGGCGTTGTCTCGCCGGCGCTGAACCACGAGATCGAGCACCTCGCCTTCGTCGTCGACAGCGCGCCAGAGATACATCCGCCGCCGGCCGATCCAGCAGACCATCTCGTCCAGGTGCCAACGAGGGGAGGGAACAGGGCGTCGCTTCCTCAAGCGGCGAGCGATCAGCGGCCCGAACTTAATCGTCCAGCAGCGGATCGTTTCGTAGCTGACCTCGATCCCGCGTTGTGCCAGCATTTCCTCGACATCACGAAGGCTGAGGCTGAATCGGAAATACAGCCAGACCGCGTGGCGGATCACATCCGGTGGGAAACGGTGGCGCTTGAACGAGATCGGCTTCATCAAACCCAGCTCCAGAAGGCTCTTGCTGAGGCGCTGTCAGATTAACCGGTGTCGGCCAGAACCAGCCCAACCTGGATCACCCTAGGCGGTGGCCATTGCCCACGCCGCATCGGCTTCGGCGCGAAAGCGGCGCAGGGTCGGTCGGCTGATGAGATGTCGCTGGACGTTGAAGGTGTTGTAGATCGCGGCGTGGGTGGTGAGGAAGCGTTGGGCGGATGGTTGGCTCTTGAAGAGCTGCTGCTGTCGCTCTCGTCGCCGGATCGGAAGATGTGAGTTCTCGACCCGATTGTTCTCGCGGAGCCGGCCCGGCCGATGGATCCGGTCGAGGCCGAGTTCCCGAAGCGCCGAGCCGTATGACGCGAGGCCATCCGTCGTGATCCGCTCTGGCTCTACGGGCTGGTTGCGCAGCAGGCGGTTCAGAAGCTTCAGCGCCGCTTCGTTGTCCCG
>JAEYWU010000043.1 GCA_023428785.1 Pseudomonadota bacterium
CCCCACAACCCAACGGGGCGGAGCCTTACGCCCCCCCCCCCGTCGTTCTGATCTGGGGTTCGGTTCTTAGAACACGATCCGCAGCGAGGCCGAGACCGAGCGCGGAGCGCCGATGTTGGCCGTACGGTTGCCGGATTCGGCGGTCGAGATGTTGCCCAGGTACTCTTCGTTAAAGAGGTTCTGGACGTTCACCTGCAGGAACATGCCGTCGTTGATGAAGTCCAGGTTCATCCGGCCGTCCAGGTCGACGACGGTGTAGGACGGAGTCTCTTCGTCGTTGACGAAGTTCGTCCAGCGCTCGCCGACGTACTTGGCCTGGGCGCCCAGGGTGAACGGGCCGACTTCGTACTCACCGCGCAGGGCCCACTGGAAGCCCGGGACTTCCGGCAGTTCGTTGCCTTCGGTGGCGAAGAAGCCGCCCGAGGTGTTCGGGAGGTCGTCCTGGATCTCGGTCGAGATGTAGGAGGCCGAGGCGTAGACCGAGAAGGCGTCCGTCACCTGATAGCCGATCTGGCCGTCGATGCCCCAGCGGTCGATATCGCCGGCGTTGACCGAGTAGGCGATGGTCGACAGGTCAGGCAGGGTTTCAAAGGCGCGAACGATGAAGTTCTCGAACTGGGCGTAGTAGACCGAGGCCGAGACGATCAGGTCCGAACCACCGTAGCGGTAGCCCAGCTCGTAGTTGCGGCTGCGTTCCGGATCCGGATCAGCCGGGACGCGGTCGTACAGGTCGTCCGTACGCGGAGCCGACAGGTTCTCCGAGTAGCTCACATAGACGCTGTGGTCCGGCGAGAACTCCCACGACGCGCCGACGTTCGGCAGGATGGCGTCGTATTCACGCTCGAAGCTGACCGGCGCGCCGGCCGTGGCCGAGACGCCGGCGCTGACGAGCGGGGTCGTCGGGCGCTGACGGGTGCACCAGGCGTTGAAGGTGTCGGTCTGCCAGCAGTAGTTGTTCAGTTCGCGGTTGAAGAACGGGGCGCGGACGCCGACGTTCACGCGGACCGTGTCGTTCAGGAAGCGACCATTGTACTCGACCGCGAACTGGTTCAGCAGCGCGATCGACTGGCGGTTACGCTCCTGGAAGATGTCGCCGTCACGGGTCAGAACAGGTCGGCCTTCGCCGTCCTTGCCGCCGAAGTAGCTGTCGAAGCCGCCGGCGAGGTCAAGGTAGCCGAACTCCGAGGTCTGACGGTGGTTACCGCGGTCCCAGGTGTAGGCGAAGCGGAAGCGGTGATCGTCGTTCAGGTCCCAGATCAGCGAGGCGTTGACGCTGTAGCGACGGGTGTTGGTGTTGGACGGCGAATAGAGCTTGATCCGGTCCAGGATGTCGCCGTCGCCGTTCAGGTCCACGCCCGTGGCAGTCGGGGCCAGCGGGTTGAAGAACGTGCCTTGCAGGCGCTGGTCGGTTTCTTCGACGTTGGTGATGCCGCCGCCGTTGGCCAGGACGTACTGGAAGGTCGGGTCGATCGTCAGCGTCAGGCTGTCGGTCAGGCTGAAGCGCGACTGGGCGCGGATGTTGCCGGTGTTCGACGGGTTGACGTTGAAGTTATAGAAGTTGCCGCAACCCGGGTTCGTCGTGTTGTTGGCCTGGTCCTGACGGGTGCCGCCGACCGGCGCCAGCAGCGAGCAGGTGGCCGAACGGTCGGTGATGGTCAGGCCGCCCGTGGCGTTGAACGTGTCGACGCTGGTGGCGGTGTTGTAGAAGTTGTTGCGGTTCTCGTTGTAGTGGAAGATCAGCGAGACGAAGTCGCCGTTGTCGCCGATCGGCTGATAGATGCGGCCGTTCCACTGGTCTTTTTCGATGCCGCCCGGGCCGCGGAACAGGTCATTCTCGGCGTGCGAGTACGACAGCCACGCGCGGGTGCCCCACGGACCCATCTCGCCAGTTTCACCCAGCAGGAAGACGCGGCGGTAGTTGTCGGTGCCGACCGAGGGCTGGACGATAAGCATGCGGTCCATGCCAGGACGACGAGTCACGATGTTGATCGTGCCGCCGGTGGCCGAAGCGGTCGGGCTGTCGACGTCGGTCGAGCCCTGGTTGACCGAGACGCGGTCCAGGAGTTCCGGGTCGACCATCTGGTTGGAGTAGATGGCGTAGTTGCCGGTGTCGTTCAGCTGGATGCCGTCGATGTTCAGCGAGATGCGGTTCGCGTCGAAGCCGCGGATGGTGATGTCACCGCCCGACGAGCCGTAGGCGTCGTTGTTCGAGAAGGTGACGCCCGGCAGGATGTTGATCGTCTGCAGAACGGTCTGACCCGGCTGTTGGGTCTCAATGTACTCGCCGGTGATGGTCGAGCGGGCGCGGGTGACGGTTTCGTCGGCGGCCAGACCGTCAACGGTCGACGGACCGCGGTAGCCGGTGACGACAACCTGTTCGACGGTGCCTTCTTCGAAGGCCTCCGAACCGGTCGACTGGGCCGAGGCGGCAGTGGCCGCCAGGACGCCGCCCACGAGGGCCGTAGTGGCCCAAAAAGCGCGCTTGAGATTGGTCATTCTTGGTATCCCCGAGTGATGGCCTTGCCGGCCGCGGTCCGGCCGTCCTGAACAGGCAGGCCTTTCATGGGGGGCGTTTAGGAGGGAGTCTATAAAGGAAGGCGACAGGTTTGTGACAGATGCGTGACGGCGACCGGCCGTGGCTTGCAGGTGACACTTTTCGCCCCCACCCTAGGACGCCTCGAACACAGGACCTCCGGCGTGACGCCAAACACTTCTCAAGTCCACCCGGCGACCTGGCTACAGGACCCGTTCTCACAGCTCGTGTGCCTGACGCTGGCGCTGACCCTGTTGCGACTTGTGGTCCTTTTCGTGACGCCGCTGGAGCTCTATCCGGACGAGGCCCAGTACTGGCTCTGGTCGCGTGAACTGGCCTTTGGCTACTATTCCAAACCGCCCATGCTGGCCTGGCTGATCGGCCTGACCACAGCGATCGGTGGAAACGCGGAAGCCTGGATCCGGCTTTCCTCGCCACTTCTGCATGCCGGCGCGGGCCTGGTGCTCTTCAAGGTGGGAGAGCGCCTGTTCGACCGGCGTACGGCCTTCTGGGGCGGCCTGCTCTATCTGTTGATGCCGGGCGTCCAGCTGTCGGCTGGCATCGCCTCGACCGACGCGCCGCTGCTCTTCTTCGCCTCGCTGGCGCTCTGGGCCTATGTCATCCTTCAAGATCGACCCACCGCCCGCACCGCCCTGATGGCCGGCCTGGCCCTCGGCGGCGCCTTCCTAAGCAAGTACGCCTCCCTGTATCTTCTGATGGGTCTGGCCCTGCACCTGATCTGGTCACCGCAGGCCCGCCGAACCTGGACCCCGCTCCGCATCGCCGCCGCCGTGGGCGGTTTCGCGATCGTGGCCGCGCCGAATCTGGTCTGGAACGCGCTGAACGACTTCTCGACCGTCACCCACACGGCCGCCAACGCCAACTGGCGCCTGTCTGACCTGTTCCACCCTCTCGAGGCTCTGGAGTTTCTGGCGTCCCAGACTATGGTCCTCGGCCCGGTTCCGCTTGTGGTGCTGTTTATTGGCGCCGGCCGGATCCTGTTGAAGCTGGAGACGGCGACGCCTTCGGATCGCCTGCTTCTGGCCTTCGTGGCTCCACCGCTGGTCCTGGTTTTCATCCAGGCCTTTCTGTCGCGCGCCAATGCGAACTGGGCCGCTGTCGCCTATGCCCCCGCCGTGGTGCTCGCCGCCGCCTGGCTGCTGCGATGGCAGGCACGCCGCTGGCTGGCCGGCGGCGTGGCCTTCCAGGCCGCGGTCGCGGCCATGGTCCTCGTCTTCGGAGCCTGGCCGACGCTCGCGGATCGCGCCGGGCTCGGCGGGTCCTTCAAGCGCGTCAGGGGCTGGGAGACCGGCGCCGAGCGCATCCTTGAAACGGCCGACCGCCTGGGCCCCGGCGTGGTGATCGCGACCGACGATCGCTTCCTCTATAATTCGCTGGCCTACTACGGCCGCGACCACTTGTCCGCGCCCGATGCGCCCGAACTGGCGATGTGGGTCCGCGAGGCCCATGCCAACAACCAGGCCGAAGCGGTCGATCCGCTGACGGTCGCGCAGGGTCAGGGTCCAATTATCATGGCCTCGATCGAGGCGCGCTTCCGCGATGAATTCGTCGCCGACTTCTCCGCCTTCGACGGCTGGATCGATGCGTCGGTGCAGCTGGACCCGACGCGCACGCGCGACCTGGCGATCGGAGTCGGTCACGGCTTCCAGCCTCGACCTCGCGATCCGGAAACGGGCCTGCCGCTTCCCTAGGCGCCCCAGACAGCCCTGAGACGCGCTGCGCGCCGGCATCCGGTCGCATAGGCCTCGTAACGCTGCGGGTTCCGGCGCGCGAAATCCTGATGCCGGTCCTCCGCCGGCCAGAAAGTCCGCACATCGCGAACCGGCGTCCGGAAACGACTTTCACCGATCTCGGCGGCGGCGGCCCGGCGGGACGCCTCGGCGATCGGCCGCTGGGCGGCGCTGGCCCAGACCGCCGTCACATAGGACGGACCCTGGTCGCAGAACTGCCCGTCGGGATCGGTGGGATCGATCATGCGCCAGAAACGGTCCACCAGCTGGCGATAGGTCACACGCCCGGAATCATAGGTCACCCGCACGGCCTCGACATGGCCGGTGCCGCCCGCCACCACCTGCCGGTAGGACGGATTGGCCACTTGGCCGCCGGTAAATCCTGACTCCGCCTCGATCACGCCCGGGATGGCCTCGAAGCCGTGTTCGATGCTCCAGAAACAGCCGCCCGCGAATACGGCGGTGCGAACCTCACCCCTGGGAGGCGGGGCCGGAGCCTCGCTCTGGGCCTGGCTGTCCGAACAGGCGGCGAAGGTCAGCGCCAGTCCGCCAAGGGCCGTCGCGGCGAGGGAAAATCGGCGTCCTGTCATGCCGGGAGCTACGACCTTCAAACACGTGCGGATGCACGCTTGCCTTTGCTCCGACGCCGCATTATGCATCGCGCCCTCGCTCGCCCGGCCCAGACCCGTCTGGCCGGAGCCCCCGAAAATGGAGAGGTGGCAGAGTGGTTGAATGTACCGCACTCGAAATGCGGCGTGCCTTCACGGGTACCGTGGGTTCGAATCCCACCCTCTCCGCCATCGCCTGAAATCGGAATCCAGCACCGCCCCGGCTTGACCCAGATCAAGGCCCGGCGCTTTCGCGTGGTTCAGCCTCGGCCTCTTGAGGAGGCCGCCATGAGCTACAAGTCCATTCTTGTCCTCGCCTTGGGCCGTCACGACGAGCAGGCCATCCAGGCCGGCGCCTGGCTGGCCGCCGAACACGGCGCCGCCGTGCGGGTGCTGCCCGTCTTCCCCGACATCGCCGCCGACCTTGCCGTGGCTGCCGCGCCCCTGGGCGGGATGATCCCTCCGGGCGCCTACGAGGCGGCCGCCGAGATCACCGCAGACAATCAAGGCCGCACCGAAGCGGCCTGCCGGGTTGCGGCCGCCGCCTCGGACGTCGCCATTGGACCTGGCCAGGGCGCGCCGCGCCTGATGCTGCTGGCCTATGACCGCCGATCTTACAGCGCGCTGGAGCGTGAGGCGGTCCTGGCGGACCTGGTGGTGATTTCGGGCGACGCCGTGGCCGACCGCTCCGATCGGACCCACGCCCTGCTCGAGGACATTCTGATGCGGCTGAGACGGCCGCTCCTGATCGCGCGCGGGCCCGCTGACAGCCTGAGGGGCACGGCCATCCTGGCCTGGAACGGCCGTCAGGAGGCCGGACGCGCGGTTGAGGCCGCCCTGCCGCTGCTGGGCGGCGTATCCCGCACCCTTGCGGCCACGCACGGCGACCTGGCCGATCGCCCAGACCTGGGCAGTCTCGGCGACTATCTGGATCTCCACGACATGGGCCGCCCTGAGAGCCTTACCCTCTCTGGCGACGACGCCGGCGCGGCCCTGCTGGACGCCTGCCGGTCACACGGGGCGGGGCTGCTGGTGGCGGGCGCCTATGGCCACTCCCGCCTGCGCCAGGTGGTGATGGGCGGTGTCACCCGCACCCTGCTGGGCGCGGCCGACGGGCCGTCCCTGCTCCTGGCCTACTAGCTCATTCAGGCTCGAAGAGGTCGGCGACGACCTTACGGACCCCGTCGACCGCCTCCTGGACGCGGGCCGGATCCAGATCGGCGTCCACGCCGCCGAAGTTGACGTGTTCGAGCACCGTCATGCCGGTCGCGCCCGCGAGCCTGCGGTCGAAGGCCACCCGGACGGCGTCCCAGCCTCCGCTCTCGACCAGCCACTGGTTCTCCGAGCCCGAGGCGGTGAAGCTGATGAGCTTGCGGCCGTCCAGCAGGGGATGAAGTCCCCCGCCCTTGATGCTCTCGTAGCCGAAGCCAGCCGTGAACACCCGGTCCACGAAGCCCTTCAGGATCGCCGGCGGGCCGCCGAACCAGATCGGGTAGCAGAAGGCGAAGACATCCACGTCCGCGAGCCGTTCACGCAGTGCCGCAACGTCGGGACCCGGATGGCCGGTGCCAGCGCCCGGGATTTCCTCTGCCTGAAGGCGGGGATCGAAACCCTCAGCATAGAGGTCGATCAACTCCGCCTGATGACCCAGCGCCTCAACGGCCCCGGCATAGGTCTCGGCAAGCAGCCGCACGAAGGATCGTCCGCGTGGATGGGCCAGGATCACCTCATGCTTCATCGACCGCCTCCGGCTGTTTCGTCAGCGATCCCGGCTCTCCAGGGTCCGCAGATAGGCGACGATATCAGCGATCTCGTCCTCGGGCAGTTCGAATGTCGGCATCACCGCATCGTGGCCGACCATGATCCCTTCGCCCAGCGCCTCTTCCAGGCTTTCGGCCGGATAGCGGCTGACGACCTCAGTGAAGAGGGGCGCATGAGCATAGGGGCTGGGTCCCGTCGGTCCGATGGCGTGGCATCCGCCACAGCGCTCCATCACCAGACGCTCGCCCCTCACGGCCGATACGGTCATGTCGGCCGTCGGTCCCGGCGGACGCGCCGGGGGATCAAGCGCCAGCCACGCCAGAAGGTGCAGCCCCGCGATCAGGAACACCGGCTCAGCCCTTCTGGTACCAGTGGGCCACCGCCGCCAGGGTCACGCCAAAGGCGAGAAAGGCAGAGATAACGAGGCCGACGACGATTTGGGCTTCCAGGGGCATGACGGATCCTTTCGCGGGGTCAAGCGGCCAACTGGCGCAGGGCCTGCGGGTCGCAGATGCGCATCTGGCGCAGGGTGGTGAGGCGGATGACCTTGCTGGCCTGCAGCTGGGAGATCATCCGCGAGACGGTTTCGATGGTCAGGCCGAGGTAGTCCGCGATGTCCTGGCGGCTCATCGGCAGGTCCACGACCTCTTCCTCGGCGTGACGGGCGAACTGGGCGAGCACGGTGGCGACCCGCTCGATCGCGCTCTTGCGGCCGATCTGGATCAGGTGCCGCTGCATCTTACGCAGGCGCTCAGCGCCGGCGTGACGCAGGGCGTTGGCGACCGACAGATTCTCGGCGGCGGTACGCTCCAAGACTGGGCGGCGGATCGCCACCACCTCGCATTCACCCAGGGCCTCCGCCGCGAAGGCGTGCTCTGCGGCCTCCTCCAAGCCCAGCAGTTCGCCGGGGAAGTGGAAGTCGCCGATCTGGCGGCGGCCGTCCTCGGCCAGCCGCGTGGTGCGGACCACGCCCGACACGATCCGGTAGACCGAACACGCCGCCCCGCCCTGACGAAAGATTTCGGCCCCGTCCTCATAGCGGCGCGGCTCACCCAGGGCGTCCAGCAGGCCGGTGTCTTTTAGCGAGATCAGGCTGTGAATCTGGGCGGTCATGTTGCGTCCCCTTCTGATCACAGGGGTAGGCCGTCCCGGTCGGACGCGACATTCGGGCCCTTCGCTTAAGTAGAATCCCCTAGCCCGCTTGCCAGCCGCCTCTGGGAGTGGAATGCGGGGCGAATGCGCGCGCGACTGGACCGCAAATGGCTTGCGATGGGGCTGATGTTTGCCCCGGCCCTGGCTGCGCCCCTGGCCTGGGCGCTCACCCGCGCGGGCGCTGGGCCGGGCCTCATATTCATGACGGTTACGCCGATCATTTATGCAGCGGCCCTCGCGGGCGGCCTGACCGCCGCCCTGGTCTCCACTGCGGTCGGCATGGCGGCCATCGCCGGGCTGGTGAGCCTGGCCGGCGCGCCGGTTCCCTGGCTGGATGCTGGCGTCTTCGCGGTCCTCGGCCTGGCGGCCGGCTTGTTCGCCGAGCACCTGACTACGATCAGCCGCCGCGCATCCGACGCCAACCGCGAACTGCGCCTGCGCGAGGCCCATCTGGAATCCATCCTGGCCACCGTCCCGGACGCCATGGTGGTGATCGACGACGAGGGCCTCATCCGATCCTTCAGCCAGGCGGCCGAGCGGCTGTTTGGCTACGCCGCTGCGGAGGTCTATGGCCATAACGTCAGCATGCTGATGCCGTCGCCCTACCGGGAGCAGCACGACAGCTACCTGGACCGCTACCGCACCACCGGAGAGCGCCGGATCATCGGGGTGGGCCGGGTCGTCACCGGCGAGCGCCGTGACGGCACCACCTTTCCCATGGAGCTGTCGGTCGGCGAGGTCGAGGGCACGAACCAGCGCCTGTTCACCGGCTTCGTGCGCGACCTGTCGGAGCGCCAGCGCACCGAGGCCCGCCTGCACGAGCTGCAAGGCGAACTGGTCCACGTCACCCGCCTGACAGCCCTGGGCGAGATGAGCTCGACCCTGGCCCATGAGCTGAACCAGCCGCTGTCGGCCATCGGCAACTATCTCAGCGGCCTGCGCCGGATGCTGGCCTCGCCCGCCGGGCTGTCGCCCGATCGCGCACGTGACGCACTCGAAAAGGCGGCCGACCAAGCCCAGCGCGCCGGCGAGATCATCCGGCGCCTGCGCAATTTCGTCGCCAAGGGCGAAGCCGAACGCCGCCCCGAAAGCCTCGCCAAGCTGACCGAAGAGGCCGTGGCCCTGGCCTTCGTCGGTGGCAAGGAGCTGGGCGTGCGCCTTCAGGTCCGACTCGACCCATCCGTCGATCAGGTGCTGGTCGACAAGGTCCAGATCCAGCAGGTCATTCTGAACCTGGTGCGCAACGCCATGGAGGCCATGGCGGGCGAGCCTCGCCGAGACCTGCGCATCACCTCGGGCCCCGTCGGCGACGATCAGGTCCGCGTCATCGTCCAGGACACAGGGCCGGGCCTGTCGCCAGAGGTTCTGGATCAGCTCTTCCAGCCCTTCGTCACCACCAAGGCGCACGGCATGGGCGTGGGTCTGTCCATCTGCCGCACCATCATCGAGGCGCACGGCGGCCGCATCCATGCGGCCAATACGCCGGAGGGCGGCGCCCGTTTCGAACTGATCCTGCCCCTGGCCGACGAAGGCGACACCGATGACCGATGAGCCCCTGATCTTCATCGTCGACGACGATGACGCCGTGCGCGACTCCCTGGCCTTCCTGCTGGAATCCGCAGGTAATCGCGTGCGCGCCTTCGCCAATCCGCTGGAGGTCGTGGAGGCTGTCGGGCCCGATGTGTCCTGTGTCATCACCGACGTGCGCATGCCCGAGATGAGCGGCCTTGATCTCGTCGAGCGACTGGCCTCGTCCCACCCTGCGCTGCCGATCGTGGTGATCACCGGCCACGCCGACGTGCCCATGGCCGTCGAGGCGATGAGGAACGGCGCCAGTGACTTCGTCGAAAAGCCCTTCGACGACGAGGCCCTGTTGCGCTCCATCCGCCAGGCGACCCGGTCGAAGTCGGCAGCGCCAGTCGATCCGGCCGTCGCCGAGCGCCTCGCGGCCCTGTCGACACGCGAATCCCAGGTCCTGCGCGGCCTGATGACGGGCCAGTCCAACAAGGAGATCGGGCGGATCCTGGATATCAGTCCGCGCACGGTCGAGATCTACCGAGCCAAGGTCATGACCAAGATGCAGGCCGAGACCTACGCCGACCTGATCAAAATGGGGCTGCAGGCGGGCGTCGAGCGCATTTGACGCCGATCAAGGACAGGCCGCGTCGCCCGTGACACGACTCGGGGCTTTCATCCGTCCGCTGTCCAGCGGCGCCAGCCCCAGTGAGCCCCATGGCGAAGATCCTCGTCATCAACGGCCATCCCGATCCCGCGGCCGAACGCCTCTGCGCGGCGCTGTGCGACGCCTATGTCCGAGGCGCCGAGGGCGCGGGCCACACTGTGCGCCGCGTGTCGGTCGGCCAGATCGAGTTCGAGCTCCTGCGCTCGGCCGAGGCCTTCAACGAAGGCGCCCCGCCGCCGGCCATCGAGGCCGTCCAGCGTGACATCCGCTGGGCCGACCACATGGTGGTGGTCTTTCCGCTCTGGCTCGGCGGCCTGCCGGCCCTGACCAAGGGCTTCTTCGAACAGGTCTTCCGCCCTCAGTTCACCATGCGCTGGCGCAAGAACCAGCTGCCCCAGGGCCTGCTCGAGGGCCTGACTTCGCGTCTCGTGGTGACCATGGGCATGCCCGCCTTCGCCTTTCGCCTGTTCTTCGGCGCCAGCGGCGTGCGCTCCTTCGAGCGATCGGTTCTGGGCCTGGCCGGCATCCGCCGGACCGGCACCACCATGATCGGCGGCGTGGGCGAACAGTCGGCCGAGGCGGCCGGCAGCTGGGTGGCCCGTCTCGGCGACCTCGGCCGGCGCGCACGCTGATCCCCGAAAAGCAAACGGGCGACCCCAGAGGATCGCCCGCCAGTTCGAAAGAACGCCCCGCGGACCGGTTTGCAGGGACAGAGGGATATCCGGTCCGCGGAGCCGGACCTGGTCCGGGCTAGAAGCGCCGGGTCAGGCCGATGGAGACGACCCAGGGGTCGAGATTGACGTCGCTCTGCAGGGCGCCGCCGTTGATTGAGGCGTCGGTGTTGAACCACACCTTTTTGACGTCGAGGTTCAGGCCCCAGGGTCCGGTCAGCTGGACGTCGGCCCCGGCCTGCACGGCCCAGCCCACGCCATTGTCCAGATCGACGGTGAAGCCGTTCTGGTCGTCACCGCCGAAGAAGATCATCGCATTGACCCCGGCGCCGACATACGGGCTCACTTGGGCGTTTGGAGTCGGGCGATACTGCAGCGTCACGACCGGCGGCAGGACCCAGGTGTTGTGAACCTCGACGTCCGTTCCCGGCCCCTGGGCGCTGATCTGGTGCTGGGTCGCGCCCAGGATCGCCTCGACGGCCCAGTGGTCCGACACGAAATAGGTGAAGCCCAGCGTCGGCACGACGTCATGCTCGACGTCGACGCTCAGCCCGGTGGCGCCCCCCGCAGAAGTCAGAATCGGATCGTCGGCGGCCGATGAGACGACGGTCACGCGGCCCGAGACAATCAGGGTTCCGGGTCCGACCGGATCAGCCGTCTGGGCGGCGGCGGACGTGGCGAATAGTGCGGCGCCGGCGGTGGCGACGAGGGCGAGCAGAGGCGATTTCATGGTGTTCCTATCCCGGACACCGACCCCGGGGAGGGGGTCGCGATGTCTGGCCGGACCCTAGGCCTGGCCCCATGGTCACGCTTTGATCTGGAACAAGCTTTCGGGGCTCATGACACCCGCGCGTGCCGCATCTGCGCCTGATCCAGATAGGGATCAAACGCCGCCGCGATCAGCCGCACGAAGCGTCGGCCTTCGGGCGTGGCGACAAGACGGCGCCCCTCGATCTCGACCAGACCCTCACGGGCAAGGTCCGCCAGATCATTCGCTGACCCATCCAGAAGCGCTTCGGCGTGAACGCCCGCGAAGGCGTCGAGGTCAACTGCGAAATCACACATCAGCCGCTCGATCACGGCCGCCCGGACGCGGTCATCCTCGCTCAGCGCCACGCCGCGCGCGACCGGCAGTCGGCCCTCGGTGACGGCCGTCCGCCAGGCCAGCTCCGGCGTGTGGTTCTGCCAGAAGCCGGCCGCCGTCGCGCTGATGGACGAGGCGCCGAGCCCGATCAGGCTGGCGGCCGCATCATCGGTATAGCCCTGGAAATTCCGCCGCAGCCGCCCCTCGCGCGCGGCCGTCGCCAGACCATCCCCAGGCAAGGCGAAATGATCAATGCCGATGGCCTGATACCCGGCCGCGATCAGCCGCTCGGCCGCCGCCGCGCTCTGCTCGAGACGGGCTTCAGTCCCCGGCAACTGTGTCTCGTCGATCAGCTTCTGGTGCGGCTTCATCCACGGCACATGCGCATAGCCGAACAGCGCCACCCGCTCGGGCCTTAGCGTCAGGATGTGGTCCAGCGTCGACAGGACCTCGGCCACGCCCTGTTCGGGCAAGCCATACATCAGGTCCAGATTCAGAGAAGTGACGCCCGCGTCCCTCAGCCGCCTGGCCGCCGCCTCGACCACCGAGAAGGGCTCGATCCGGTTCACCGCCGCCTGCACCCTGGGCGACAGGTCCTGGACACCAAGGCTTGCCCGATTGAGGCCCAGCTCAGCAGCCGCCTCGACCCACTCGGGTGTCAGCGTCGCCGGATCCAGTTCGGCGGCGATCTCGTTCGCAGCGCCCAGTTCGAAGCGCGATCCGATGGCCGAGAACAGAGCCCTCAGGTCATCCGGTGAGAGCATGTTGGGCGTACCGCCGCCGAGGTGCAGGCGCGACAACAAAAAAGGCCCGGTCAGGGCCGCGACCATCTCCGCCTCGCGCGCCAGAAGCGCGACATAGCTGGAAATGACCTCGCGCCGGTTCACCGCGCGCGTGTTGCAGCCGCAGTACCAGCACAGCCGCTTGCAGAACGGCAGATGGACATAGAGGGAGACCGGATCGGCCCGGCCCAGTCCGGCCAGCCAGCGGCTGGCCTCCGCCTCGCCCACCGCCGGCGTGAACTGCGCGGCGGTGGGGAAGCTGGTGTAGCGCGGCGCCCGCCGGTCGAGCTGGGCCAGACGCTCCGGCTCACGCGGGCCGGAAGGGGACGCGACGCTCATGGAAGGATCAGTCCGTTCCGTCGTCGTCGGTCATGTGGAACTCGTGCCACAGGCCGTTGAGGATGCCGAAGCCGACAGCCAGGCCGAGACCGAGAACCCAGGTGAAGTACCACATGGTCAGTTGCTCCTGTGGATCAGTAGAGGTCGGGATTGGTGCGGACGGCCTCCGTGGTCGAGCGACCCCAGAGCACCTTGTAGACCCACGCCGTGTACGCCAGCACGAGCGGCAGGAAGAGGATCGTGCAGACCAGCATGATGAACAGGGTCAGATGGCTGGATGAGGCGTTCCACACCGTCAGGCTCGACTGCGGATCGATCGAGCTGGGCAGGACGAAGGGGAACATCGACAGGCCGACCGTAGAGATGATGCCCAGCGCCGAGACCGAAGACCCGGTCAGGGTCAGGGGCTCTGACCGGCGCACCAGTCCGACCAGCGCCGCCGCCGCTCCGAGGAAGCCCAGCACCGGCGCGATCAGCATCCAGGGAAAGGCGCCGTAGTTGTCCAGCCAGGCGCCGGGCGCGGCCTCGACGGTCGTGCGCAGGGGGTTCGAGAAGCCCGAGGGATCCACAGCGCCGGTGATGCGGAAGCCCAGGTCGCCGAAGGCCACGAACAGGCCGCCGATGGCGAACAGCGCCATGGACAGCAGGGCCGCGACCACGCCGAAGCGACGCGCCCGGTCCTGGATGACACCGCGCTCGGCCTTCACGCCCAGCCAGGCCGCGCCGTGCAGGACCAGCATGGCCACCGACAGCAGGCCGCAGATCAGGCTGAAGGGCGTGAACAGACCCCACAACGTGCCCTCATAGAAGGAGCGCAGGGTCGTATCGAGCCGGAAGGGCGCGCCGATCATGACGTTGCCGACGGCCACGCCGAAGACCAGGGCCGGCACGAAGCCGCTGATGAACAGGCACCAGTCCCAGAAGCTCCGCCAGGTCTTCGACGGGCGCTTGGAGCGGTATTTGAAGGCCACCGGCCTCAGGATCAGCGCGGCCAGAACCAGGAACATCGCGAGGTAGAAGCCCGAGAAGCTGACCGCATAGACGAAGGGCCAGGCCGCGAAGATCGCCCCGCCGCCGAGGATGAACCACACCTGGTTGCCTTCCCAGGTCGCGCCGACGGTGTTGATCACCATCCTCCGCTCCTCATCGGTCTTGGCGACGAAGGGCAGGAGCGCGCCGACGCCCAGGTCGAAACCGTCGGTCAGGGCGAAGCCGATCAGCAGCACGCCCAGAAGCGCCCACCAGATCAGTCGAAGCGTTGCATAGTCGAGAGGGAGTTCCATCGGGATCGTCTCCAGGGGGCTTCGGTCAGGCGACGGCGGGCGCGGTTTCCGCGTCGCCTTCCGGGGCAGGGTCGATGTCGTCGTGTCCGGCGTTCGGCCCCTTCTTGATGGTCTTGAGGATCAGGCCGACCTCGACCACGGCGAGCGCACCGTAAAAGACGGTGAAGCCGATGATCGTCAGCCACAGCTGCGGCACGGTCAGGCTGGACGCGCCCAGGAAGGTCGGCAGGACGCCGTCCACGGCCCAGGGTTGACGTCCGACCTCGGCCACGACCCAGCCCATTTCCGCGGCGATCCACGGCAGGGGCATGGCCCACAGCGCGGTCCGCAGGAACCAGCGGGTCTCGTGCTTCCTCATCGTCACCAGCACGAAGGCCGTGGCGAACAGCGCGATCATGAAAAAGCCGATCCCGGCCATGATGCGGAAAGTCCAGAACATCACCGGCACGTTCGGCACCGTGTACCAGGCCGCCTCGCGGATCTGTTCGGGAGTGGCGTCGCGCGGATCCTCGACGAACCGCCGCAGCAGCAAACCATAGCCCAGGTCGTTGCGGTGCAGTTCGAAATCGGCGCGGGCCGCAGGATCCTCCGGATCGGCCTGGACCCGTTCGAGCGCGTCATAAGCCAGCACGCCGTTCTCGATCCGCTCCTCGGACTGGGCGACCAGTTCGAAGATGCCGCGCACCTCGCCGTCCAGACTGCGCGTCGAGATCAGACCCAACACATAGGGGATGCGGATTTCATAGTGGGTCTGGCGATCTTCCAGGCTCGGGAAGCCGATGGCGGTGAGGCCGGCGGGCGCCTCTTCGGTCTCCCACATGGCCTCGATGGCGGCCAGCTTCATCTGCTGGTTGTCGGTCAGGGCGTAGCCGCTCTCGTCGCCGAGCACGACGACCGACAGCGACGAGGCCAGACCAAAGGCGGCCGCCACGGTCATAGACCGCTTGGCCATCGCCACGTGTCTGCCCCGCAGAAGATAGAAGGCCGAGACGCCCAGCACGAAGGCCGCGGCGATCACATAGCCGGCCGAGACCGTATGCACGAACTTGGCCTGGGCGACCGGGTTGAACAGCACGGCCGCGAAGTCCACGACCTCCATGCGCATGGTGTCGGGATTGAAGTTCGCCCCGACCGGGTTCTGCATCCAGCCGTTGGCGATCAGGATCCACAGCGCCGACAGATTGGTGCCCAGCGCAACCAGGAACGTCACCGCTAGGTGCGCCGGCTTGGACAGCTTGTCCCAGCCAAAGAACATAAGGCCGACGAACGTCGCTTCCAGGAAGAAGGCCATCAGGCCCTCGATCGCCAGCGGCGCCCCGAAGATGTCCCCGACGTAATGGCTGTAATAGCTCCAGTTCATGCCGAACTGGAATTCCATCGTGATGCCGGTGGCCACGCCGATGGCGAAGTTAATGCCGAACAGCGTTCCCCAGAACCGGGTGATCTTTCGCCAGATCGGCCGGTTGGTCATCACATAGATCGACTCCATGATGACCAGCATGAAGCTCAGACCCAGCGTGAGCGGGACGAACAGGAAGTGGTACAGGGCTGTCAGCGCGAACTGCAGGCGCGACAGGTCGACGACCGCAAGGTCGATCATGAGCAGACTCCCTTCGCTCGGATGGCGATGGCTTTCCGCTAGGCTTGGGCAGGCGGCCATGCCTTGATCTCGATCAATGTTGCAGTCGCAGAAGACCGCCATCAACCGCCCATGACCGCCGTCGCTCCCGAAATCGCCGCGCGCGCCTGGCTGCGCGAGACCGGACGCCGGCATGCGCGCGCCACTGGCCGCGCGACCCTCGCCGCCGTGGCCGATATCGTCCCCGCCATCCTGCTGGCGGCGGGCCTGGCCCTGTCGATCGGCGGCCTGGCCGCGGGGGACGCAGCCCGCGCCGCGCTCGGCGCCGGACTGGCCGCTATCGGGCTCGTGGGGCGCGGACTGCTGTCGCGGACAAGCCTGACGCTCGGCGCCCGCGCTTCAGCCGAGGTGCGCGCCGACCTGCGGGGCCGGCTTCTCTCCAACGCCCTGACCCACGGCGCTGACGGCTCCGGTCTCGTCACCCGCTCCGTCGAAGGCGTGGAGGCGTTGGACGGCTATTGGTCGCGCTTCTCGGCCGCCCAGACCTCAGCCGCCGTGGTCCCGCTGATCGCCATTGCAGCCACCGCCGTGGCCAGCCCGGTCGCGGCCGGTATCCTTCTGGCGACGCTCCTGCCGTTCGCCGTCGGCATGTTCCTCGCCGGCACGGCCGCCGCCGCCGAAAGCCGACGGCAGTTCGAGGCGCTGGAGCGCCTGTCGGCCCTGTTCCTGGACCGCATCCGCGCCCTGCCAGCCATCCTCGCCTTCCAGGCCGAAGCGCGCACCACCGCCGACATCGCGCGCGGCTCACGCGACCTCGCCGCCCGCACCCGCTCGGTTCTGCGTATCGCTTTCCTGTCGTCGGCGATCCTCGAGTTCTTTTCGGCCATCTCGGTGGCGCTTGTCGCGGTCTATTGCGGCTTCAACCTGCTGCGGCTGCTGCCCTTTCCGGCGCCCGAGACGCTGGACCTGACCCGCGCCTTCTTCGCCCTGGCCCTGGCCCCCGAGGTCTATGCCCCGCTGCGGCGCCTGGCCGCCGCCTACCACGACCGGCAGGCCGCCGAAGCCACTGCGCCTTCGCTCGAACCCCATCTCTCAGAAACCGAACGCCCCGCCCCGGCTCCCCGTCTCGTGCAGAGACCGCGGCTGGACTTCGACAACATCTCGGTCGCCTTCGACGGTCGCCCGGTCCTGGACCGCTTCAGCGTGTCGATCTCACCCGGTGAGGTCGTCGCCCTGCGCGGGCCCAGCGGCTCTGGAAAGTCCACCCTGGTGCGCCTCCTGCTCGGCCTCGGTGAGCCGCAATCCGGCGCTGTGCGCGTCAACGGCGCTCTTCTGGCCGAGCACGGCGACCTGTCGGCCTCCATCGCGTGGGCCGGTCAGAACCCCGTGGTCATCGCCGGGACCCTGGCCGAGAACATCGACCTGGGCCGAACCGGCGCGAGCCGCGACGCCATCCGCAACGCCGCCGACATGGCCGGCCTGACCCTCGACCTCGACCGCCTCCTCGACGAACGCGGCGGGGGCCTGTCGGGCGGCGAGCGGCGACGCCTCGGCCTCGCCCGCGCCATCCTCAAGGATGCGCCCATCCTGCTGCTGGATGAGCCCACGGCCAACCTCGACGCAGAAGCCGAGGCCGCCCTTATCCAGACCATCATTCAGGCGTGCCGCGGCCGCACCTGCCTGATCGCCACCCACTCCGACACCCTCGCCGCCGTCGCCGACCGTGAGGTCCGGCTATGAGCACCGGCGTCGACTTCGTGCGCGGCCTCGTCCGCGAGCAGGTGAAGGCCCAGGGCGGATCGCTCCTGGGCGCCGGCGCGGCCGCAGCCGCCGTCTCGATCGCGGCCGCCGCCCTCCTCGGCGTCTCGGGCTGGTTCCTGACCGGCGCCGCCATCGCAGGCCTCGCGGGCCCGGCCATCGCCATCACCTTCAACTTCCTTCTGCCCAGCGCCGTGATCCGGCTGCTGGCGATCCTGCGGACTGGTCTTCGTTACGTCGAGCGCCTGTCAGGCCACCATGCGGCGCTGGAGGCCCTGTCCGAGATCCGGCCCCGCCTGTTCGCGCGAATGGCGGCGGGCGATCCAGAGCGCCTGATGGGTCGTGCAAGTGGCGAGATCGCCGCCCGCCTCGGTCAGGACGTAGAGGCGCTCCAGACCGCCTTCGTGCGCCGCTCGGCTCCCTGGGGCGCGATCGGCGGCATGGCCGCGGGCGTCGGCCTCGCCGCCTTCGCCGGATGGCTGCAGGCCCTGATCGCCGGCGTCGCCGTACTCGGCGGCCTCCTGGTCGCGCGCCTCGTCGGCCGACGGATGGCCACCGGCCCCGGACAGGCCGTGCAGGAGGCGCTGGGAGCCCTGAAATCCGAAGTCTCGGGGCTCGAACAGGCCGCGCCCGAACTGGTCGCCTACGGGGCCCAGGATTGGGCGCTGGCCCGCACCGCCTCGCGTGGCGATGCGCTGCATCAGGCCCAGACCCGCCTCGCCTCGGCCGGAGGCTGGATCATCGCCGCCCACTTCGCCGTCATGGCGACGGCCGTGGCGATTTTGCTGGCGGTGGCTCCCGGCGCTGATGCGGCGCTCGCAGCGTTGGCTGTCCTCGGGACCATCTCGGCCATCGAGAGCGCCGCCGCCTTTTCCGAGGCCGAGCGCCAGCGTGGTTCGGCCGAGGCCGCCATCGCCCGCCTCGGCGCCCTGGCCGAGGCCGCGCCCGCGCCGACGACCGGTCGCCCCTCACCGGTGCTGCGGATCAAAGGCCTCGACGCCGAACTGTCGCCCGGCGACCGGATCGCCATCCTCGGCCGCTCGGGCTCTGGCAAGACGACCTTGATCGAGCGCCTGATCGGCCTGCGCGAGGCCCAGCCCGGCGATGCCGCCTTCGGCGGCGCGGACGCCGCAGACCTGCCGCCGGTCGCTCGCCGCGCCCTGTTCGCCTATGCCCCTCAGGAGGCGCGTTTCATCGCCGGGACCCTGCGTCAGAACCTCAGCCTCGCCGCTCCCCAGCCATCCGACGTCGACCTCTGGCGCGCGCTCGAGGATGTCGGTCTGGCCGAGCGCTTCCGCCAGGACCGGGGCCTTGACACGCAGATGATGGACGATGCGCGCGGCCTGTCCGGCGGTGAGCGCCGCCGTCTCACGCTCGCCCGCGCCTATCTGAGGCCGGCGCCGTGGCTGGTGCTGGACGAGCCGACCGAGGCCCTGGATGACTCCACCGAGGCCCTGGTCGTCACCGCCCTCGAACGGCGCCTGACCACGACCGGCCAGGGCCTGATCCTGATCTCGCACCGGCCGGCGCCACTGAAGCTGGCCAGCCGTTCGATCCGGCTGGACGCCGAACCCGAGCCGGTCGTCTAGCGCGCCTGCTGGGCCTCTGCGTCCTGCCGGTCGATCTCCGCCAGCGATGCGCCCTTGGTCTCGCGCATCAAGAGGGCCGCGATCAAGCTGACCCCGGCGGCGGCCACGATGTACCAGGCGATCGGCGTCCAGCTGTCATATTCGCGCAGCAGGAAGGCCCCGATCATCGGCGCCCAGGATCCCGCCAGAATGGCCGTCACCTGATAGCCCAGCGACACGCCCGAATAGCGCATCCGGGTCGGGAACATCTCGGTCATGATCGCCGGCTGGGCCGCATACATCAGCCCGTGCACCGCCAGCCCCAGCATCACGGCGCCCAGGATCATCAGGGTGTCACCCGTGTCAAACATCGGGAAAGCCAGGAACGGCCAGCCGAGCGTCAGCACGGCCCCGGCGATATAGACCGGCCGCCGCCCCACTCGATCGGCCAGCCAGCCGACCATCGGGATCACCGCCACATGCAGCACATGCGCCAGGAACAGCAGGGCCAGGATCCGCGTCGTGTCCACATCGCGGTGGTGCAGGTATGTGATCGAGAAGGTGACCACCATGTAGTAGAGGATGTTCTCGCCGAACCTCAGGCCCATGGCCGTCAACAGGCCTCGCGGATTGCGGCGGAAGACCTCCTTCATCCCGTATCCGTCGTGGGCCCGCGCCTCAGCCTCCTCGCGCGCCGCCTTGAAGATGGGCGAATCTGAGACCTGGGTGCGGATGTAGTAGCCGATGGCGATGATCACGACCGACAGCCAGAAGCCGATCCGCCAGCCCCACTCCAGGAAGGCCTGATCCGACAGGGTCGCCGACAACGCCAGGATCACCACCGTCGCCAGCAGATTGCCCAGCGGCACCGCCGCCTGCGGGAAGCTGCCCCAGAAGCCGCGCGAGCGGTTCGGGCTGTGCTCGGTCACCAGCAGGATCGCCCCGCCCCACTCGCCGCCGAGCGCAAAGCCCTGGATGAACCTCAGCAACACCAGCAGCAGCGGCGCCGCATAGCCGATGCTGGCGAACGACGGCAGACAGCCCATCAGGAAGGTCGAGACGCCGATCAGGATCAGCGAGAACTGCAGCAAGCTCTTGCGCCCGATCCGGTCCCCGATATGGCCGAACACCACCCCGCCCAGGGGCCGCGCGATGAAGCCCACCGCATAGGTCGCAAACGCCGCGATGATGCCGTCCAGCTCATTTCCGGTCTGGGGAAAGAACAGCTCGCCGAACACCAGGGTCGCGGCCGTGCCGTATAGGAAGAACTCGTACCACTCGACCACCGTCCCCGCCATCGAGGCGCCCACAACCTTCCTCAGATACGGCAGGTTGGCGGTCTGTTCGTGCTGCATGGTCAGGACTCCGGGGACAGGAGGTCCTTAGTGGCCCATGGTCAATGATGGCTCAATAATCGATGCGTCGCCCAGCGCGCGACCGCGCGCCGGCGACCTTTCGCCGCCCCCGTCGGAGGCGGCCGCGAAGAGGCCCTGCCGTGAGACAAGGAGTGGCGACCCCGGGGTGACTCGAACACCCGACCTCCGGTTTAGGAAACCGCTGCTCTATCCTGCTGAGCTACGGGGCCGCGAGCGGCCTCTTTAGACGCAGCGGGTCAGCGAAGCCAAGGCGGCAGGCGATCCTGAAGCGCGGGAACGCCAGCTATGGCGAGCCGCTAGGCGCGCCGTTGCGCAAAGCCAAGCAGGCGTCGCCGATGAATATGGTTAATTCATATTCAAATACAGCATCTTGTAGGGAACAAAGACCGAAGACGGCCGTGTCAGCGATTCGTCGCCGATTCGTTCCTTCACCGTTCCGGGCCGCGCCTCTCGTCATTAACCGGGCGTGAGGCCGCCGGTGGCTCACGCAGCGCCTACCCATCAGGAACCTGCGGCTCTATCCCGCTCAGCTCCGGGGCCCGGCGGCCTCTTCAGACGCAGCGGGTCGGCGAAGCCAGGCCAGCATCCGGTCCTGGAGCGCATGCACGCCCTGGTGCACCGAGGCGCTGATCATGCCGTTGCGCAAGGCGCCGGAGCGTCTGAGGTCCGCTCTGTAGCGGGCCTGATCGTCCATTGGGGTAAGCGGACCCATGGAGCCCTCCCAAGCCCATGAACCGACAGTATCTGAAACGAACATTTCCACATCGTTCACAACGCGGCAATTGTGGTTAATCTGCTTTTAAATACAGCATCTTGTAGGGAACAAAGCCAGAAGATCAGCGAGTCAGCGATTCGGACGTGATTCGTTCCGGGGGTGTTCCGACGCCCTCCCGGGCGACGTTAACAGCCACGCGTGGCGGTCGCCGCCAGCCCCCGGCGCCACCCGCGCCAGACATGGCTGCCCTCGCCGCCCGGCTCGGCGGCCTGATCAAGGTCGGCAATGGAGACGGCGCCGCGCTCGGCCTTATCGCCGACGCAGGGGCGTGGGTCAGGCGTCGCTGGATCAGGGAAGCCCGGCGGGCGGGAGGATGGTGGGTGATGTAGGGCTCGAACCTACGACCCGCTGATTAAGAGTCAGCTGCTCTACCAACTGAGCTAATCACCCGGACCATCGTCCTGGAACAGGCCTTACAAGACCCGTGCCAACCGCGAGCGTTCCGAAGCGGGACTCTCGCGAAGGCGGCGGACATAGAGGCGAACGCTCTCCCGCGCAAGGGGAATCGGCGCAATCGCTTGCGCGGCGTCGCCGCCGCGCTAGGTTCGGCGCGATTCTGCGGCGCCGCCGCCTGGTGTGGGTATGGACATGGCCTTCTGGAACCGCCGCCGCTCGATCGACGCCCTCGGCGACCACGACGGCCAGCGCCTCAAGCCTACCCTCTCCTGGCCGCACCTGATCGCCCTGGGTGTCGGCGCCATTATCGGCACCGGCATCCTCACCCTGATCGGGGTCGGGGCGGGCCTCGCTGGACCGGCGGTCCTGATCTCGTTCGGTTTGGCCGGTCTGGTCTGCGCCTGCGCCGCTCTCGCCTACGCCGAGCTGGCGACCATGATGCCGACCGCCGGCAGCGCCTATACCTACAGCTACGCCGTGCTCGGCGAGCTATTCGCCTGGTTCGTGGGCTGGTCCCTCATTCTGGAATACAGCCTCGTGGTCTCGGCCGTCGCCGTCGGCTGGTCGGGCTATGCGACGGGCTTTCTGAACGGCATGGGCTGGGGCCTGCCGGAAATGCTGACGGCGGGGCCACACGCGGGCGGCCTGATCAACCTGCCGGCGGTCGCCATCATCGGTGTCGTCACGGGCCTGCTGCTTCTGGGCACGCGCGAGAGCGCCACGGTCAACGCCATCCTCGTCATCGTAAAGGTGGCGGCCCTCGTCGGCTTCGTGGCCCTGGCCCTGCCGACCTTCGATCAGTCGAACTTCACACCCTTCATGCCCAACGGCTTCGGCGCCCCGTTCGTCCAGACCGGCGTCATGGCCGCCGCCGCGATCATCTTCTTCGCCTTCTACGGCTTCGACGCCATCTCGACCGCGGCGGAAGAGACCAAGAAGCCCGAGCGCGATCTGGCCATCGGCATCGTCGGCTCGATGGTCGTCTGCACCGTGCTCTACATGATCGTCGCCGGCGCCGCGATCGGCGCCCGGCCCATCGCCTCCTTCGCCAACAGCCCCGCGCCCCTGGCCCTGATCCTGCGCGAGATGGGACAGGGCACCGCCGCCCAGTGGCTGGCCGCCTCGGCGGTCATCGCCCTGCCGACCGTCCTGCTGGCCTTCCTGTTCGGCCAGAGCCGCATCTTCCTGGGCATGGCGCGCGACGGCCTCTTGCCGACCCGCCTGGCCCGCATCTCGACCCGGGGCGTTCCCGCCGTCGTCACCATCTTCACCGCGATCGTGACCGCCATCCTGGCGGGCCTGTTGCCGCTGGATGAACTGGCGTCGCTGGCCAACGCCGGGACCCTGGTGGCCTTCGCCGCCGTGGGAGTCTGCCTGATCGTCCTGCGCCGCACCGATCCGGATCGCCCGCGCCTGTTCCGGGCGCCTGCCGCCCCGCTGGTCGGCGCGGTCTGCGTCATCGGCTGCATCATCTTCTTCCTCAGCCTGAAGCAGATCACCCACGTCTCGTTCCTCATCTGGAACGCCATCGGCCTAGTCATCTATTTCGCCTGGTCGATGCGCAACTCGCGCTTGGCGCCCGGCAAGACCGTCTGATGAGCCGCCGCGACCTCTCCGGCGCGTTGGACATCGCCACGCTCGAACGCTTCACCCTGGGCGAGGCCGATCTGGCCGACGAGATCCTGGGGCTGTTTCAGGAGCAGGCCCGCATGTGGTCCGGCATGCTCGATGCGCGCGAGCCCGGCTGGAAGGACGCCATCCATACGCTGAAGGGCTCGGCCTCGGGCGTCGGCGCGCTCCGGGTCGCCGAGGCCTGCGCCGCCGCCGAGATGGCCGAGAAGAACACCCTGCCGTCCAGGCTGGAAGCCGTGCGCGACGCGCTCGACCGCGCCCTGGCCGACGTCGCCGCCTACCGCCACGAACTGGCCATCCGGAGCCTCCGGGGCGGCTAGGGCGCGCTCAGACCCGGGTCTTGTCCCAGACCTTGAACTCGTGGGCGATGCAGCGGTCGATCAGGGTGCGCCACACCGGCTCGGCGATATCCGGCGACAGGCCCGCCTTCTCGGCGGACGCCAGCACCTTGGCCACCACATCCTCGATGCGCGCATCGTCGTGCACCACGTCCCGGCTCGGCTTGATGCGCGCGGCGGCGTGCATGTAGCGCTGGCGCTCGGCCAGCAGGGTCACCAGCGCCCGGTCCAGCGCATCCACGCCCTGACGCACCTCGGCCATCGAGCCGCAGTCTTCGGGCGCCACACGCGCGTCGATCTTCAACTCATCCGACAAAGGCGCGCTCCAGCACATAGTCGCCCGGCTCGGCGTTCGAGCCTTCCTTGAGACCGAAGGTCTCAAGCAGTTCGCCCGCTTCCTTGATCATGGCCATGGACCCGCACAGCATGACCCGGTCACGCTCAGGCGAGAAGCCTTCCGGCAGGCCCAGGTCGCGGAACAGGTCGCCCGACTTGATGCGGTCGGTGATCCGGCCAGGCGTCTCGAAATCTTCGCGCGTCACCGTCGGATAGTATGTCAGCTGGGCCTTCGCCTCATCGCCGATCAGCGGGTCGTCATGGATCTCGCGCGTCCAGAAATCCCGATAGGCCAGGTCCTCGACGTTCCTGACCGTGTGGCACACGATCACCTGGCCGAAGCGCGAGTACGTCTCCGGGTCGCGCGCCACCGACAGCCACGGCGCCAGCCCCGTCCCCGTCCCGATCAGCCACAGCCGCTCGCCGCCGGTCAGGGCATCCAGCACCAGCGTCCCCGTCGGCTTTTTGCCCATCAGGACGGTGTCGCCCGCCTCGATCTTCTGAAGCCGCGACGTCAGCGGCCCGTCCGGCACCTTGATCGAGTAGAACTCCAGCTCCTCGGCCCAGTTGGGCGAGGCGATCGAATAGGCGCGCAGGGTCGGCTTGGCGCCGTCCTCTCCCGGCAGGCCGATCATGACGAACTCGCCCGACCGGAACCGGAAGTCCTCGGGCCGGGCGATGGCGAACGAGAACAGGCTGTCGGTCCAGTGCCGGACCCACAGGACGGTCTGTTCGTGGAAGGGATTGGGGCGCGCGGGCTGCGCGGTGTCGCTCATGGCGCCGCGTCTTAAGGCGCCTATCGAAAATGGCTAGCCCCGAAGGGCCCGGACATCCCCTAGTCGCGCGGCGGACAGCCGTCGAAGGAGCCCATGCGCACCACTTCGACGTGGCGCACATTCAGGTGCATGATCGGGTCCATCGACCGGCGGCCCATGCCGGTGAACAGGTCGATACGCTCGCCGCGAATGGCCGGGCCGGTGTCCGACACGTACCACAGGCCGTCATGGGTCCCGCCGCCCGGCAGGGGCAAGCCGACCGTGTCGGGGATGAAGATGACGCTGCGGCGCGGGGCCACCGAACGATCGGTCGCCGCCGTCCGCATCGGCACCGGCGCACAGCCCAGCGAGTCGCGCGGCCCGGCGCCGCCCCCGCCTTGGTGATAGAGGGTCACACGCATGTTCCAGTCCGGATCGCGCACCTCGGCTGCGGCCAGCGGCGCCTGGTCGGCGACCTCGCTGGCCAGCGGGCCGGGCATTCCCAGCATCAGGGCCAACGCCATCAGGACGGAGGTGTGGTCGAACATCGTTTCGTCTCGGGACCGTTGAAGGGCGCGGGGATAAACGGACTTCTCGGGCGAAAAAATGGCCGCCGAACCCAGGTCCGGCAACGCGGCGCCGTGTCGCTGCGGCGACACCACACCCGTCGCGCGAGAACCACCGAGACAACGGCCACGCCTGGCCGTCAAATGCGTTAGGGTTGATGAGCAGTCCCTGATGGAGGTCCCATGCTGGTTTGGTGGTGGTGGATCATTCCCACCTTTCTGGGTTTCGTCGGCCTGGTGACCCTGGTCGCCGGGGCGGGCGCCTTCTTCGTTGGCCGGCCCTTCTCGGGCCTCCTGCGCATGATCGGCGGCGCGGGCGCGGGCGCGGCGGCGGCCTTCGTCGCCCTCGCCGGAATGAACGTCCAGTCCTACGCCCGCCTGACCTACGAGCGCCCGGTCGCCACCCTGACGCTGGAACAGGTCGGCCCCCAGCACTTCAACGCCACCCTCGACCTGCCCGAAGGCGTCGAGCCGCCGGCCGAGGCGCCGCCCGTCTATGAGATCTACGGCGACGAGTGGCGCGTTGAGGCGCGGGTCCTGAAATGGCGGCCCTGGGCCAACATCCTGGGACTGGACAGCCAGTACCAGCTCGACCGCCTCTCGGGCCGCTACATCTCGACCGAGCAGGAGCTGAACGGCCGCCGCAGCGTCTATGACCTGCGTCCCGCAAGCCGCCTGGACCTCTGGGCTGTCGCCCGCGAACAGGAAATCCTCTCCGGCGCGGTCGACACCCTCTATGGCTCCGGCGCCGCCATGCCGATGGCTGACGGCGCCCGCTACGAGGTCTGGATCACCCAGTCCGGTCTGATCGCCCGAGCCGTGAACCCCCAGGCCGAACAGGCCTCCGCCGGAGGCTGGCGTTGAGCCTGACCGTTTACGGCGACAGCCGGTCCGGAAACTGTCTCAAGGTTCGCTGGCTGCTCGACCGGCTGGATCTGGACTACGACTGGCTCGAGACCGACATCATGACGGGCGCGACCCGCATGCCGGACTTCCTCAGGCTGAATCCTGCAGGTCAGGTGCCGCTGGTCGTGCTCGAGGAGCGCCGCACCCTAGCCCAATCCAACGCCATCCTGATCCACTTCGGCGAGGGGACCGACCTGATTCCGGCCGACGCCTATGACCGCGCCCGGATGTTCGAATGGCTCTTCTGGGAGCAGTACAGCCACGAGCCCTATGTCGCCGTCGCGCGCTTTCGCATGGCCTACATGGGCGAGCCGCGGGAAGCGCTGGAGGCCCGGCTCGTCGAGCGCGGGAACGCGGCCCTGGATCGTCTGGAGCAGGCGCTGGCGGCTTCGGACTTTCTTGTGGGCGACACCCTGACGCTCGCCGACATCGCCCTGGTCGCCTACACGCGGGTCGCCCACGAAGGCGGCTTCGACCTGTCGCGCCGCCCCGCCGTCCGCGCCTGGATCAGCCGCGTCGAACAGGCCCTGCCGATCGCCTGAGTCCCGTGCGGCGAGGCTTTCTTCGCCGGATCGAGGGAAAGCAGGCCCTGCCCCCCTGTGCGCTCGCCCAGGTGCACCCTGCGAGAGCTCCGACACTCATCATAGCGCCCATTGACCCGATATAATCACAGCATCTTGTAAATAATAAACGCCAACACCACGCCAAGAAACCATAATGCCGCAGCAACAATGTGTGATATTTTCGATTTCTGCCAGAAAAACTCAAACCTCCCGCGCGTGAAATCTTGTTTTCTCATTAGCCTGTACAGCCCATCGAATTAGTATCCCCTCTGTTTGAAGTTAGAATTCAAGCTCGCCCAAGCGAGCAGACAAGCTTTCCGTCTCAATCGACGCAGAGTGCGGCGGTGACCTGACCGTCCTCCACATTGGCGAAGCAGCCACACGGATCACTCGTCGCCTGGCAGCGGCCGGTCACGGGGCCGCTGGACGGCTCCATGCTCTCAGCGCGGCAATCGCCCTGGCAGTCATCGCCGTCGCGGCAGGTCTGTCCGGCGTCGGAATAGGTCACCACGCACTGCACCGATCCCATCCGGCACACCGGCCGCATGGTCCCGCCCGCCTCCTGGCACTGGCCGGCTGACATCTCGTGGAAGGGCACGGCCGGCGCGCTCTGACCGCCGTCCGAAACCGGATCCGCCGGCGTCACCGGAGTGCAGGCCATCAGGACAAGCAGGGCGAAAGCGGCCAGTGCGCGCATGGGGTCTCCTCCGGACGAGCGTCCATCTGCCCGGTGAAAGGCGGCGCCATCAAGGCCGGTTCCCCGCTTGCCGGTCTTTCGGCGCCCTGCGATATCTGAGGCGGGAGGCCCGACCGGGGGACATCGGCGGGCCTGGGAGACATCGATGACCGATCAGGCGAGCGCGCCCGCGCGCCAGGACCCTTCGCTTCGCACCGTCGTCGGGGCCTCGGCCGCCGGCACGGCGTTCGAGTGGTACGACTTCTTCATCTTCGGCTCGCTGACGACGATCATCGCCCGGCACTTCTACGCCGACGTCGGCGAGGCCACCTCGTACATCCTGGCGCTCCTGACCTTCGGCGTCGGCTTCGTTGTCCGCCCGCTGGGCGCGCTGGTCTTCGGCTGGTTCGGCGACCGCACCGGCCGCAAGACGACCTTCCTCGTCACCATCACCCTGATGGGTGTGGCCACGGTCCTGATCGGCATCGTGCCCGACTACGACGCCATCGGCATCTGGGCCCCCATCGCCCTGATCGTGCTGCGCATCCTTCAAGGCTTCGCCCTTGGCGGCGAATACGGCGGCGCCGCCATCTATGTCGCCGAGCACTCCCCGCGCGAGAAGCGCGGCTTCCTCACCGGCTGGATTCAGACCACCGCCGCCATGGGTTTGATGGGCGCCCTGATCGTCATCCTGATCGTCCGCTCGATCGTCGGGACCGAAGCCTTCGACGAATGGGGCTGGCGCATCCCCTTCCTGCTGTCGGCTGTTCTTCTGGCGATCTCGCTCTGGATCCGCCTCAAGCTGAACGAGAGCCCCGCCTATCAGCGCATGGAGGCCGAAAGCCACGCCCCCCGCGCGCCGTACAAGGAAGCCTTCGGCCAGTGGAAGAACCTCAAGGTGGTCCTCCTGGCGCTGGTGGCGATCATGTTCGCCCAAGGGGCCGTCTGGTACTGCGGCTACTTCTACACCCGGACCTTCATGGAGAAGTTCCTCAAGATCGACACCGCCACCGTCGACAGCCTGATCCTCGGCATCACCATCATCTCGGCCTTCCTCTACGTCTTCTTCGGCTGGCTGTCGGACAAGGTGGGCCGCAAGCCCATCATGCTCGGCGGCATGATCTTGATGCTGGTGACCATCTTCCCCGGCTTCCATGTCCTGGCCCAGGCCGGCAATCCGGCTCTGGCCGCGGCGCAGGAGCGCGCGCCCGTCAGCGTCATCGCCGACCCCGCCACCTGCTCGGTCCAGTTCGATCCCGTCGGCCGCGCGGCCTTCTCGACCTCGTGCGACATCGCCAAGAGCGTCCTCTCCAACGCCGGCGTCTCCTATGAAAACGTCGCCGCTCCCGCCGGAACCGTCGCCCAGGTCCGCGTCGGCGACACCGTCGTTACGTCTGTCGAGGGGGCCGGCCTGTCGACTGCCGAGCTGGCCGCCGCCCGCACCGGGGTTCAGGGCGAGATCGCCGCCGCCCTCGCCTCGAACGGCTATCCGACCGCAGCCGACCCCGAGACCATCAACATCCCGGTCGTCTTTGGCGTCCTGCTGGTCTTCCTGATCGCCGCCACCGCCCTCTACGGCCCCCAGGCCGCGGCCCTGGTCGAGCTCTTCCCGACCCGCATCCGATACACGGCCATGAGCCTGCCCTACAACGTCGGCACCGGTTGGGTCGGAGGCCTCCTTCCCGCCGCCAGCTTCGCCCTCGTGGCCTGGCAGGGGAACATCTACTTCGGCCTCTGGTACACGGTCGTCTTCACCCTCATCGCGGCCCTGGCGACCTTCTTCTTCCTGCCGGAGACGAGGGGCCGGGATCTCGACGCCATCGAGACGTGAGGTTCATCCCCGCATCGAAGCGGGGACGAACCACTTTTCTTCGTCACCCCGGACGAGCCGCGTCGCGGCGAAGATCCGGGGCCTAAACGCAGTCAGCGCCAGCAAGTTTAGGTCCCGGCTCGCCGTTGCGCCGGAAAGGGTGCGGGCGCGGGAAAGATTTTCGTGGGCCTTTGTCCCCGGCGCCCCATGCCGGCTCTATCCTTCACAGGTCTCCACCGCATGGAGAGGCGTCTCGGATCCAGACACCGAAGCGGCGGCGGGGATCGGTCGAGCGGGAAAGCTTGGGCGGAAGCGACGGACTTGACCTCTGGTTGGTTGGCATCAGCGCGACTGGCCTTGTGGTGACGATGTCCGGCGTGGTCCAGGCGACTGGCCTCCAAGCCAATGGAGGCGCCCGGCGGGGGTCTGACCTCGCCGCCCGTCGCGGGCTGAGGATGGCTTGAGGGCGAACCGGGTCGAACACAGGTCGGAGGCGAAGTGGTCCTCCGGCTCCCGGCGAAAGAGCCCGGCGTGCCGTCCGCTCGTGTGAACCGACCGGGGGCGGCGCAGGACCTGCGCCGAAAACATCAGCGCGTCCTACGGCGAAAGCACGGACGCATCCCAACGGTTCCCGGGCGAAAGGCCCGGCGCCGCCCCAACCTCTCCGTCTCTCCAGCCGCAAGCGGCGTGGAGCGCTGAACCACACCAGTGCTTTGCCGTTTCCCCTCGCACACCCTAAGAAGCCCCCAGTTCAAATCGCCGGGACCCCGACATGATCCGTCAGCTCCTCGTCTCCGCCGCGGCCGCTTCCCTGATGGCCGCCTGTTCAACCCTGCCGGAGACGGCGCCGACCCCGCCCACCGCCGAGGCCCCGCCGATGGTTCAGCTCGTCCGCGACGTCCATTCCTTCGCCCAGCCGAACGAAGCGCGGGTGACCGATGTGGCGGTTGATCTCGACGCCGACTTCGCCCGCAAGGTTCTGTCGGGCACGGCAACCCTGACCATCGAGACGGCGCCCGACGCCGACGAGATCATTCTCGACACGCGCGACCTGACGATCCGCGGCGTCACCGTGGACGGTCAGCCCGCCCAGTGGCGGCTGGGTGACGAGACCGAGTTCCTTGGTCGCCCCCTGTCGGTCTCCCTCACGCCCGGCGCGCGCACCGTCGTCGTCTCCTACGAGACCAGCCCCGACGCCGCCGCCCTCCAGTGGCTGTCGCCCGAACAGACCGCTGGCGGTCAGCATCCGTTCCTGTTCAGCCAGGGCCAGGCCATCCTGACCCGCACCTGGGTTCCCACCCAGGACAGCCCCGGCATCCGCCAGACCTATTCCGCGCGCATCACGGCTCCCGAAGCCCTGCGCGTGGTGATGAGCGCCGAAATGCTGACGCCGGAGGGCGAAGCCGCTGGTCCGGGCCGCCGCGCATGGCGCTTCCGCATGGATCGCCGCGTCCCGCCGTATCTGATGGCCCTGGGCGTCGGCGACATCGCCTTCGAAGCCACCGGTCCGCGCACCGGCGTCTTCACCGAACCCTCGACCCTTGAGGCCTCCGCCGACGAGATGGTCGATCTGGAAGCCATGGTCGAGGCGGCCGAGGGCCTCTACGGCGAATACCGCTGGGGCCGGTACGATCTCCTGATCCTGCCGCCGTCCTTCCCCTTCGGCGGCATGGAGAACCCCCGCCTCACCTTCGCCACCCCGACCATCATCGCCGGTGACCGTTCGCTGGTGTCGCTCGTGGCCCACGAGCTGGCGCACAGCTGGTCCGGCAACCTGGTGACCAACGCCACCTGGGACGACTTCTGGCTGAACGAAGGCTTCACGGTCTACTTCGAGAACCGGATCATGGAGGAGGTCTACGGCCGCGAGCGCGCCATGATGGAGCAGGTGCTGGGCTGGGACAGCCTGACCGCGACCATCGCCGACCTGCCGCCCGAGGACACCCATCTGCATCTGGATCTTGAGGGCCGCGATCCCGATGACGGCATGTCTGACGTCGCCTACGAGAAGGGCGCCTTCTTCCTGCGCACCATCGAGCAGACCGTCGGCCGCGAGCGCTTCGACGCCTATCTGCGCGGCTATTTCGACCGCTACGCCTTCCAGCCGATGACGACCGAACTCTTCCTGCAGGACCTGCGTGACAACCTGATCCAGGGTGACGCCGCGCTCGAACAACGGCTGCAGATCAACGCATGGGTCTATGGCCCCGGCCTGCCGTCGAACGTGGTCGAGCCCCACTCCGAGGCCTTCGACCGCGTCGATGCGGTGGTTGCAGCCTACAACGCCTCAGGCGACGTCGCCGCTGTGCCGTGGGCCGACTGGTCGACCCAGGAGCGCCTGCGTTTCATCGGCGAACTGCCCGAGGAGGTTCCGGCAGATCGTCTGGCCGCGCTGGACAGCGCGCTCGGCTTGTCGGCCAGCGGCAACTCCGAAGTCCTGTTCGCCTGGCTCATGGTGGCCGTCGAGAACCGCTACGAGCCGGCGCTCCCCGCGCTCGAGACCTTCCTGACCTCGATGGGCCGGCGCAAATTCGTCCTGCCGCTGTTCCAGGCCCTGTGGGATGAAGGCGACTGGGGCCAGCCGATCGCGACGCGGATCTACGCCCAGGCCCGCCCGGGCTATCACTCGGTCACTACCGGCTCCGTTGACCGGGTTGTCGGCGTTCCCGGGTGAAGGTGATCGACGCGCGGGGCCATCGCTGTCCCACGCCCACCCTCAAACTGGCCCGGGCGCTGCGTGAAGCCGCGCCCGGCGCTCAGCTCGAACTGATCGCGGACGACCCGATGGCCCGCATCGACGTGCCGCACTTTCTCAACCAGCAGGGCCACCGGCTGGAGTCCATCGAAGAAGAAGCGGCCGCCCTGCGCTTTCGCGTCACCAGAAGTGACGCGGTTCCGACAGGCTGAGATCAGCCTCGGTCCGGGCCTCGTCAGTATCGTTGGCCCGGCGGTACTCGTGCAGTTCGATCTCGATCTCGGTCGCCAGGGCGCCCCCGAGAAAGACGGCGTTCACGTTCCAGCTCAGCCAGATCAGGAACACCACCACGGCGCCCACCGAGCCATAGGTCGCGCCCAGCTCGACCACCTGATCGACATAGACCGCGCAGGCCCAGGACGCGATCGCCAGCAGCGCCGCCGCCGCGATCCCGCCGCCCGCCGACGCCCGCCACGGCACCCGCTTGGAATGCGCCATGGCGAACCGGTAGAGCAGCGTCAGCCCGATCACGAGGCCCGCGAAGGCCCACATCCATTCGCTGTCCAGCCCCAGCCCTTCCAGCGGCTCGGTCTCCTGCGTCTGATGCATCAGCCGGATCGTCAGCACCGCGCCTGACACCCCCGTCAGCAGCACGAAGGCGCAGATCGCCACCACGAAGGCCAGCAGGTTGAACCGGATGAAGCCATGCTGGTCCGTCTCATCATGGATGAAGGTCAGTCCGGCCAGCACCGCCTTGAATCCCCGATGCGCGGCATAGGCGCCGACGATCAGCGCGACCGCGCTTTGCGCTGAGATCTGATGGAACGGCGCATCGATCAGCCGCTCGACCTCGGACTGGAACAGCCCCCGCGCCGCATGGGGCACGACCTCGATCAAGGCCTCGGCCTGCTCCAGGCCGACCCCGGTGTTCAGCACGACCTTGAAGAAAGCGATGATCAGCGCCACGGCCGGGAAAACCGCCAGCAGCGCAAAGAAGGAAACGCCCCCGACGTAGAGCATGACATCGCGCCCCCACAGCCGCCCCAGAGCCCGCCCGATCACGGACAGAGCACTGAAGAGCAGATTGCGCGCGGCCGGGCGTCGGACCCGTGTCGTCGGACGATCACTCATCGGTCGGTGAAATCGACGGTTTTGGCGGTTCGATCAACCCCTCTTGAGCGATACCATTTGGTGACGGGATTGCGTAAGAACGCGCCCATGGTGGAGACGCCCCTCGCGGCTACAGATTCGAAACCCGGCGCGGCGCCCCAGGCGCGCGTCGCTTTGCTCGCCCTCGAAGACGATCTGACCGGGCCGCTCGCCCATGGCCTGGACGCCCTCGGCTGGCCGACCGTCACGGCCCGTTCGGTCGAAGGCGTCGAGCGCGCGATCTCCGATCTGGCCGTCGAGGCCGTGGTGGTCGACGCCCGCGCCGACTGGCCCGAAGGGCTTTCAACCCGCCTCAAGGCGTCCGCCGGTGCGCGACGCTTGCCCGTCCTGGCGCTCGGCCGAGGCCTGGATCACCCGGATCTGATGATGACCCCGCCGGTGCATCCGGCCCAGGCGGCGCTGCGCCTGGAGCATCTCCTGCGCGCAGCCGTAGCCGCCGAAGAGTTCGAGCTACGCCGCGCAACCTTCGAAGAGCGCGGCGTCCGGCTTTCTCTGGACGCGCCCGAGAGCCCCCGTCGCATCCTGGCGGTCGGCGAGCCCGACCCTCGCTTCCTGGCCCTGTCGAACCATCTCGAGGACCGCGGCGTGCAACTGACGGCGGCCCTCACGCCCTACACGGCCTTCGACTATCTTCACGAACGCGAGTTCGACGCCGTGCTCCTGTGGGGCGGCGAACAGCGGGGCGAGACGCTCTCCATCGCCTCCGGCATCAAGCGCAACACCCGCCTCTACCACCTGCCGGTCGTCCTCTATCTGCGCTCGGACGCCGAGATAAACCTCGGCGAGATTTTCAACCGCGGCGTCGCCGACGTCGCTTCGCCCGACGCGCCTGAGCAGGAGACGGCCGACCGCGTCTTGGCCCTCGCCGATGCCTACCGCCGTCACCATCAGGTTCGCGAGACCCTGGAGCGCGCCCGCAACACAGGCGTCATGGACCCCGCGACCGGCCTGTTCACGCGCGACCTGTTCGCCACCCACCTCGCCCGCCTCAGCGCCGCCGCCGAGCAGCGCAAGCGCCCGCTTTCCGTCTGTGTGATGCGCGTCGCCGACCGCGACGCCGTCGCGGCCGCCCGCCCCGGCGGCTGGGTCGACCGCGCCATGCCCCAGATCGGCGCTATGATCTCGCGCCTGGTTCGGGCCGAGGACACGGCCGCCCGTCTGGCCCCGGAAGTCTTCGCCCTGGCTCTGCCTGCGACCCGCCTCGGCGAAGCCCGGCTCGTCTCAGAGCGCATCGCGGCCGTCATCGGCTGCACAGCCTTCCATGCCGGCGAGGACCGAAGTCCCTTCACGGTGTCCTTTGACATCGGCGAGGCGGAACAGCTCGGGGATGAGTCCCCCGCATCCCTGCTCGAGCGCGCCGCGCTCGATGCCCGCCCGGGCTCCTGATCAGGTCGCGAAGGCCGTCCGCGCCAACCGCCCGACGATCCGTTCAGCCGCGTTCAGACGATCTCCGGCCGTTGGCCATTCGCCCTTGACCACGACCTTCTGGTCCGGCCGCACCTTCCAGGCGTTGGCCGACTGCTGGATCAGTTGCACCAGCCCGATCGGGTTCGCGAAGACGTCATTGCGGAAGGTGACGACCGCGCCCTTGGGTCCGACATCGATCTTGGCGACATTAGCCTGGCGGCACAGCCCCTTGATCGCCACCACCTTCAGCAACTGATCTGCCTCGGCCGGCAGCGGTCCGAACCGGTCGATAAGCTCTGCCGCCAACGCCTCGCGATCCTCGGGCCGCTCCGCCTCGGACAGACGTCGATACAGCTCCAACCGTACGTTCAGGTCCGGCACGTACTCTTCGGGGATCAGCACCGCCGCCCCCGCATTGATCTGCGGCGACCACCCTCGGGCCTCGTCGAACGCCGCGCCCGGTTCGGCGCGGAGCGTGTTCACAGCGTCTTCCAGCATCTGCTGGTACAGTTCGACCCCGACCTCGCGGATGTGACCTGACTGCTCCTCGCCCAGGAGGTTTCCGCCGCCCCGGATGTCCAGATCGTGGCTGGCCAACTGGAAGCCGGCGCCCAGACTGTCCAGCGACTGCAGCACCCGCAGACGACGTTCGGCCGACACGGTCAGCACCCGGTTCACCGGCGTCGTCATATAGGCGAACGCCCGCGCCTTCGACCGGCCGACCCGCCCGCGCAACTGATAGAGCTGGGCCAGCCCGAACATGTCCGCCCGATGAATAACCAGCGTGTTGGCAGACGGAATATCCAGCCCGCTTTCCACGATCGTGGTGGACAGCAACACATCGAACTCGCCGTCATAGAAGGCGCTCATCACGCCCTCCAACTGGGTCGCCGACATCTGGCCATGGCCGACCACGACCTTCACCTCTGGCACCTGTTCCCTGAGGAAGGCCTCGATGTCCGGGAGATCCTTCAGACGCGGCGCGACGTAATAGCTCTGGCCGCCACGGTATTTCTCGCGCAGCAGCGCCTCGCGCACCGTCACAGGATCGAAGGGCGTGATGTAGGTCCTGACCGCCAGGCGATCGACCGGCGGCGTTGCGATGATCGACATCTCGCGGATGCCCGACAGCGCCAGTTGCAGCGTACGCGGGATCGGCGTCGCGGTCAGGGTCAGCATGTGCACATCTGCTCTGAGCGCCTTCAGCCGTTCCTTGTGCTTGACCCCGAAGTGCTGCTCCTCGTCGACGATGACGAGGCCCAGGTCCTTGAACCCGACCTGCTCGGACAGCACGGCATGGGTGCCGACCACGATCTCGATCTCGCCGGCCTTGAGGCCTTCGCGCGTCTCCGCCGCCTCACGGGCGGGCACCATGCGCGACAGCTGCCGCACCTTGATCGGCCAGCCAGCGAACCGCTCGGTGAAGGTCTTGAAGTGCTGACGCGACAGCAGTGTCGTCGGACAGACGATAGCCACCTGCCGCCCCGACATGGCTGCGACGAAGGCGGCGCGCAGCGCCACCTCAGTCTTGCCGAAACCGACATCGCCGCAGATCAGCCGGTCCATCGGCTGGCCCTTGGCCAGATCCGTCAGCACGTCGGCGATCGCGTTCAGCTGGTCCTCCGTCTCCTCGTACGGGAAGCGGGCGCAGAACTCGTCGAACAGGCCGCGCGGTGGGTCGATCGCCTCGCCTGTCCTGAGCGCTCGCTTGGCCGCAAGCGCGATGAGGCCCTCGGCCATGTCGCGCAGCCGGGCCTTCGCCCGGGCCTTCCGCGCCTGCCACGCCGCGCCGCCCAACCGGTCCAGCGCGACCTCGTTGTCTTCGGACCCATAGCGGGTCAGCAGATCAATGTTCTCGACCGGAAGATAGAGCTTGGCTTTCTCGGCGTACTGGAGCTCCAGACAGTCGTGTGGCGCGTCCTGCACCTCGAGCGTCTTCAGTCCCTCGTAACGTCCGATGCCGTGATCGATGTGAACGACCAGATCGCCGGTGTTCAGGCCCGATGCTTCCGCCAGGAAGTTCGACGCCCGGCGCTTCTTCCTCGGACGAGCCAGCCGATCACCCAGAATGTCCGTTTCAGAGACGACCGCCAGATCGCCGGCCACGAAGCCATGCTCTACCGGCAAGACAGCCCGCTGGACTGTCTCGACGGGCCGCGCCAGCGCGGCCGGCCAGTCAGCCGCCAGCGGAGCGTCGCTGAGGCCGTGATCGGCCAACATGACCCCCAAGCGATCGGACGACCCTTCCGACCATGAGGCGAACAGCACCCGCTTGCCCTGCCCCTGCAAGGTCTTGGCGTGCGCGGTGACGGCCTCGAACAGATTGACGCTGTCCTGCGTCCGTTCGGCGGCGAAGGTGCGTCCCTGAACCCCGCCCATGTCGACTACGGCCGGGCCCTCACTGTGGAAGGCACTGAACCGCCGCCAGGCGACCGTCGAGACGCGTTCATCCCATTCGGCGCGGGTCAGATACAGGGCGTCGGGCTTGAGCGCTCTGTAGGGCTGCCCGGTCCGACCGACCTCGCGGCGCGCCTCATAGGCGTCCTCGATCATCGCCAGCCGCTCGTCGCGCGACTGCTCGGCCAAGGCATCGATCAAGACGATCGCTTCGTCCGGCAAATAGTCGAACACCGTCTCCAGGCGCTCGTGCAACAACGGCAGCCAATGCTCCAGCCCCTGACGGCGGGAGCCTTCCGACACGGCCTGATAGACGGGGTCATCCGCCCCGGCCCCGAACGTCTCGAGCCACCGACTGCGGAAGCGCGAGATGGCTGCCGCGTCCAGCTGAATCTCCGACACCGGCAATAGCTCGACCTCGGTCAGCTGACGTGTCGACCGCTGCGTTTCCGGGTCGAAGGCGCGGATCGATTCCAAAGTGTCGCCGAACAGGTCCAGACGCACCGGCTCGGCCGCGCCCGGCGGGAAGACATCGATGACGCCGCCGCGGATGGCGAACTCGCCTCGCTCGGAGACCGTCGACGCCCTTTGGTAGCCGTTGATGGAGAAGTGCCGCTCCAGCTCGGCCATGTTGACGACCCGGCCGACGCGCGTTGACCACGCCGCCTGGTTCATCGAGGCCCGAGCCGGGATCCTCTGGACGGCGGCCGCAACAGACGCGATCACCAGAAGGGGCTTTTCCTCCCCGCCGCGAGCCAGACGCGTAAGGGCCGCCATCCTATCGGCCGCCACGCCCGCTGAAGGGCTCACCCGGTCATACGGCAAACAGTCCCAGGCCGGCAGCCGAAGCACCTCGATATCCGGCCCAAAGAAGCCTAACGCGTCCGCGAGCGCGTTGCCTCGCTGGATATCGCGCGCGACGAACAGGCCGACGCCCCCGCGCCGGCGTAGCAAATCACCCGTGATCAGCGCATCGAAGCCTTCCGGGGCTCCGGCGAGCTCCAGTCCACCCGGATCGCTGACGACGCGGGGATCGCTCACGACAGCTCCTCACGACCAAAGGCGATGACGCGGTCCAGCATCGGCCCGACGTATTCGGGGTCCGGCTCGGCGCTTCCCAGAATCCAGGTCCAGAGCTTGTCGTCGGGCGCTTCCATGACCGCCTCGAACGCGTCCAGTTCGGCTTCGCTCATCGAGGCCAGCTTCCGGTCGGCGAATGCGCCCAACACCAGATCACACTCCCGCATGCCCCGACGCCAGGCGCGGTATTTCAGGCGTTGCACGCGCGAGATGTCTTCGGCCACCGGTTTTCACCCGTCCGTTCAGAGAAATCAGGGCCGCTGAAATAGGCTCTGCGCGACTGATGCGCCAGCCGGTAAGGTCCAAACATGCGGCCTCAGATTCTGTTTCCGCTTTTCGCAGACATCGCCACCCTGAAGGGCGTCGGCGAGCGCGTCCGCGCGCCGCTCCAGAAGATCGCCGGGCCGTTGATTCGCGACGTGGCCTTCACCCTGCCCCACGGGCTGATCCAGCGTCGCCGAATGACAGCCGCATCGGCCATCGAGGGACAGATTGGCGTCTTCGAGATCCAGATCGACCAGCACATCGGCTCACGCAAGCCGGGCCAGCCCTACAAGGTCCGCGGGTTCGACGAGACCGGGTGGGTCCACCTCGTCTACTTCAAGACCTATGGCGACAGCCTGCTCAAGAGCCTGCCGGTCGGCGCGCGGCGGGTCATCTCTGGCAAGGTCGAGCACTTCGGCTCGGAGGTACAGATCCCACACCCGGACTATGCCGTGATCCCTGAAAAGGCCGGCGACATTCCTTTGGTGGAGGCCGTCTACCCGGCCGGCGGAGGCCTCTCATCGCGACAGGTCCGAAAGTTCGCCCTGGACGCCCTTGGCCAGACGCCCCCCCTTCCCGAGTGGCAAGACCCGGCCTGGCGCCAGAAGCTGGCCTGGCCCGGATGGCGGGACGCCCTCCAGACAGCCCACCAGCCACGTACTGAAGCCGACCTTGACGCCGGCGCCGTCGCCCGCCAGCGGCTGGCTTTCGATGAGTTGCTGGCCCACCAGTTGGCGCTCGCCCAGCGCAAGCGCGCGCGCCGGCGTCTCTCCGCGCCGGTCCTGACGGCGGGAGCTCTGTCACAGACCTTGCAGGCCGCCCTGCCCTTCGCCCTGACCGGCGCCCAGGCCCGCGCACTTTCCGACATCCGCGCTGATCTCGCATCGGGCGCCCGCATGGGCCGACTGCTTCAGGGGGACGTGGGCTCCGGCAAGACGGCGGTCGCGCTGCTCGCCATGGCGGCCGCCATCGACAGCGGCTTTCAGGCCGCCCTGATGGCCCCAACCGAAATCCTGGCCCGCCAGCACCATGAACGGCTCCAGCCCATGTTCGCAGACGCCGGGATCGACTGCGTTCTTCTGGTCGGCCGCGACAAGGGCGCTGCGCGCCTGCGCGCCATGAGCGGGCTGGCCGACGGCTCCACCGCCGTCGTCATCGGCACCCACGCCCTGTTCCAGGACGCGGTTCGGTTCGCCAACCTCGGCCTGGCCGTCGTCGACGAACAGCACCGCTTCGGCGTGGCCCAGCGCAACCTGCTACAGGCCAAAGCCGGCTCCGGTGAGGGCGGCGCGCACCTTCTGACTATGTCGGCCACGCCGATCCCTCGCACGCTCGAACTGACGCAGTACGGCGACCTCGACGTCTCACGCCTCGACGAAAAACCCCCGGGCCGCCAGCCGATCACCACCAGCGTCCTGCCGACGGATCGGGTGGACGCAGTGCTCGATCGTCTCGGCCAGGTCATCGAGACCGGCGCTCAGGCCTACTGGATCTGTCCGCTGGTCGCCGAGAACGTTGAGGTCGATCTCGCCTCCGCCGAGGCCCGCGCCGCCGCACTACGCGCCCGGTTCGGCGACCGTGTCGGGCTGGTCCACGGGCAGATGCCCGGCGCCGAGCGTGAAGCCGTCATGGCCGCCTTCGCTCGCAACGAGCTTTCCCTGCTGGTGGCAACGACGGTCGTCGAGGTCGGCGTCGATGTGCCCAACGCCACAATCATGATCATCGAGCAGGCGGAGCGCTTCGGCCTGGCCCAGCTGCATCAACTCCGTGGCCGCGTCGGCCGCGGCGCGGACAAGTCGGCCTGCGTGCTCCTCTACGACCCGCCGCTCAGCCAGATAGCCCAGGCGCGTCTCGAGGTGGTCCGCAGCACCGAGGACGGCTTCCTCATCGCCGAACAGGACTGGGCCATGCGCGGCGGTGGCGATCCGCTGGGCCTGCGCCAGGCCGGCATTCCCGCCTACCGCTTCGCCGACCCCGTCGCCCACCGCGACCTGCTGCTGGCGGCAGCTGACGACGCCCGTATCCAGCTGGCCCGCGATCCAGACTTCTCGAGCGAACGCGGTCAGGCCCTGAGTGTGCTCAGCGAACTGTTCGACTGGAAGCCCGACCGCTCAGATCAGCCGGACTGAGGGGCTCAGTAGTACGGATACCGGTATCCGTCGCGGCGCGGCACGCGCGTATAGCCGTAGCGGCCGTCGCGGTTATAGCCGCCGAATCCATAGCCGCAGGGGTCCTCGCGTTCGGACAGCTGGTTTCCGATCAGGCCGCCTGCCAGAGCGCCAATGGCCGCACCCTCCTCCCGATTGCCTTCACCCGCGATAGCCGCACCGACCGCAGCGCCAAGCGCCGCTCCCGCGGCCGTCGCATACTGGCGGTTCTGGATGTAATCGCGCTCGCAGGCCGAGGCGTAGTCATAGGTCGTCGCACAGCCACTCATCAGCAAGCCGCCGCTGGCCACCGCGGCCATGATCACAATCGCTCGCATCGCTCCATCCTCTCGCCTCTGCTGAGAGGGGCAACGCCGGGTCAAGTCTCACGTTCCCGCAGGTCCAAAAGCAAAAGGCCCCGGAGATTGCTCTGCGGGGCCTTCGCTTGTTCTGAGGTCGTCAGACCGTCGAGTAGGACTACTCGATGATCTTGGCGACGACGCCGGCGCCGACGGTGCGGCCGCCTTCG
>JAEYWU010000118.1 GCA_023428785.1 Pseudomonadota bacterium
GGCCTGGCCATTCTGGTGACCTTCTTCCGTAACCGCCGCGACATCGCGGTGGACGACGCCTCCATGATGAAGGGCTGACGCGGTGCCGATCGAAACTCTCGTCACGATTGGCGTCTTCGCTCCGCTCGTCGGCGCGGCGATCGCCGGCCTGTTCGGGCGCCGCATCGGCGACACCGCCTCGATGGCGGTGACGACCGGCCTGCTGTTCCTGTCGTGCGCCATCGGCTGGACCGTGTTCAGCCAGCACACCTGGGGCCACATGGAGGCCTTCACCCTCCAACTGATGCCGTTCATCAATATCGGCGACTTCCAGTCGGCCTGGTCGATCCGCGTGGACGCCCTGTCGGCCACGATGCTGATCGTGGTGACGACGGTGTCGGCGCTCGTGCACCTGTATTCCTGGGGTTACATGGCCGAGGATCCGCACCGGCCGCGCTTCTTCGCCTATCTGTCGCTTTTCACCTTTGCCATGCTGGCGTTGGTGACGGCCGCGGACTTCATGCAGCTGTTCTTCGGCTGGGAAGGCGTGGGCCTAGCGTCCTATCTGCTGATCGGCTTCTGGTTCAAGAAATCCACGGCCTCGGCCGCGGCCATCAAGGCCTTCGTCGTCAACCGGGTGGGCGACTTCGGTTTCGCGCTCGGCATCATGACCGTCTTCTGGCAGTTCGGCACGATCGAGTTCGCCGAGCTGTTCCCGATGATCGGCGAGCGCGCCGGCACGACCTGGGAGTTCATCGGCTATGAGTGGTCGGCGCTCGACCTGGCCGGCTTCCTGCTGTTCATCGGCGCCATGGGCAAGTCGGCCCAGTTCTTCCTGCACACCTGGCTGCCGGACGCGATGGAAGGCCCGACCCCGGTCTCGGCCCTGATCCACGCCGCCACCATGGTGACGGCCGGCGTCTACATGGTCTGCCTGCTGAGCCCGATCTACGAATACGCCCCGGGCGCGGCCCAGATCATCGCCATCACCGGTGCGATCACGGCCCTGTTCGCCGCGACCGTCGGCCTGGCCCAGAACGACATCAAGCGGGTCATCGCCTATTCGACCTGTTCGCAGCTCGGCTACATGTTTTTTGCGGCGGGCGTCGGCGCCTATCAGGCGGCCATGTTCCACCTGTTCACCCACGCCTTCTTCAAGGCCCTGCTGTTCCTGGGCGCCGGCTCGGTGATCCACGGCATGCACCACGAGCAGGACATGCGGAAGATGGGCGGGCTGATGAAGCTGCTGCCGATCACCTATGCCGTCATGACCATCGGCACGATCGCCATCACCGGCCTGGGCATCCCGGGCGTGGGCGGGTTCGCCGGCTTCTATTCCAAGGACTCGATCATCGAGAGCGCCTTCGCCTCGGCGACCAACGGCCATTCGGCGGTGGGCTACTTCGCCTTCTTCGTCGGCCTGCTGGCCGCCGGCCTGACGGCCTACTATTCGTGGCGCCTGGTCCTGATGACCTTCCACAACAAGCCTGTCTGGAAGGCCGCAGACCACGACGACCATCACGCGCACGACGACCATGCGTCGTCGGCACAGCTGGAAACCCATTCCGAGCCGGTGGCGAACGATGGAGATCATGCGGGGTCCGCCCATAATGATCATCACCATCATGGGCCACTGAAGCCGCACGAGAGCCCGTGGGTCATGCTGCTGCCGCTGCTGATCTTGTCGGTGGGCGCCGTCGCCGCCGGCTATGTCTTCTACGACAGCTTCGTTGGCCACCATGAGGCCGAGTTCTGGCGCGGCGCGATCTATGTGAGCGAGCACAACCACGTGCTCCACGAGAGCCACGACGTGCCGACTTGGGTGAAGTGGGCGCCGCTGATCCTGACGCTGATCGGCACGGCGGTCGCGCTGTTCGTCTACGGCCTGCGCGAGGGCATGGCCCGCCGCATGGCCGATCGGGGAGGGCCGCTGCACAGCTTCCTGTACAACAAGTGGTACTTCGACGAGCTGTACCAGGCGACGTTCGTTCGCGGCGCCAAGGCGCTGGGCGATCTCTTCTGGAAGATCGGCGACGTCAAAATCATCGACGGCCTGGGACCCAACGGGTTCGCCTGGGCGTCACTCAAGTCCGGGGGACGGCTGTCGAAGCTGCAGTCCGGGTATGTCTATCATTATGCGTTCGTGATGCTGCTCGGCGTAGCCGGCCTGCTCGCCTTCGCCTTCAGCCTGGCGAGCTGATCTGATGCCCATGATCCTCAGCATCGTCACCTTCCTGCCGCTGGTCGGCGCGCTCGCGATCCTCGCGATGCGTCTGATGGCGAAGTCGTCCGAAGCGCACGCCATGGACAAGGGCGCGCGTTGGATCGCCCTGATCACCACCCTGGTGACCCTGGCCGTGTCCGTCCTGCTGGTCGCCCAGTTCGATGCGTCGAACCCCGGCTATCAGTTCGTGGAATACGTGCCGTGGTTCGCCGGGGCGGCCTATCACATGGGCGTCGACGGGATCTCGATCCTGTTCGTCCTGCTGACCGCCTTCCTGATGCCGATCTGTATCGCGGCCAGCTGGAAGCCGATCACCAACCGGGTGGTCGAGTACATGATCGCCTTCCTGGTGCTCGAGACGCTGGTCATCGGCGTGTTCACGGCGCTGGACCTGTTCCTGTTCTACATCTTCTTCGAGGGCGGCCTTGTGCCGATGTTCCTCATCATCGGCATTTGGGGTGGAGCGAACCGGGTCTACGCGGCCTACAAGTTCTTCCTCTACACCCTGCTGGGATCGGTCCTGATGCTGGCGGCCATGCTGTATATGGCGGCTACCGCGGGCACGACCTCGATCCCGGAACTGTCGCAGTTCGCCTTTGACCCGATGGCGCAGACCTTCCTGTGGCTGGCCTTCTTCGCCTCCTTCGCGGTGAAGATGCCGATGTGGCCGGTCCACACCTGGTTGCCCGACGCCCACGTGCAGGCGCCGACGGCGGGTTCGGTGATCCTGGCGGGTATTCTGCTGAAGCTCGGCGGCTACGGCTTCCTGCGCTTCAACCTGCCGATGTTCCCGCAGGCGTCAGAGGTCTTTACGCCGCTGGTGCTGGTGCTGTCGGTGATCGCGGTGATCTACACCTCGCTGGTCGCCTTCCGTCAGACCGACATCAAGAAGCTGATCGCCTATTCGTCGGTCGCGCACATGGGCTTCGTGACCATGGGCATCTTCGCCGGCAACGAGGCGGGCGTTCAGGGCGCGGTGTTCCAGATGCTGAGCCACGGCCTGATCTCGGGCGCGCTCTTCCTGTGCGTCGGAGTCGTCTATGACCGAATGCACACCCGCGAGATCAGCTTCTACGGCGGCCTGGCCGAGCCGATGCCCCGCTATGCGGCCATCTTCATGCTCTTCACCATGGCCAATGTCGGCCTGCCAGGCACCTCGGGCTTCGTCGGGGAAATCCTGACCATGACCGGCGTCTATCAGGTCTCGACCTGGGCGGCGTTCGGCGCGGCATCGGGCGTGATCCTGTCGGCGGTCTATGCGCTGACCCTGTATCGCCGCGTAGTCTTCGGCGAGGTGACCAATCCCCAGCTGCGCGGCATCGCCGATGTGACGAAGCTGGAGATCGCGATCTTCGTGCCGCTGATCCTCGGCACCCTGTGGCTGGGCGTCTATCCGGCCGCTGTCTTCGATCTCACCCAAGCCTCGGTCGACCAGTTGGTCACGGCCTATCAGTCGGCCATCGGGGGCTAGGACGACCATGGAAATCTCGAACGCACTCTCCATCTCCACCCCCGAGCTGATCGTCGTCATCGGCGCCATGGTCATGCTGCTGGTCGGCGCCTACGGCGGCGACAAGGCGCGCCCGGCGGTCTCGCTGCTGAGCGGTCTGGTCCTGATCGCGGCGGCTGTCGCCTCGGCGGTCGGGCCGCTGGGCGAGGCCTTCCTCGGCGCCTTCGTCAACGACCAACTGGCCGTCTTCGCCAAGGTGGTGATCTATCTGTCGTCGGCCGTCGCCATCTTCCTCGGCCACGGCTGGATGAAGCGTACCAACAACAGCCGCTTTGAATATCCGATCCTGATCCTGCTGGCCTCGGCGGGAATGAGCATGATGGCGTCGGCGGGCGACCTAATCTCGCTCTATGTCGGCATCGAGCTGCAGTCGCTGGCGCTCTATGTGCTGGCAGCTTTCAATCGCGACGACGCCAAGGGTTCGGAAGCGGGCCTGAAGTATTTCGTCCTGGGCGCGCTGTCGTCGGGCCTGCTGCTGTATGGCGCCAGCCTGATCTACGGTTTCGCCGGATCCATGCGTTTCGAGGACATCGCGGTTGCCGCGACGGGCGCGGAAGGCACCGGCCTGATCTTCGGTCTGGTGTTCCTGCTGTGCGGTCTGGCTTTCAAGATTTCGGCGGCGCCGTTCCATATGTGGACGCCGGATGTCTATGAGGGCGCCCCGACCCCGGCGGTCGCCTTCTTCGCCGCCGCGCCGAAGCTGGCCGCCCTGGTTCTCATCGCGCGGACCTTGGGCACGGGCTTCGAGGTCATCGCCGATCAGTGGCGCCAGGTCGTTCTTGCGATCGCGGTCCTGAGCTTCGTGGTCGGCGCCTTCGGCGGCCTGATGCAGAAGAACATTCAGCGCCTGCTAGCCTATTCGTCGATCGCGAACATGGGCTATGCGCTGCTGGCCATCGCGGCCGGCACGGCGGTGGGCGTGAAGGCCATGCTGGCCTTTGGTGTCCTGTACATCATCGACGTAACGGGTTTCTTCGCCTGCCTGCTGGCGCTCAGCCGCAATGGTCGTCCGATCGTCAACATCGCGGATCTGGCCGGCCTGAAGGCCGACCGGCCGGGCACTGCGATCGTGATCACGGCCCTGTCGTTGTCGGTCCTGGGCATGCCGCCTTTCTCGGGCTTCTGGGCCAAGGTCTTCGTCTTTGGCGCGGCCATCGAGGGCGGGCTGTGGATCTTTGCGGCTTTGGGTCTGGCGGCCTCGGTCGTGGCGGCCTTCTACTATTTGCGGATCATCAAGCTGATCTGGTTCGATCCGTCGCCGGGTCTGACCGATCCGGCCCCGCGTGACGCCCAGTGGGTGGCCTATGCGGCGGCGGCCTTCAGCTTCCCGCTGGTGCTGTTCGCGCTCGGCTTCCTGGACCGTTTCGCGGACGTGGCGGCCTCGTCGCTGGGACTGGGGTGATCTTCCAGTCCTGGCCGGTCTTGGCCTTCGACCAGATCGACTCGACCAATGCCGAGGCGCGCAGGCGAGGGGAGGCCGGTGAGACCGGCCCCCTCTGGATCACTGCGCGCGAGCAGACCGCCGGACGCGGTCGTCGTGGCCGGGCCTGGTCCGGGCACACGGGCAATCTGGCCGCGACCCTGCTGATCAGTGTCGATCGACCGCCGGCCGAAGCCGCGATGGTCAGCTTCGTCGTCGCCCTGGCGGCCCACGACGTGATGCAGCGGTTCGCCGCGCCCGGGCTCGTCACCCTGAAGTGGCCCAATGACGTCCTGATCGCGGGCGAGAAGGCGGCGGGTCTGTTGATCGAATCCGGACCGACGAGCGGCGGACTTTGGCTGGCGATCGGCGTAGGCCTGAACCTTGTCTGGGCGCCGTCCGGCGCCGAACGGCCCGCGACGACGCTGGCTGACCATCTGGCAGGTGACCAGACGGCCGCACCCACGCCCGAGGCGGCGCTGACGGCGCTGGACGCCGCGATGCAGGCTCGGCTGGCCCAGTGGAATAACGGCGGGTCCGCCGCCATTCTCGAGGATTGGTCCGCAAGGGCCTCGGGCATTCCCGGCCCGTGCGTGGCGCGGCTCGGCCTTGAAACCGTCACCGGACGTGCTGAAGGACTGGCCCCGGACGGCGCGCTGAGGCTGCGCCTTGAGAGCGGCGAGGTCCGGATGATCTCGGCCGGCGATGTCTTCTTCGGAGCGAACGCATGAGCGCCGACCCGCGCGACGAACTGGTCTTCCTGCCGCTCGGGGGCTCCAACGAGATCGGCATGAACCTCAACGCCTATGGCTTCGGCCCGGCGGATGACCGCAGGTGGATCGTCGTCGATGTGGGCGTGACGTTCGGGGACTCCACCACGCCCGGCGTGGACGTGATCGTGCCGGACCCGACATATCTCGAGGGCGAGGAGATCCTCGGGATCGTGCTGACCCATGCCCATGAGGACCACATCGGGGCGCTGGGCTGGCTGTGGCCCCGGATCAAGGCCCCGGTCTATGCGACGCCGTTTACGGCCTTCCTCGTACGAGAAAAGCTGCGCGACGCGGCCCTGCTGGACGAGGTCGAACTGATTGAGGTGCCGCTGGGCGGGACGATCAGCCTGGGGGATTTCGAGGTGACGATGGTCACCATCACCCACTCGATCCCGGAGCCGAACGGACTGGCGATCAAGACGCCGCTTGGCACGGTGCTGCACACCGGCGACTGGAAGATCGATGAGGATCCGGTCGTCGGCCAGCGGACCGACGTAGAAACGATCCGGCGGCTGGGCGACGAGGGCGTCCTGGCGATGGTGTGTGATTCTACCAACGTCTTCGTGGACGGCACGGCCGGGTCGGAAGCGGATGTGAAGATCGCACTGTCCGAACTGATCTCGACGTTGAAGGGCAAGGTGGCCGTCGGCTGCTTCGCCTCGAACGTGGCGCGCGTCGACAGCATTATACGGGCGGCGGAGGCTTGCGGGCGCCGGGTTTGCCTGGCCGGGCGGTCGATGCACCGGATCACGGCGGCTGCCAAATCTGTCGGCCTGTTGCAGGACGTGCAGCCCTTCATCGACATGAGCGAAGCGGGATACTTCCCCGACGAGTCGATCCTGTTCCTGTGCACCGGGAGCCAAGGCGAGGCCCGTGCCGCCCTGAGCCGGATCGCGGATGGAGACCACCCGCATCTGACGCTTGGAAACGGCGACGCCTGCATCTTCTCGTCGCGCCAGATCCCCGGCAATGAACTTGCCATCGGCCGGATGCAGGACAAGCTCGCCGAGCGGGGTGTGCGGCTCTACACCGAGCGCGACCATCCCGGCATCCACGTCTCGGGCCATCCGTGCCGCGACGAGCTGAGACAGATGTATCAATGGGCCCGGCCGCGCATCGCGGTGCCGACCCACGGCCAGCGGCGTCATCTGATCGAGCACTGCAATCTGGCCAAGGACATGCAGACGCCCGAGGCGGTTGCGCTTCGGAACGGAGACCTGCTGAGGCTGGCTCCAGGAATGGCGGAGATCATCGACGAGGTGCCATCGGGCCGTCTGTTCGTCGACGGCGGCCTACTGACGCCGGAAGGCTCAGAGGCGATGCGCGAGCGCAGGCTAGCCTCGGTCGTCGGGGTGGTGGCCGTGGCCGTTGCCATCGACGCCAAGGGGCGTCTGGCCGGCGGCCTGGAAATCCGGGGACTGGGCCTGCCGGGCGATGCGGAATTGGATGAGGCGCTGGATGATCTCGCGGACCGTGCCGCTGATGCCCTGTCTCGCATGAAACCGGCCGAACGCATGGATGACATGGCCGTCGAACAGACGGTCGCGCGCGTCATCAAGAAGGCCGGGCGCCAGATCTGGGACCGCAAGCCCGTGGTCGAGACCCTGATTGTGCGCCTCGACTAGGGCGTCAGACTTGGACAGCGGCGCCCGGGCCCTTTGACGCCTAGGATGAGGTGGTTCAGAACAGTCGCTACCGGCTGACGCTCATTTGGGGGGTGTTTCGTGAGAGCCTGGATCGCCACCGCTGTCGCCGCGGTCTTGAGCTTTGGGCTCGTCAACGACGCCGCCCTGCAAGGCGCGCTGCGCCCTTGGGTCAAGCAGGTCAAACCAGGCGGAGAGCCGGCCCAGGGCCCCCGGGGCTGGGGAGACGATTCCTGCCGCTGGGCCAATGACAACGAATGCGATGACCCGGACATTGGCACCGGCGCCTGCGAGATGGGCACGGACCGTTCGGACTGTCAGTACCTGAGAAACGGCGAGACGGATTCCTGCCGCTGGGCCAACGACGGCGAGTGCGACGAGCCCGGTCTGGGCACCGGGGCCTGCGTCCAGGGCTCGGACCGGACCGACTGCGGACCGGTGGCGCAACTGCGCTTCCGCACCGACACCTGCGCGACGGCTTTCAACAACGTCTGCGAGGAGCCGGGCGCGGGCAACGGAAGCTGTGAGGCCCGCACCGACCGTCGAGACTGCATGGGCGCCGAACGTCCCATGACGATCAACGACCACTTCTTTGGCCGTGACGACCGGGTGCTGGTGAATGAGGCGCAGTATCCTTGGTCGCTGATCGGCACGATCAGCATGACAGCCGGCGGGTCGTGCACGGCGACCCTGATCGGGCCCAATGTGCTGATTACGGCGGCCCATTGCGTTCACGGAGAGGACGGGCGGGCCAACGCGGCCGGAGAGTTCGTCAGCAACGGCGGCGAGCGGGCGCGGATCACCCACTACCTGCTGGACGATAACTTCGACTACCGGCGGTTCAATACCAGCGAGGACATCGACGGCCTGGACTGGGCTCTGCTGCGCATCGACCGAAATCTCGGTGATGAGATGGGCTTCCTGCAGGTGGCGGATCTGACGGGGCGAGGATTGGCGCGGGCGGCTTCGGCAGACCTGTATCAAGCAGGCTTTTCCTGGGATACGGGCGAAAACCTGAGCGGTAATCTGGCCTGCCATCTGATCGCCATCCAGGAGGGCCAGAACACCTTCGCCCATGAGTGCGACACGACCCGCGGCGATTCCGGATCGCCTTTCATGGTCCGCTCGTCGGGCGGCCGCTATTCGGTCGTCGGGACGGATTCTTCTTTCCGCTCCGTGCCGGGGCAGCCTGTTATGAACATCGCCGTCAGTGCGGGCGGGTGGATTCGATTCGTCGCTCCGTTCCGCGGCGGCGATATCGGCAATGCCGTCGGGGGAGGTTCCCCGGGCGGCGGAGGACCCAAATGATCGGACGACTGAACCACGTCGGGGTCGCGACCCCGTCCATCGAGGATAGCGTGGCGCTCTATCGAGATGTGCTGGGAGCGACTTCCATCGAGACCCCGTTCGACCTGCCAGCGCAGGGCGTGAAGGTCTGTTTCGTCAACCTGCCCAACAGCCAGATCGAACTGATCGAGCCCTTGGGCGAGAGCAGCCCGATCCACGGCTTCCTGGCCAAGAACCCTAAGGGCGGGCAGCATCACGTCTGTTTCGAAGTCGAGGACATCATCGCCGCCCGTGACACGATGCGCGTCAGGGGCGCGACCATCCTGGGCACCGGTGAGCCCCGTATCGGCGCCCACGGGACCCCGATCATCTTCGTGCATCCAAAGGACATGGGCGGCGTTCTGGTCGAGCTCATGGAAACCCCGAAGGACGCGCACTGATGGGCCCGCTGACGATGGCGGCGATCTATGTGATCGTCTGGTGGCTGGTCCTGTTCGTGGTGCTTCCGCTGGGCATGAACCAGGGAGCCCAGTCGCGGCCGACTGACGGCGGTGACTGGGGGGCGCCCGAGCGTCCCAATCTGAAGAAGAAGTTCATCACGACCACCTGGGTGGCGGCGATCGTCTGGGTCGTGCTGCTCCTGGTGATCCAGTTCCAGCTCATTCCGCTGCCCGACGTGCCGGGCGGTCCGTAGATCCGAGGAAGTCCATGTCCAGACTGATCGCCGTGTTCGCTGTGTCCGCCCTGGCCCTGGCCGCCTGCAATCGTGGCGGGGAGAGCGGGTCTGAGGGTGGTTCCGGCTCCGGGGCCGACACCGCCGCCGCGACCGAGACGCCCGAACAGTTCATCGGCACCTGGGCGGCGGACTGTGAGCGCCCGTCGTTCCGCTTCGCCGAGCACGAGGTGCAGGTCTACAACGACGGCCAGACCTATCCCATCTCGAGCGTCAGCTATGACGGCCAGTCGCTGGTCGTCGGCTATGAGACCGGCAACGGCGACATCCAGGAAACCTTCGCCGCCCAGGGTGAGAACCTGGCGCTGGTAGGCGGGGTCTATGACGGGGTCGAGATTCCGGCCGCCGAGGTCGTTCAGATGCAGCGCTGCGACTAGGCTTTTCAGCCGGTCGTTGCGAAGCGCTGCCGCTCCCGGCTAAACGGGGGCTTCCTCCCGTGTGTTTGTGGACATTCCCATGCGCCTGTCGCGCTACTTCCTGCCGACCCTGAAAGAGGCGCCCTCGGACGCCCAGATCGTTTCGCACCAGCTGATGCTGCGCGCCGGCCTGATCCGCCAGGAGGCGGCGGGCATCTACGCCTGGCTGCCGCTGGGCCTGCGGGTGCTGCGCAAGATCGAGCAGATCGTGCGCGAGGAGCAGGTGCGTGCCGGCGCGGTCGAGCTGCTGATGCCGACGCTGCAGTTGGCGGACCTGTGGCGCGAGTCTGGGCGCTATGACGCCT
>JAEYWU010000007.1 GCA_023428785.1 Pseudomonadota bacterium
CACCACTTCGGGGCCCCCCTCCCCATCTTAGTGGGGGAGGAGACGGGTTAGCGGACCGGCGAGCTGTGCGCGGCCCCCCGGAAAATGGCGTTGAGGAACAGGACGTCCTGGCCGTGGAGGAAGCCGCGGAAGGTGGGGTCCTGGGTGAAGGCGATGACCTGGCCGCGGCCGACGCCGTTGACCATGACATAGGGCTTATAGGCCAGCTGGGCGCGGTTCTCGGCCCAGAGGTGGCCGGCGACGGGGAGCTCATTGGCCGAGACGTAGCGCAGGGCATTGGTCCCTTCGTCGAGGCGGAGCGGCTCGTAGATGGCGGCGCCGTTGACGAGCACGGTCAGGCGGTCGGGCAGGCCGGCCGAGAGCCAGTGCTGACGGTCGACCTCGACCTGGGCCAGCACGCCCAGCACGCTGTCAGGGGTCTGTTCGGCGGGGCGGATGGCCTCGGCGTAGGCGTCGCCGTCCTGGATCAGGCGCGGCTCGGCGTCGGGGGCAGGGACGGGCTGGCCGTCTTCGCTGAGGAGCGGCTCGCGGGCGGTGGCGAGCATGGGATTGTCGCCGCTCATCATCAGGTCGGCGCCCGAGCCGATGCCGACGAGGGTGCCGCCGCGCTGGACCCACTGGCGAAGCGAGCCGGCGAGGCCTTCGTCATAGCTGCCCCAGGCGTCGGGCAGGATGACGACCTGATAGCGGCTGAGGTCGCGGCCGAGGTTCTCGGCGCGGACGATGGAGACCGGATAGCCGTAGCGCTGTTCCAGGATGTAGCGGATCGCGCCGGCGGAGGTGGAATCCGTGGGCTCGTCCCAGGCCAGGGCGATGCGGACCGGCGGGATGATCGGCGAGCGATCCGAGGCGAAGTTCGGACCTTCGGTGACCCAGGTGGAGGAGACGCCGAAGATTTCGGCGTTCGCGGCCTGGGCGATGTCGGCCATGGTCTGGTCGAAGCGGGGATCATCGGCCGGGCGGCTGATGATCATGGAGCCGGCCGGGAAGGTGCGGTCGCCGAGGGTGAAGGCGGCTTCCGGCGAGCGGACGCGCAAACCGGCCTGGAGGGCGCGGGTCATGACGCCCATGGCCTGGGAGCCGGACGGGACGACGTAGGCGACGGGGGCGTCCAGGTCGCCCGAGACGCGGCCTATGCTGACGGACGGATCGACAGCCTCGGCGGCGACGGCGGGGGTCGAGCGGCACTGCTGGGCGTCCACGCCGTAGGAGCCGGGCAGGGCCCAGGCGGTGATGTCATAGACCTCGGCGTAGAGGCCGTGGCGGCGGCGGGCCTCCTGGGCCTGGACGAAGCCTTCGCGCATGACGATGGACGGATCCATCAGGACCTGGAGCATGCGGCCCAGCGGCTGGCCGCGCCGGATGATGTAGTCACCGGGGCGGTACTGGCGGCCGCAGGCGGAGAAGCCTGCGGACGCGCGGGAGACCTCGATGCCCTGGCGGGCGAGCAGGGTCGCGAGCGCATCGGCCGAGCCCGGGTCCACCTCGCCGCGCGATAGCAGCCAGGAGCCCGAGCCGCCCTCGGCGACGGCGGTGCGGTAGTAGGCGGCGAAGTCCGAAAGGAGTTGGGCGCGGTTGGCCGAGGCGGTTCGGATGGTCGAGAGCGAGGCCAGGAAGTGGTTCCGCACGGTGGTGCGGTAGGTCAGGATCTCGCCGGTCGAGCGACGGGCGGCCAGGCCCCGGGCCGAGCCCTGTTCGTAGGTCATGCCGACCGCGCCGAGGTAGGACGGCCAGCCGTCGCCATAGCCGGGATAGAAGGCGTCAAAGACCTCGCGGGTGTAATATTCGACGCCCTCGCGGTCGAAGGCGGCGGCATTGCCCTGACCAAACAGATGGCGGGCGCGCAGCTGGGCCTCGGGCAGGAGCGGGTTCAGCGGCTCGGCCTCAGGCGGGAAGAAGAAGGGATCGTCGGTGCCCATCTCGTGGGCGTCGACCACGACCTGGGGCCGCCACTGGAGCATCAGCTGGGTGATGCCGCGGGTCTCGGGCTGGGTCTGGGCGAACCAGTCGCGGTTCAGGTCAAAGAGGTAGTGGTTGGGCCGACCGTTGGGCCAGGGCTCGTCGCGCTCGACCGAGAGGCCGTCGGGGTCGGGCTGGAGGCCGAGCGCCTCGTAGTAGCGGCTCATGAAGCGGTCGCGGCCGTCCGGGTTCTGGGTCGGGACCAGGATCACGACGACATTGTCCAGCCATTCGGCGACTTCCGGATCGCGCGAGGCCAGCAGGTGCCGGGCGGTGGCCATGGCGGCCTCGGCCGGGCTGATCTCGTTGCCGTGAACCGAGTACATCAGCCAGACGATGGCGGGCTGGTCGGCGATGATGGCCTGGGCCTGGGCCTGCGAGGTCGCGCGGCCGTCGGCGAGGGCCAGCGACGCCTCGCGGATGGACGAGATGCGCCGCAGGTTCGAGGGCGAGGCGATGATCGCATAGGGGAGGGGGCGGCCCTCCCAGGTCTGGCCATAGCGGCCGATGATCATCCGGTCCGGCGCGGCGGCGGCCAGGGCCTCGAAATAGCGCAGGACGTCGGCGGAGCGGGACAGACGATCGCCCAGCGCATAACCGAGGACGCGCTCGGGCGCCGGGATGGCCTCGTCATAGGCCGGGCCCGCGATGAGCGGCTGAGGCGAGCCTTGAGCGAGCGCCGGAAGCGGGGACAGAACGAGCGCAAAGGCGACGAGAAGACGAGCGAACATGGAGCCCCCGGATGAACCGCGGCAGTTAGGACGCGGGCGGGGCGGCTGGCAAGGCGGGGGCCTTCGTCCCCGCTTTTCAGCCACAACAAAACACACTGCCACCCTGCCAAACCCTGCCACTGCGCCAGGACGGGTTCAGGGAAATCAGCGGTTTGGCAAAAAAGCCCGACGGCGGCACTGCCAGATTATGCGAAATCCCATTTCGGCGAACGCTCGTGGGTGGAGCGGGCCGCGCGGGGTGTTGAGGACGACGATGAGAATGACCGGAGGGGGATTCTAGGCCGGTCTTGGGGAGGGGGGATAAGTCGGTGCAGATGTCCTACGCCTACTCCGGCGGAGGAGCCGGCTCGAAAGCGTCAACTGTCCATTCGGACGGGCCCCTCGCGACTCCGCTCTAGGCCAGCTGGACGGATTTAGCCCCCGTAGGTGAAGGTGCGGGGTTCCAGCTTCGGCGGCTGGATGCGCTCGATCTGGTCGAGCATTCCATGAACGTCGGAATAGTCCCGGTGGGGGATGTGCGACAGGTCGTATTCCCACCAGCGCGAGGCCAAGATGCGGTCCCGCGTCTCTTCATCGAAGCGCCAGCGGATGAACCGGGCAGGGTTGCCCATCACGATAGCGAACGGAGGCACGTCCTTGATGACCACGGCTCCGGCCCCAACCACGGCCCCGATCCCGATGTTCATCCCTTGCAGGATGATGGCGTTTCGTCCGATCCAGGCATCATGTCCGATGACACACCGATCCGCCCCCCGGTCGGTCACGGCTCGCGTCATGTCGACGTTACGGCTGGCGGCGACGGCGAGTGGAAGCTCCCCCATGCCAATGCAGTTCGGGTCAACGGCAAGGCCGCATGTCGTCAGCCATGTCGTCGGGTGCTCGCCAGGATTGACGATGACACCGGGAGCGATGCTGACATAGCGACCGATCTCTACGTTCGTCAGCTCACTCTCGGCCAGCGCCCCTGAATAGGCCCCCATCGAGCAAGAACCGAATACCTTGGCGAAGCACAGAATGGCCGGCTCTTCGACTTGCAGAGAGCCGAAGATCCGCTCTTCGCCAACAACCTTCACCTGCGATGGTTCGCTGTGCAGCATGGCTCAATTGAACCACGGCGCGAATTACGCGGCAAGCAACGCCTCAAGCGCGGGGTGTTGAGGATGACGATGAGAAAGACCGGAGAGGGATTCCAGGCCGGTCGTGGGGAGGGGGGACAAGTCGGTGCGGATGTCCTGCACCTACTCCGGCGGAGGAACCGGCTCGAAAGCGTCAACGGCCCATTCCGACAGACCCCAGACAAGAGCGTGTTCGCTCCAGACCCAGGTCTGGCTGTAGGCGGCCCGCCGCGTGTCATTGGCGCCGGTCTGGGCCATGCCCCGGACGACCACGCGGTGAGGACTGATTCCCTCGACACTCGTCGGCCAGAAATAGAGATAGGGGTGATCCTGGAATCGGGCGGCCAGAAACTCAGCGACGTCCCGGTCTGACCACTCCTCGGCCCGGACGACCTGATCGCCCCAGGTCAGGGAGTGAGGCGTGTTAATCCCGAGGTAGCGGCGCACGACGCGGTCGTCGATGTCTTGGACATCGGGCCAATCCCAGTCAGCCAGCCGCTCACTGTAAAGATCGGCCGCGGCCATGCGGTCGCCTGAGAGCATCAGGCAGGTCTGGAGCTGCGTAATCCTGTTACGCTCCGCGTCAGCGTTGAGGCGATGGCACCACGGGATCTGCTGGACCGCGAGATCCGCCAGAAGGAACGCGTATCGTGTCGTCAGTGCGCCGCCGCAGGCGTCTTCGGTTCGACGCCGGACTGGCTCTTCCGAAAAGCGCTCGCGCGGGCCATTCGCGATCTCGATCGTCTGGACCCATGAGTGCAGACAAATCGAAACTGGGGGAGCGCCCTGATCGGGGTCTGTCGGGTCCGGCAGAGGCGCCAGAACCCGGTCGGCGAAGCGAGCTTCCCGAACGACCTGATCCCACGTCTCGACCGACACCGGCGCCCGCGTCGAGCGCCCGTCGCGGCCATAGATGACGACCTCCGGCGACTGGCCCGGCCGGCGTTCGAAGGCGACGGCGGGCATGTCGCGGCCGTAGCCGTTCACGAAGAAGGCGCGATAGACGATGGCGCCGGAGGCGGCCTCATCCTCTATGGAGGCGACGCCGAGCAGGTCGCGGACGCGAGACTGGACCTCGGCGTCGCAGCGGTTGGTGTGGTTGTCGTCCAGGCATTCGCGCGGGCCGGGCAGGCCGTCGTCGGCCTGGGCCATAGCGGGGGCGGCGGACAACATGAACAACAGGACGGCGAGCGGACGCAGGAACATGACAGGCCTCTGGCTAGGCGCCGAGTGTCGGGGCCCGACCGCCCCAACGCAAGCGCCCTAGTTGTGCCGTGTCATGCTAAGGCGCGAGGTGTCGTAGCCCAGCTCGGCGGTGCGGTTCAGGATGCGCTGCCGGACGGCGGGAGCGGGGTCGGCGGTGCGGCTGAGGAGCCAGAGGAAGCGGCCCGAGGGTTCGCCGACGATCGACCAGCTGTAGTCCTCGGCGTGGTCCAGCACCCAGTAATCGCCGAAATAAAAGGGGCCGAAGAAGGAGACCTCGAGCTTGGCGTTGCGGCTGTCCTCGACGATGCGGGCGCGGCCCTCTGCGGTGCGGAGCTCGCCGGTCGGGGAGCCGTCGCGGCAGGTGTTGAGGACGCGGATCTCGCCGTCTTCGCGCAGGCTGTAGTCGGCGGTGGAGGCCTCGCAGCCTTCCTGGAAGGCGCCGACGTCATAGCGTGCGATCTCGTACCAGCGGCCGAGGTAGCGATCGACTTCGACCGCGCGGGCGGGTTCTGGGACGGCGGCGTTTCCGACCGGCGCGGTCAGGGTAGAGCAGGCCGAGGCGCCCAGCAGGGCGGCGACGGCGACGGCGGATATGGCGAAGCTTCGGAGCATCATGGCGCGCAAACGTCAGCGCTAGGGTGCAGGTTCCCTAAAGGACCACCTGGGCGCCGGCGGCTGTGGCCCCGATACGATGCGCAGCGGGTCAGCGGCGATTGAGGGCTGGCGATCTTCCCCCTTTCGTCCAAACCCGCCATACCGCGCGCCATGAAGCCCTTCTGGGAAACCAAGCGCCTGGACGAGATGACCGATGCGGAGTGGGAATCGCTCTGTGATGGGTGCGGGCTGTGCTGTCTGGTGCGGTTCGAGGACGAGGAGACGCTGGAGGTCATCCCGACGCGGGTGCACTGCAAGCTGTTCGATCCGGAGAAGTGCCGGTGCTCGGACTATGTGAACCGCAAACAGTATGTGCCCGACTGCATCAAGCTGACGCCGCAGAATGTGGAGGCGCTGGAGTGGATGCCGAAGTCCTGCGGCTACCGGCGCATCCATGAGGGGCGGGGGCTGGCCTGGTGGCATCCGCTGGTCTCGGGCGACCCGGAGACGGTGCATTCGGCCGGCGTCAGCGTGCGCGGCGAGACGATCAACGAGAATACGCTGGACGATCCCGACGATGCGCTGGACCATGCGGCCTGGGACCTGGTCGACGAGCGCGGATGAACCAAGCCGCGGCCTGAGGGTTCGAACTGTCACTGGGAGGATGACATGAGCGACGGATACAAGGCCCGCTTCGGCGTGACGAATGTGATCATGATGGCGGGCGCCCTGGCGGGGCTGGGCGGGGTCGTGGCCCTGTTCTTCGCGATGCTGCCCGCAGTGCTGGCAGGATAGATGCCGACACGCCGCTCTCTGCTCGGCGCCGTGGCGCTGTTCGGGGCCGGGGGAGCGGCGGCCTGGTTTCTCAAGGACCGGATCTTCTGGCCGGAGGCCAGCCTGTCGCCCGGCTCGGTCGACAGCGGCGTGCTGACCCTGCTGGAGACGCCCGCGCGCCTGCCGGTCGTGATGGTGGCCCTGAACGGGCGCACGACGCCCGCCCTGATCGACACCGGGGCGGAGGTGACGTCGGTCGACCAGAGCCTGGCGGACGAGATCGGGCTGGAGACGGCGGCGGCCCCGCCGCTGGTGGCCTTCGGCGCGGGCGGACACCGACAGGTGGTCACGGGCGCCGACCTGGCGCTGGAGATCGGCGAGATCGGCTTTTCGCGGGTGCGGGCCGCGGTGGTGGAGTTGGGGCCCCTGAGCCGGCCGGAGGCGGGCGGCATCCGGTTGGTGATAGGGCAGGACGTCCTGGGCGCCCTGCTGATCGAGCTGGACTTCGAGGGGCGCACGGCGCGCTTTCAGGACCGCTCGCGGGCGGCGCCGCCGGCCGACGCCGTCTTCGTGCCGGCGAAGGCGCGGGGACGGGGGCTGGAGGCGCGGGTCCGGGTCGAGGAGACGGTGCTGGACCTGTTGGTTGACACCGGCTCGACGGCGGCGGTGTCGCTGGCCGAGGCCACGGCCCGGACGGCCGGGCTGCTGGACGGGCGCGAGGCCGGCGTGTCGCGTCGCATCGTGCTGGGCGGCGTCAGCACGGGGCAGGTGGTCGAGGCCCGCGGCGTCACCGTGGCGGGACGCGATCTGGGCGCAACCGAAATCCATATCTATCCCGATGCCGGGGTGCCGGGATTCCCACGCGGGCTGCTGGGACTGGGGGCGATCGGGCAGGGCCGGGTGTGGCTGGATCTGGCCGGCGGACGCCTCGCGCTGAAACAGAACGGCGCTCACTAACCCAATCTTTGGTCTTTTCGTTCAGCCTGTTGGCGAACGGACCTGAATGATGCCTAACGCCGCGACCGAAGCTTCCCTCAACCGCCTCAGCAGCGTGGCCGCGACCCTGTTCGGCACGCCGGCGGCGACCGTGGTCCTGACCGGGCCGCAGGGGATGTCGCTATGCGGCGGCCAGAACGTCTGTCGGGCGTCGGCGCCCAAGGCGATGAGCTTCACCGACGTCGCGCTGGGTCTGGGGCCGGATGAGGTGCTGGTGGTGCCGGACGCCTCGGTTGATCCGAGGTTCTGCGAGAACGAGCTGGTCGCGGGCGCGGCCCACATTCGCTTCTATGCGGGCGCGGTAATCACCCAGCGGGACGGGCGCCGGGTCGGAACCCTGTGTGTCGTGGACCAGGTCGCCCGGCCGGCGCCGGACGCAGGCGCGCTGGAGTCGCTCAGGACCATGGCGGCTATGGCCGGCGATATCCTGGACCGGGCGGACGAGGCGCGCCGCCGGGACGAAGAACTGACCATGCTGAACCTGGCCGAGACGATGTCGGGCGTGGGCCACTGGAAGCTGGATATCGCCACCCAGTCCGTTCACTGGTCCGACGAGGTCTATCGGATCCACGGGGTGACGCCTGAGACCTTCGATCCGAACTATGACGACGCAGTCAGCTTCTATCACCCCGAGGACCGCGAAGAGGTGCGCCGCCAGATCGGCCAGGTGATCCAGACGGGCGGCGCCTTCCAGTTCGAGCTGAGACTGGTGCGGCGCGACGGGGTCGAGCGCATCGTTCAGTCGCGCGCGGCGTCCGAGATCGGATCCGACGGGCCGCCAGTGTCGGTCTATGGCGTTTTCCGGGACGTGACCGAGGAGCGCCGGGCGCTGAAGGAGGCGCACAAGAACGAGGCGCGCTATCGGATGCTGGCGGACAACGCCGCGGACGTGATCGTGCGTGTGACGGCCGACGGCGAGCACAGGTACGTCTCGCCTGCCGTCGAGCAACTGATCGGCTGGCGCTACGACGAGATGACCGGACAGGTGGCGGACTACGTCCCGCAGGAAGACCGCCTGACGATCATGAAGGCCGCGCGCCGCGTCCTGAGGACGGGTGAGCCCCGGTCGATCCAGCACCGGGTCAGGCACCGGGACGGGCGCACGGTCTGGGCGGAAAGCCGGGTCAGCGTCGTGTCGCGCGAAGACGGTCGGCCCGATGAGCTGCTGCTGTCGACCCGTGACATTTCGCGGCGCAAGGCGCTGGAGGAGCAACTGCAGGCCGCCCTGGCGCAGACCCGCGAAAGTGAGGCGCGCTACCGCCTGCTGACCGACCGCGCCGACGACATCATCATCAGCTACACCTACGATACGATGGTGACCTATGCGTCGCCGTCGCTGGAGCGGATCACCGGGATCAAGCCCGAAGAGATGATCGGCACGAGCGTCAACCGGCTGCTGCATCCAGAGGACTGCGCGGGTGTCGTGGCCAAGCTGGCCCAGTTCATCAGGGACAATCCCGACAAGGACACGACGACCCAGAGCTATCGCG